>NZ_JBKQQD010000448.1:0-3573 GCF_052144515.1 Mycobacterium sp. | reverse complement strand
ACGGCCGCGGCGGAAGTTCCGGTCGCCGTTCCAGGCCCCGCGGCGTTCTGCTCGACGGCGGGACCGGTGTAACCGGGCTTCTCGATGCGCACGAGAAGACGTACACTGCCAACGGCCCCCAGCAAACACCGTAACCGCAGGTCACAGCGGGTGCGGGTATTCACTGCGCCTCTTGGGGCCGCAGAGAGGCCGCAGCAGATTTGATCGCCGCGTCCAAACGATCGGCGACACCGTCTAAATCCTCGTCGAACAAGTCGGCGTAGACGTCGAGCGTCATCGATGCTTTGGCGTGCCCGAGCATGCGCTGCACCGCCTTGACGTTGGCACCCGACGACACCGCCAAACTGGCCGCTGTGTGGCGCAAGTCGTGCGGGGTGATAGACGGGAACTTGTCATCGGCCTGCTGGCATGTCCGCACCGCCGGCGCGAACACATCCTGGCGGTAGTGGTTGTTACGCAGCACCCCCGCCGCGCAAGTTCGTGAACACCAGATCGTGTCGGCCCTTGCCGACCATCAGCGCCGCCAGCTCATCGGCCAGCGACGCCGGGAACGGAACTGAGCGCCGCTCCCACGTCTTCGGGGTGCCCCACACCAGCCGGCTCGCCTCGGTGACAGAGCGGGATACGTTGACGCGGCGGCGCAGCATGTCGAAGTCGCACACCCGCAGCGCTGCCATCTCACCCCACCGCAGCCCGGTGTAGGCCAACAACCGCACCACCTCGGGGTGGCGGTCCACCGCGGCGGCCAGGGCCGCCACCTGGGCGTGGCTCAAGTAGCCGCGGTCGGGGTGCTTGCGTTTCGGCAGCCGCACACCGTGACACGGGTTGCGCGGTATGCGGTTGTCTTCGAGGGCGGCGCTAAGGATTTGGCGCAGCAACCCGAACGCATTCTCGATGGTGGCCACACCCACCTCGGCCGCAATCAGTTGCGCCACCCACGTCCTGACCGCCGACGTCTTCACCTCCACCACGGCGGTGTCACCCCATTGCGGGGCAACGTATTTGTTCCACGCGCTTCGCCGCGTCAACGCCGTCTTAGCTGAGATGTGGCCCTGCGCGCCCGACCACGTGGCATAGACGGCGGACACGGTGGCGCGGCCAGCATCGGGCGGGGTATAGCTGCCGGTGACGAATTGCGCGGTGATGCCGTCGAGCCACTGCTGCGCGTCGATCTTGCGGGCGAACCGTTTCGAGTGTTCGCGGCCGTCGTCGTCGACATATCGTGCCCGCCAACGCATCCCGGTGCCGTCTTGGGCGGTCGGCACGGTTTGCGAGTTGCCAGCTGCGTCGTAGACGGTTTTATTCCAGCGGTCCTCAACCCCGCTGCGCCGGTTGCGCTTCTGTGGCACTTGGTCCTCCTTGCACATCCCTCGGCGGCTCTTCGTCATTGCGGTTCTCGGCATTTAGAGCGGCCTTGTTAAATAAGTCCGCTAGCTCGAAGACGCGCGCCTGCTGCTCGATGTACTTTTTGGCGCTCGCCTCCATTTGCTCTTTCATCTCGGCCAACAACTGTTCGTTTGACTCGATGTATTCGTGCAGTTGCTGCATGGACCACGGAAGCTTCTCTGGGGGTGGACCCATGAACACGGCAAGGGGCGGCACCCTAAAGATGTTCGCGATGGCTGCGGCTTCTGCCACCCGCAAGGGTCGAGTGCCCCGCTCGATCTTCGCGACGGTGGTCTGGTGCATGTCAAACCCCTGCCGACGGAGCTGATTAGCGAGGTCGTCCTGAGACCAGTTACGCGCCTGCCGCCACTGCCGCACCTTCTGTCCGAAACTCGTCTCCCAGGATTCGTAGGGGCGGCGCCGCTCCGCCAACTCCTCCGGCGGAGTCTCGGAAAGTTCCTGGTCGAGCAAATGTTGGAGACGCTCGGCCGTCTTGCGTTCCGAATCGGCGCTGGGTTCCGGCATGGGCGGTCGTACAGGCTTGGTGACGGGCAAGACTTCGATCATGCGTGGGTTTGGCCCTATGTCGCCCATTTGTCCTCCTCATCTTGGGATTCTGGGCTGCCGCCCACTCTCCTCATCCATGGCAGGAATTCTATGCTGTAAACGCTTGGCCCTCAAGCGCAAGCCACCTGTCACCGAGTGATAGTCTGGTAACGCTTGGAGTGCAAGCCCCTCAAGGATAAGGAGTGTAATGCTGAAAGCTACTGAATCTGCCCTGATGGCGACCAAGGAGGTGGAGGCCGAGTTCGGCATCCCTGCCGGGACGTTGCGCTACTACCGTGCCAGTGGTGTGGGGCCGGCGTCGTTTCGGCTAGCAGGCCGAGTCCGATACCGCCGCGGAGATGTCCTGGCGTGGATCGCCGAACAGGAAGAGGCGACTCGCCGCGGTGGGGTGTCGCACGATGCCTAAGGCTGCATCCTCTCCTCTCTATGAGGACCAGAACGGGTATTACCAATTCGATGGCCAAATCGATGCGCAGACATTCAGTACCGCTAGTAGCCGTGTAGGCCGTAACAACGCACCCGCCCTGCTGGTTGACCTTTACTGCGGTGGGTCGCTCGACCTGGTAGCGCACCCTGGCGTCGTCGCCCGCGCCTGGTCGTTACCCGAGTACCCCGAGAGGTGCATGGAGCCAGTCATATGGGTGGAACTTTTCCGCACTGCCGGATACACCCACGATGGCCTGCCGGCCACACCGCCAACGGAGCCGATCACCGTATACCGGGGCTGCACGCCAGACGGGCGAGCGGGTATGGCATGGACCTCGGATCTGGCAATGGCCCGACGTTTCGCCCACGATCAACTACGCAGGCGTCCCGTAGGGCACGTGTATGCGTTCGACGCACCACCAATCGCACTGCTGGCATACATTCACGAAACAGGCCGTCAGGAAAGCGAATACGTTATCGATCGTGCTTTTCTAGACGATGCAGTGCGTTTGGAAGAGCAATGAGCAAGGTTCTCGAAGACCTCCGAGTTAGCCGGGCCCCTTCCCGCCATTCTTGCGTTACCGCATGGGCTCAAGAGTGTCAGCGGGTGCACCAGGATTGCGTGGTGGTTGCCGCCGCGGATCCAGCCGATGGCCGCGGCAGCCAGGAACTCACAAGCCGCTTTGTCAGCCCACCTCAATGGACCTGCCTGCAGATATTTGGGCAACCCGAGGTTGTCGCGCACTGCCCTGTATTTCTGCCCCTTCACGTGCGAGAAGAGATGAGCAGGGAAGTCCTGCTCGGTCTCGGTCACCACAGACCGGTTTGGGAGGGCCAAATGATTGATGAGGAGCAGGCCGAGGTGCTTACCACCGGCGACCTGGAAAAGATGCTCAAGATCCCCCGCAAGACCCAGATGGACCTGCGGGCCAGGGGCGGGTTCATCCCGCATTTCCGTGCGGGGCACAAGGTCTTATACCGCAGGGAAGCCGTGCTGCGCTGGATCGCCGACCAGGAGCGGCGGGGTGGTGATCACCATGGCTGAAGTGGCGAGGTATGGGTCGGCGTTGAGCGACGACGAACGCAAGTTCGTCGAAGACCTCGACGCTCTGGGTTGCCCGATCTGGTACGACATCCGTGATCCCAGATTCAATCGCGAGTTTCGTCGTCGCAAGGGTTGGCAGGATAAGCAAG
>NZ_JBKQQD010000447.1:0-26428 GCF_052144515.1 Mycobacterium sp. | reverse complement strand
GAATCTCGGTCTCGTCTGTGGAACCCGAGTCGAGCACGATCAGCTCGTCGACCAGGCCCCCACGGTCCCGGACCAGGGGCGAGATGCTGTCGATCACCGACTCGATGGTTTCTTCCTCGTCGAGAGCCGGCAGCACCACCGAGATCGTCCGCCCGGCCTTGGCGGCGACCAATTCGCCGATCGTCCAGCTGGGACGGTTCCACAGGAGCCTGTCGTTAGCGAGGTCACCGGCGACCAGATCCGATGCTGTCATGCGAGTCCCCTCACGCTGCGCGCCGGCGGGCGCGTGCCCTGGATCGACGCCACCATTTCCAGGACCCGCCGAGTCGCCGCGACCTCGTGCACCCGAAACATGCGGGCTCCGGCGGCCGCCGCCAGCGCGGTGGCCGCTAGTGTCCCCTCGAGCCGTTCGGTCAATTCCACGCCCAGAGTCTCCCCGACGAAGTCCTTGTTACTCAACGCCATGAGCACGGGCCACCCGGTTTCGACAAGATCGGCCACGTGGCGCAACAGCAGCAGCCCGTGGAAGGTGTTCTTGCCGAAATCGTGGGCCGGGTCGATCAGCACTCGATCGCGGGCTACTCCGGCCGCGACTGCCCGCTCGGCGGCGGCGGTGACCTGGCGAATCACGTCGTCGACCACACCGCGGGTAGTCGTACCGTAACTCACCCGGAAGGGGCGCGTGCGCGGCAGCGCGCCGCCTGTGTGCGAACACACCAGGCCCGCACCGAACTCGGCGGCGGCCTCGGGCAGGGCGGGGTCGATCCCGCCCCAGGTGTCGTTGATCAGGTCCGCGCCCGCGGCGCAGGCCACTTTTGCCACCTCTGAACGCCAGGTGTCGACGCTGATCAGCTGGTTCGGGCAGGCGCCCCGCAGCCATTCGACGAACGGCACCAGCCGCGCGATCTCGGTGTCCGCGTCGACGCTCTCGCCGGGACCCGCTTTGACGCCGCCGACGTCGATGACATCGGCGCCATCAGCGATCGCCTTATGGACAGCGGCCCGGGCCGCGTCATCACCGAACGTCGCACCCCGGTCGTAGAACGAGTCCGGGGTGCGGTTAATGATCGCCATGATCAGCGGGCGATCACTGGCGACCGGGCGACCGCAAAGCGTCGACTGCACGCCTCCATAGTGCCTGGTCCCGGGTTGGATCGAGACCGCAACCCAGCGCCTCGCGACATTGCAACCACGCACACGACACGCCGATCCGGGTGTGCGTCGTTTAATTTTGGCGGAGCCTGTTGGCGCGCGGTGACGTCTTTCGTGTGTGGATGACGTATTTCGAGGCAGCGAAGCCCTCCGGCAGGGGAAGCTCACCCGATATCAGCTACTACGCGATTTCCGCCCGATCTACCCCGATACGTACCTGCCCAAGTGCGCGGCGCCCTCGCTGCGCACACGCTCGGTCGCGGCGTGGCTGTGGTCGGGTCGACGCGGGGTGCTGGCCGGGCTGGCCGCGGCCGCACTGCACGGCTCGAGTTGGATCGACGACGACGAACCCGTCGAGATGGTGTGGCGTAACCCGCACCCGCCCGCCGGCGTGGTGACCCGCAGCCCGCGAGTTAACGGTGACGAACTCGCCCATGTCGCGGGTCTTCCTGTCACCACACCCGCGCGGACGGCGTTCGACCTGGCAAGGCAACTGCCCCCCGACGAGGCAGTGGCGCGCCTCGATGCACTAAAGCGAGCCACTTCCTTTTCGACCGCAGAGGTGTTACTGCTCGCCAAGCGCTACCCGGGTGCGCGTGGCCTGCGGCGGTTGAGATCGGCTCTTCCGCTGATCGATGCCGGCGCTGCCTCCCCCAAGGAGACGTGGTTACGGTTACTGCTGATCAACGCGCGCTTGCCGGTTCCCTCGACGCAGATACCGGTGCAGGAGAACTGGCGTTGCATCGGCGTGCTCGATATGGGCTGGGAGAAATACAAAGTGGCCGTCGAGTACGACGGTGACCATCACCGCAGTGACCGTCGACAGTACGCACGTGATCAGTGGCGGCTGCGCAAACTCGAAGAACTGGGCTGGATCATCGTCCGGGTGATCGCCGAGGACAAGCCCGACGATGTCGTACGGCGGGTCCGTGCAGCGCTGCACCGCCGCGGCTATCGCGACATTTAAACCACGCACATGACACGCCGACGACGGTGTGCGTGGCTTCAATCTCGACGCAACCCGTCAGCCCTGCGGTCGCTTCCCGGACGCAACTTCCTCAGGGTACGAGTCGTAGAACGGCACGTAGCCCTCGTCGCGGCCGGCCAGCACGTACAGCGGGTCCTCGATGTCGGGGCCGTAGGCCTGCTCGCGCAACTCGACCTTGCGGCTCTTGAACGTCGACGTGTGTTCCAGCGACTGCGCAACCCGCACGAATAGCGGCAGCGCGTAGGCGGGCAACTGGTCGTAGACCGCGCGGGCCAACGACTTGCCGTCGAACTCGGCGCCGTCGCGCAGTTTGACCGCGGCCATCCCGGCGCGGCCTCCGGTGCGCGGAACCTCGACGCCGTAGACCGTGCACTCCTCGATGGCCGCGTCGGAGGACACCGCCGCTTCGACCTGTGTGGTGGCCACGTTCTCGCCCTTCCAGCGGAAGGTGTCGCCCAGCCGGTCGACGAACGCCGCGTGGAACTTGCCCTGCGGGCTCATCACGTCACCGGTGTTGAACCAGCAGTCGCCCTCGCGGAAGGCGTTGCGCACCAACTTCTTTTCGGTCGCCGCTTTGTCGGTGTAGCCGTCGAACGGAGAAAGTTTGTTGACCGGGCTGAGCAGCAGGCCGGGCTCACCGGCGGGCACCCGGCGCACCCGTCCGCTGTCGTCGCGCAGCGGGGTGCCGGTGTCGGGGTCGTATTCCACGTAGGCCAGCGGCATCGGCGAGATGCCGGTGCTGCGGGGCACGTTGAAGATGTTGATGAAGGCGGTGGTGCCTTCGCTGGCGGCGTAGAACTCGCAGACCCGGGCGACGCCGAATCGAGTGGTGAATTCCTCCCAGATCTCCGGCCGCAGCCCGTTGCCGGCGATCACGCGCACCTTGTGCGCCCGGTCGGTCGGTTTGGCCGGCTGATTGAGCAGATACCGGCAGACCTCGCCGATGTAGATGAACGCCGTGGCATCGTTGGCGATCGCCTCGTCCCAGAACCGCGACGCCGAAAACGACTTGCCCAGCGCCAGCGTCGCCCCGGAGATGATCACCGACGACACCGCGACCGTCAGGGCGTTGTTGTGGTACAGCGGCAGGCAGCTGTACAGGGTGTCGGACCCCTTCAGCCGTAAACCCAGGCCGCCGAATCCGCCCAGTGCCTTGAGCCAGCGGTAGTGCGTCATGACGCTGGCCTTGGGGTATCCGGTGGTGCCCGACGTGAAGATGTAGAACGCGGTGTCTTTGGCCCGCACCTCCGATGCCGACGCCGGGTTAATGGCCGGAGCGCTGACCGCGAATCGCTCCAGGTCCTCGATGGTCAGGGTGTTGTCGGTGGCACCGGCCGCGCCGCATTCGGTGACCGCGCTGACCAGGTCGGTCTCGGCGATCAACAGCTTCGGGTCCAGCAGGCCCAGGCTGTGCGCGAGCACGTCGCCGCGCTGGTGGTAGTTGAGCATGCCGGCGACGGCTCCACACTTGACGGTGGCGAGCATCGCCAGCACGGCGTTGGGCGAGTTGCGCAGCATGATGGCGACGACGTCGCCCTGGCCGACACCGCGCGCGGCGAGCACGGAGGCATACCGGTTGGCGGTCGCGTTGGCCTCGTGGTAGGTCAGCTGCTGGTCGCCGAATTTGAGGAAGACCCGGTCGCCGTAGCGCGCCGCCCGCTCCTGGAACACCCTGCCGATCGACCTCTTGGAGTTCGGCTGGGGCAGCAGCCCGGTCATCACCCCGCGCGCTATCACGGGAAGGTCGGCCAACACGGCCGGCACCCGGGATGCGATGTCGGTCAGGCTGACCGCTTTGCGCGCGCCCCCGTCGTGATCGGACACGTGATCCCTCGTTTCGGTTGAGTCCAGTCCGGCGGCCAGCCTATGCGATCACCGGCCGGACTCAGCCGGGTGCGCACTCCGCCAGCGCATCTCCGACGTTATCGGTCACCACCAGCCGCTCCAGGGCTGCCTCCGAGATGTACTCGGAGTCGACCAACCCGTACAGCCATGCCCGCAGGCCGTCGTAATGCCCCCACGGGTCAAGCATCACGATGGATTTGGCGTGCATACCCAGATACCCCTCGGTCCATGCCTCCAGCAGCTCGTCCAGCGTGCCCACCCCGCCGGGCAGCGCGATGAACGCGTCGGCGCGGTCTTGCAGTATTTGCTTACGCTCACGCAGGGTGTCGGTGACGATCAGCTCGTCGGCGTCGGTGTCGGCGACTTCCGGGCGTACCAGCATTTTCGGGATCACGCCGACGGTGTGGCCGCCGCGGGCGCGCGCCGCGGTGGCCACGGCACCCATCGCCGAGACCTTGCCACCCCCCGACACCAGCGTCCAGCCGCGTTCGGCGATCGCCTCGCCAAGTTCGGCGGCCAGCGCCAGCAATTCGGGGTGGGTCGGCCCGGACGCGCAGTACACACAGACCGCCCACCGCGTCGATCCCCGCACAACCCAAAGGCTATCCGGCGCTGGGCCGGCAACGTAAAATCCGGCGGTGCCGATTCGATGGAACGTTCCTCAGCACGCGGCCGCCTTGCAGCAGCTGGACGTTGCCCTCGGCGACACCGCGCGGCCCGGGGCCGTCGTACTCGGACCCGACGGCGTCGGCAAATCCACGCTGGCGCGCCTGGCCGCCGAACACTTCGCCAGCCGCCACCCGACCCTGCTCACCCGCTGGGTCACCGGCACCCCGACCGAGCGGGTGGTCCCATTCGGGGCGTTCAGCCATCTGATCGACATCAAAGAGCTCGGGAAGCCGGCCGCGCTATTGCGGGCGGCCCGAGCGTCACTGGGCCGCGATGCCGCCCAGGGCGATCTGCTGCTCATCGTCGACGACGCGCACGACCTGGACATCCTGTCGGCCACACTCGTCTACCAGCTGGCGCTGGCCCGTTCAGCGCGGATGATCGTCACTGCCCGCGCCGAGGTCGCCCCGGAGGCCATCGCCGCGCTGTGGACCGATGGCCTGTTGGATCGCGTCGACGTCGAGGCGCCCGGCGGGGCCTCGGAGCCATCGGGGTCATCGGGGTCATCCGAGCCAGTCGGCGTCGACGAATTCATCGCCGAGCTACCCGCGGCGGCGCGGTCGGTGCTGGACTACCTGTGCGTCGAGGAGCCGCTGTCGCTCGCCGACCTCACCACCCTCGCCGGTGATGGCGCGGTGATCGAGGCGGTGAATTGGGGCGCGGCGGAGACTCGGGTGCGCGACGAACGCGAAAACGACCCGATGGTCTACACGGCACACCCGCTGTTCGCCGAACGGGCGCGCGCCGCACTCGGCGACCTCAGTGATGGGGGCACCCGACGGCGCCGTACCGAGCTGGTCACGCTGCGGTCGCGGCATCCGTCGGAGCACCTCATCGACCGGCTGCGACTGGCGTCCTTGGCGGTGGACAGCGACGCCCCGCAGCCGGTGGGCGAGGTCATCGACGGCGCGCAACAGGCACTGCGGCTGGGCGACCTCACGCTGGGCGAACGGCTGGCCCGTTCGGCTTTGGAGCGCTCCGGTGAGCTGGCGGCGCGGCTGCCGCTGGCCCAGGCCGTGGCGTTCCAGGGCCGCGGCCGCGAAGCCGACGCGGTGCTGGCCGAGGTGGACCCCGCGGCGTTGTCCGAACCGGAACTGATCGCCTGGACGCTGCTGCGGGCGGCCAACCAGTTCTTCATGCTCGGCGAGCCGGAGCGGGCCACCGCGTTCCTGCGGACCATCCGCAGTCGGGTCACCGATGCGGGCCCGCGCGTCACCCTCGACGCGCTGAGCGCCACCTTCGCGATGAACGCCGGCAGCGTTGGGCGCGCCGTCGAGATCGCCCGAGGGGTGCTGGCGTCGCCGTCGGCCGGTGACCAGGCGGTGGCCTGGGCGGGCAGCGCGGCGGCGCTGTGTGCGGCGCGGCAGGGCCGTTTCGACGACGTCGAGCCGCTGGCGCAGCGCGCGCTGGGCGCCGAGCATCCGGGGCTGCTGCGCTTCACCATCGGACTAAGCCAGGTCACCGCGCTGCTGATGGGCGGCCGGCTGGACGCGGCGCGCGAACTCGCCCAGCAATTCACCGATTTCGCCGAGCTGCAGCAGCCGGGCCGCGCCATCGGCGAGGTGCTGCTGGCCCACGTGCTGCTCGCCGACGGCGAGTTCGGTCGGGCGGCGGCGCTGCTCGGCCCGGCGGCCGCCGCCTTGGAACGCACCGGCTACTCCTGGGGGCCGCTGTCGCTGATGCTGCTGGCCACCGCGCTGGCTCAGCAGAACGACCTACCCGGGTCGGCAAAAGCGTTGCGGCGCGCCGAAACCCGCCAGGGGACCAAGTCGGCGCTGTTCCTACCGGAGCTCGGTGTGGCGCGCGCCTGGTGCCGGGCGGCCGCGCGCGACGCCACGGGCGCGATCACGGCGGCGCGCGAGGCGGCACGGATGGCCGAGCGTGCCGGGCAGTCCGCGGTGGCGCTGCGCGCCTACCACGACGCGGTGCGCCTCGGTGACGTCCGCGCGGTGGACCCGGTGCGCCGGCTGGCCGCCGAGATCGACTGCGCTGTCGGCAACCTCGTCGTCAACCATGCGCGGGCGCTGGCCGCCGGTGACCGTGACGCGCTGGCGGCGGTGGCCGAAGAATTCGCGGCGATCGGGATGCGTGCGGCCGCCGCCGATGCCGCGGCTCAGGCGCAGCGGCTCTAGCCCCAAACCCCCTGCGCCGCATTGTGTATGAATCGTGATCCCGCCGTGTCGGCACGGTGACTATGACGCCTCACGCTGAAATCCGCCCGGGGCGTTTGGAGGCACGATGCGGTTCCGCCTTTCGCGGTCGGCCGGCCTAGCCGCGGCTGGCCTGCTGCTCGCAGCGCTGACGACTGACGTTCCGTCGCGCGCGGCCCCGCTGGCGGACCCGGCGGTAATCACCGGGCCCGCGGTATCACCGCTCGGCCACGCCGGGAGGTGGCTGACCGACGCCGCCGGGCGTGTGGTCGTGCTGCACGGGCTTAACCAGGTGTACAAGGTGCCGCCGTACACACCTTCCGCCGATGGATTCGGCGACGACGATGCGGCTTTCCTTGGCGCCAACGGCTTTACCGGGATGCGGGTGGGCATCATCTGGGCAGCGGTGGAGCCGCAGCCCGGCGTCTACGACGACAACTACCTCGCCTCGGTCGCGCAGACCGTGCAGACGCTGGCGTCACACGGCGTGCTCAGCCTGCTCGACTCCCATCAAGACCTGTACAACGAGGTGTTCCAGGGCGAGGGCGCACCGGCGTGGGCCGTCAAGGACGGGGGGCTGCCCAACCCGCAGCTGGGCTTTCCCGGCAACTACTTCGCCAACCCCGCCGAGAATTTCGCGTGGAACTCCTTCTGGCGCAACGCCCCTGCACCGGACGGGATCGGACTGCAGGACCACTACGCGGCCATGTGGGCGCACGTCGCCTCCTACTTCCGCCGCAACCCGGGAGTCTTCGGCTACGAGATCTTGAACGAGCCGTGGCCGGTGGTGTGGCCGCCGTGCGCGAACCCCGTTACGGGCTGCATACTCAACGACGCGCAGCTGAGGACGTTCTACAACCGCGTCCTGCCGGCGATTCGTAACGCCGACTCGACCACACTGGTGTTCTTCGAGCCGAACCTGTTGTTCGACGAAAGCATCCACACCGATGTCGGCACGGTGAGCGACGCGAACACCGTGTTCTCGTTCCATGACTACTGCGCCATCGAGTCGGAGCTGCACAAGGACATCACCTGTAGCCAGCAGGACCAGGCGACGTTCAACAACGCGCGCCGCTACACGACCCCCCGCAGCATCCCGGCGCTCCTGACGGAGTTCGGTGCCACCAACGATCTGGCAAACCTCACCGGGGTGTTGCAACGGGCCGATGCTGACCGCATCGGCTGGCTGGAATGGGCATACACGGGCAACGACAAGACCAGCTCGTCGCCGACCGAGCAGGCGCTGGTCTTCGATCCCAGTCAGCCGCCGACCGGCAGCAACGTCAACATGCCCAAGCTGGCGGTGCTGGCCGCGCCCTACCCGCAGGTGGTGGCGGGCACGCCCACGTCGTGGTCGTTCAAGTCGGGCACCTTCCGGCTGTCCTACTCGACCCAGCGGGCCGACGGCCAGGGCAGCTTCTCCCCCGGCGCACAGACGCTCGTCTCGGTGCCTCCCGTCGAGTATCCGAGCGGTTATCACGCCACGGTCACCGGCGGGCAGGTCGTCTCGGCGCCCGGTGCCCCCGTGCTGACCGTCGTGGCCGCCGCGGGCGCGGACAGCGTCGACGTCGTCGTGACTCCGTGACGGCTTTCTTGCCGCTCAGATGTTAACGACGCGGACGAGCCCTTCCAGTCCGGTGAAGTCTTCGCCGTTGCGGGTGTAGAGATCGAGGCGATTGGCGTGCGCGGTCGCCACGATCAGCAGGTCGGCGAATCGGCTCCTCGGCTTGCGTACTTCGCAAACCACGGCGGCGACGACAAGTCCGTAACTGCGTGCGGCCGCAGCATCGAACGGAAGCGGTTCGAGGATCGACTCAACCTCCTGCAACCGGGCCTGCCGCTTCGCGGCTTCCACCGGGCTCACGGCCAAATGCGGACCGGCGGCCAATTCAGCCGCGGTAATCGCGGATATCGCCATCGCGTCGGGCAGCGCCGCGATCACATCCGGGTCATGCCAGTCGACGACGACGGAAGTGTCGAGAAGTCCGGACGACACCCCTAGAGCCCCTGATGGATCGACCGGTCCAGGTCGGCGCGGAACTGACGATGGTCGATACGCACCGCGGCCGTCGCCAAGGCCGCGACTTCATCCCGGGACACGAAGGAACGACGCCCGGCCCTGAGCGGGCGAAGCTCGGCCACCGGTTCACCGTTGCGGGTGACGACGAAGGTCTCACCCGCCGTGACCGCCTCGATCACCTTGGCGTTGTCATTGCGCAGCTCGCGCTGGGCGATAGTCCTGGCCATCCGCAGAGTGTAGCAAATGGTGCTACGGTCTGCTACACGCTTAAGTACCGGCGCAGCATGTCCACGGCCGCGCTGATGTTGTCGACAGCCACCCTCTCGTCGCTGCGGTGCGCCAGGTTGGGGTCACCGGGCCCGTAATTGACCGCCGGGATGCCCAGCGCGGCGAACCGGGACACATCCGTCCAGCCGTATTTGGCCCGCACCTGCCCACCGGCGGCCTCGACCAATGCCTTGGCGGCCGGCTGCGACAGACCGGGCAGCGCTCCGGCCGCGGAGTCGGTCAGCTCGATCGCCACGTCGAGCCCGTCGAGCACCTCATGGACGTGTTGTAGCGCCGCATCCACCGACCGGTCGGGGGCGAAGCGGAAATTGACCGTCACCGAGGCCGCGTCGGGAATCACGTTGCCGGCCACGCCGCCGTCGATGCGCACGGCGGACAAACCCTCGCGGTACTCGCAACCGTCGATATCGACCCGGCGCGGCTGGTACGATGCGAGCCGGTCCAGCACCGCGCCCAGCTTGTGAATTGCGTTGTCGCCCAACCAGGATCGCGCCGAATGCGCGCGGGTTCCGCTGGCGCTGACCGCGACTCGCAGCGTGCCCTGACAGCCGGCCTCGATATAGCCCGCGGTGGGCTCGCCCAGGATGGCCACATCGGCGGCCAACCAGTCCGGCAGCTCGCGCTCGATTCGGCCCAAACCGTTTGCCGCCGAATCGATTTCCTCGCAGTCGTAGAACACCAGCGTCAGGTCGTGCGCCGGCTCGGCCACGGTGGCCGCCAGATGAAGGAAGACCGCGTCGCCGGATTTCATGTCCGCGGTGCCGCAGCCGTGCAGTTCGCCGTCCGCCAAGCGGCTGGGCAGGTTGTCGGCCACTGGGACGGTGTCCAGATGTCCGGCCAGCAGCACCCGCGACGGCCGGCCCAGCGAAGTGCGCGCCAGCACGGCGTCACCGTTGCGAACGATCTCGAAGCCGGACGTCTGCGCGCGCAACGCGGCTTCCACCTCGTCGGCGATGCGGGCCTCGTCCCTCGACTCGCTGGGGATGTCGACCAGCGCCGCGGTCAACTCGATCGGATCCCCACGCAAATCCAGCACGACCCCCAAGGGTAATCGGATCCCCTCGGCAAGTAACCTTTCCGCCGTGACTGGAGCTGCAGGTATTGGGCTGGCCACGCTGGCCTCCGACGGATCGATCCTCGACACGTGGTTCCCCGCACCGGAACTGACCGAATCGGGCACCAGCGCCACCTCGCGCCTCGCGGTGTCCGACATTCCCGCAGAGCTGGCCGCGCTGGTCGGCCGCGACGACGACCGCCACACCGAGACCATCGCGGTCCGCACGGTCATCGGCTCGTTAGACGATGTCGCCGCCGACGCCTACGACGCCTACCTGCGACTGCATCTGCTGTCGCACCGCCTGGTGGCGCCGCACGGGCTGAACGCCGGCGGCTTGTTCGGGGTATTGACCAACGTGGTGTGGACTAATCACGGGCCCTGCGCGATCGACGGTTTCGAGGCGGTGCGCGCGCGGCTTCGTCGCAAAGGACCGGTGACGGTCTACGGCGTCGACAAGTTCCCGCGGATGGTCGACTACGTCGTGCCGACCGGAGTGCGCATCGCCGACGCCGACCGGGTGCGGTTGGGCGCCCACCTGGCACCCGGCACCACGGTGATGCACGAGGGCTTCGTCAACTACAACGCCGGCACCCTGGGCGCCTCGATGGTGGAGGGCCGCATCTCGGCGGGCGTGGTGGTGGGCGACGGCTCCGACGTCGGCGGCGGGGCGTCGATCATGGGCACGCTGTCCGGCGGTGGCACACAAGTCATTTCGATCGGCAAGCGCTGCCTGCTCGGCGCCAATTCCGGCCTGGGCATCTCGCTGGGCGACGACTGCGTCGTCGAGGCCGGCCTGTACGTCACCGCCGGCACCAAAGTGACCACGCCCGACGGCACATCGGTCAAGGCCCGGGAACTCTCCGGTGCCAGCAACCTGTTGTTCCGGCGCAATTCGGTGACCGGGGCCGTCGAGGTGGTGGCCCGCGACGGTCAGGGCATCACGCTCAACGAGGACCTGCACGCCAACTGAGTCACAGGCCCACACCTTGCGTGGTGCGCAGCGCCGTTCCATGGGTCTCAGGCAGCAGGTAGGTGCACACCAGGCTGGCCAACGTGAGGGCGGCCAGCATCAGACCGATCGTCCAGCTGCCGTACGTCGCCCGCAGCGTCCCGGCGATCAGGGGCGGCACCGCGCCACCGACGACACCGGCGACGTTCACCGCCAGCGCCGATCCGGTGTAGCGGTAGCGGGTGGAGAACAGCTCGGGGATAAAGGCTGCGGTAGGTCCGGAGCCGATCGCGGCGATGGCGTACATGCCCACGATCGCCACCGCGTACAACACAGGTTTGCCGGTGTCCACGAGTGGGATCACCACAAACGACCACGCTAGACACCCAGCCCAGCCGACCAGCATCATCCGGCGGCGCCCGACTCGATCGCACAGAGTCGCCGAGAGCGCGACGGACGCGATGCTGGCCAGCCCGCCCAGCACGCCGACGATCAAGATGACGTTGCGCGAATACCCCAGGTGGGAGTGGGCGTAGTTGGTCAGGTAGGTGCCGGCCATGTAGACGAAGGCGAACGAACCGAGGACGCTGCCGGCGGCCAGGGCGATCTCACGGCGCTGCAAATGCAGCACCTCCGCGAGCGGCGCCTTGGGTACCAGGTCACGGGCTTTTTCCTCGACGAAGAGCGGGGTCTCCTCGATGTTGAGCCACACGTATAGGGCGATGAAGATCAGCCCCGCGCTGATCAGGAACGGCAGGCGCCATCCCCACTCCATGAATGCGGGGCTGTCTTCGCCGATGGTGAAGTTCACGCCGAGGAAGGTCAAGCTGTTGAGCACCAATGCGGTGCCGCCGCCGAGCAGGGTGAACATGCCATAGCGGCCGCGCCTGGCGGCCGGCGCATATTCGGCGCTCAGCAGCGCCGAACCCGCCCAATGGCCGCCGACGGCAAACCCTTGCAGCAGACGCAGCGCGACCAGGATCAACGGGGCCGCCGTTCCGATCGCCGCCGTGCTGGGCACCAGGCCGACAGCGACGGTCGACAGGGCCATGATCAGCAGCGTGACGACCAGGGTCCTCTTGCGGCCCAGGCGGTCTCCGAAGTGCCCGAACACGGCAGCGCCGACGGGCCGGGACAGAAACGCCGCGCCAAATGTCCCCATCGACGCGAGCGTGGCCACGGTAGGACTGAGCTGCGGGAAGAACACGGTGGGAAACACCAGCGCCGCCGCGGTGCCGTAGATGAGGAAGTCGTAGAACTCGATCGCCGAGCCGATGAGACAGGCGGCCGCCACCCGTCGCATCGGTGTGATGCGGGGGTCGGCTTCAGCCGTCGCGGCACGGTTCGCCTGCGTCTCCACACCACGAAGTTAAGCGAAGGCACGCGGTATTGCCCGCTGAAAGGCGCTGAAAACGCTGGCAACATCCTGTGTCCCCCCGTGCCGCGAGCGTGCGTGTCTGTACGGCGACACGCCGCGAAAGGCGAACAACTGCGCACACTCGCGGCACCAAGAAGGGCGACTCAGCCCTCGGACAGCAGCTGCTTCTTGAGTACCTTGCCCATCGCGTTGCGTGGCAACGAGTCCACAAGACGCACCTCGCGCGGCCGCTTGTGCACCGAAAGCTGTTGGGCAACATACTGAATCAAGTCATCAGGATCGGCTGAGCCGACGACGAAAGCGACGATCCGCTGGCCCAGGTCCTCGTCAGGCAGCCCGACGACCGCCGCCTCCTGCACACCCGCATGCCCGAGCAGCGCCGTCTCGATTTCGCCTGCGCCGATGCGGTATCCGCCGGACTTGATCAAATCGACCGACTCACGCCCCACGATGCGGTGCATCCCGTCGCCGTCGACGACCGCGACGTCGCCGGTGCGATACCAGCCGTCGGCGTCGAATGCTTCGGCGGTGGCCTCCGGCCGATTCAGGTAGCCATCGAACAGCATGGGGCCGCGAACCTGCAGCCTCCCGACGGTTTCCCCGTCGTGCGGCACCGCGCCGCCGCCGTCGTCGACCAGCCGGGTCTGCACGCCGGCCAGCGGCAGGCCGACCCAGCCCGCGCGACGCTCACCGTCGGCCAGCGTCGACAGCGTGATCAGCGATTCCGTACTGCCATACCGTTCGACGGGCTGATGTCCGGTGAGCTGCACCAGCCGGTCGAACACCGGCACCGGCAGCGGGGCGCTTCCGGACACCAGCAGCCGCGCCGAGCGCAACGCCGAGGCCGCCGCCTCGTCGGCCACCACCCGCGACCACACCGTCGGAACCCCGAAATAGAGTGTGCCCCCAGCGGATCCATAGCCGTCCGGCGTCGGTTTTCCGGTGTGCACGAAGCGATTTCCGATCCGCAGCGACCCGAGCAACCCCAGCACCAGCCCGTGCACGTGAAACAGCGGCAGCCCGTGCACCAGAACGTCGTCGGCCGTCCACTGCCAGGCCTGCGCCAGCGCATCCAAGTCCGCGGCGATCGCTCGCCGGCTCAGCTGCACACCCTTGGGCAGCCCGGTGGTGCCCGAGGTGTAGATCACCAACGCGGTCGCGTCCGGTGACGGCTCGGGATAGCGGTGCCAGGAGCGGGCGTGCAGTCGCACCGGGATGTGCGGCAGCCCCTCGGGCGCCGAGTCCTCCGGGGGTACCGGACCCAGCCAGGCCTGCGCCCCGGAGTCGGTGAGCATGTGCCGGCGTTCGGCCGCGCCGACATCGGCGGGTACCGGGACGACGGGGACACCGGCGATCAGGCAGCCGGTGATCGCCAGCACGGTCGGCGCCGTCGGGGTGGCCAGCACCGCGACGCGGTGCGCGCCGCCGATCCGCTCGGCCACCGATGTCGCGGCGCCGACCAGGTCGCTGCGGCTGAGCACCTCGCCGTCAATGCGCACCGCGTCGGCGACGTCCGTGGCGGTGACGACCGACGGATTCAGCGAAGCCAGCAGCACGTCAGTTCCGCTCGTCCCAGAGCTTCATCAGCGTGAACAGGATCTCCTCGCCGCGGCCTAGCCCGGCGAGGTGGCTCTCCCCCGGCAGGTGGAACAGCTCGGCGTCGGGCAGCCGGGACACCACGTGCTCGCCGTGGGCGAACGGGATGATGTGGTCGTGGTCGCCGTGCCACCAGCGGACCGGGACTTTCACCTCGTCCAGCCGGAATCCCCAGTCCCGCGCGAACAGGATGACGTCGTTGAACGGCGCGGCCAGTTGCTTGCGGCTGCCGTTGAGCAGGTCGTCAAGGAACATCGCCTTGAACTCGGGCCGGGTCAGCAGGTGCCGGTCGGCCTCAGGTGAGAGCAGCGCGTACACGTTCAGCGCGGTGGACGCGACCGGCCGGATCGACTGCACCAGCACACTCGCGCCGATCCGTAGCGGGTTGCCGCCGAACTTCAGCAGCGGCGCGACGCGCAGGCCGAGGGTCATCGCTCCGCCGGTGATCGCGTCGGGTCCGTGTGTCGGCGCCACGCCGCCGAGCACGGCGACGGCCACCACGCGGTCGGGCATTGCCGCGGCGCAGGCGAGGCTGTACGGACCGCCGCCGGACAGGCCGACGACGGCCATCTTGTCGACGCCAAGCGTGTCCGCGATGGTCCGCAGGTCGGCAGCGAACGCGAAGATGGTCTCGTACCGATGTGGTGTCGACGAGCCGATCCCGGGCCGGTCGACGCCGATCAGTCGGATGTCGTGGTCTTCGGCGTAGACGCGGGCCTCGGTCGGGATCTGCCGGCGGGCGCCGGGGGTGCCGTGCAGCCAGAAGACCGCACGTCCCTGCGGCGCCCCGAACTCAGCGAAGCTGATCTGACGGTCTTCGCCGACGGTGATGTTTCCTTCGAGCTTCGGGCGTGCAATCGCGAGGACCATGTCCGAAGCTTTGCATGTGGGAATGCTGCGGTAAACGGTTGGTGGGCTATGCGCGCACCGAGCGCTCGCCGGCGACGCGCTCGAGTTTTTTGAGCGGCCGCCGCTGCACAGCCGGCAGCACGCGGGTGACAAGCGGCTCGACCTTACTCGACGGGCCCCGATACGACACCGCGAATGTCCAGCGCAGGTTGCAGCGTTCGGCGGACATGGGTATCACGCGGTAATCCTCGGCCGACCCATCAATCCAGCCGATGTTCGTGGCGGCGACCAAAAAGCCCATGCGGCGATTAGGCTCCCAAGCTCAATACAGCTCGTCAACGCTCATGCCGCCCAGGAGCCTCACTGTGCGAGTGGCCCCTGTCGCGAACGGCTTCGGGCTGGTCCAAGTGACCTCGCGAATGACCGGCACCCATTTGCTCCACGACGGCCCGTCCTCGAGCGTGGCGAATCGTTGCTTCGCGCTCACCGCCATCTCGCGCTCGGCGACGGCACGGGCTTTCGCTCTGCCAACAGATTCCTCGTCCACCGGCAAGGCACGCATAGATCGTCCCATGGCTGGATTCTAAGCGTTCAGCACGCGTTCGCCAATAATCCGTTGCTCACGCAAGGCAGCCACCTCTTTGACGGAACGCCCTAGGCCGCTTAGGATTTCGTCGTTGTGCTGGCCGAGCGTCGGCGGTGGCGTGCGGTGGTGACGCGGCGGCCCGGGTGTGATGCGAAACGGCCAGCCAGGATAGCGGTGGGCCCCGCTGACGGGACGCTCGAATTCCTCATAGAAGCCCCGCGCGTCAAGTTGGGGTATGTCATACATCTGATCGCCGATAGTCACCCGCTCTGCCGGACTGCCCTGCGCACCAAGCGTTTTCACGATCTCATCGCAAGACTGCGTCCGGGTCCACCCAGTGACCATCTGGTCGAAGCTGTCATGGTCGATCAGCCCGTTGTCCGGAACCGACAGCGCCACCCATACCTCGTCCTCGTTTGTGGGGTAGACGCCCTGCAGATAGCCCCGCCGACGATTGCCTTCACGTTGCGGGACAACGCCATTGAGGGAATACTCGATCACCGGCTCGGCC
Organism: Mycobacterium sp.; assembly: GCF_052144515.1. Lineage (GTDB taxonomy): Bacteria > Actinomycetota > Actinomycetes > Mycobacteriales > Mycobacteriaceae > Mycobacterium. The sequence goes on along the minus strand of NZ_JBKQQD010000447.1, from coordinate 10,390 downwards.
GTCACACACGCGGCGACCTCGATCTGCGCGATCTCGATCAGTTGGCCTTCGCCAGTGCGACGGCGGTGTTCGAGCGCGGCCAGCAGCGCTACGCCGGCATGCACACCCACGATCGGATCGGCGGGTCCCTGCGGGTTGCACGGCGGCCCGTCGGCATAGCCGGTCACCGCCGACATCCCCGAGGTTTGCTCGAAGTTCAACGCCCACCCGACGTAGTCCCGCCATGGCCCCTGCAGCCCGAAGCCCGGCATCCGCAGCATGATCACGTCGGGCTTCAGCGCTACCAGCGATTCGTATTCCAGGCCGAACTGCTCCACCACTCGCGGTGAGAAGTTCTCGACGACGACGTCAGCCTGCGCGGCCAGGCGCCGGGCGATCTCCAGGCCGCGCTGCGAGGTCAGATCGAGCGTGAGGTCTCGCTTGTTGAGGTTGGTGGCCTGCCATATCGCGCTGCGCTCATACCAGTCGTCGCCCTCAAAGGGAAACGCGCCCGAGTAGCGAAAACCGTCGGGCCGCTGGATCGACTCGACCTTGACGATGTCGGCGCCGAATGCACCCAGGTAGCAGGTCAGATAGGCCCCTGCCCAAAAGGTGCTCAGGTCGAGCACCTTCAGTCCCGCAAAGGGCAGCGCCTCAGGCATCTGACGGGGAGCCGAATGATGCTGTGCTACAGCGGTTTTAGTGAACCTGAACGGCGACCCGGGGTGTTGAAATCCTCCACCATCAACGAAGAACTTGCGCTCGGCGTATTGCGGGCAGTCCAGCACGGTTGCGCCGTCATTGACCGGGGCGGCCGGAATGCGTAACGCCTGGCTCAGTTCGACGATCTCCGCGACGGTTTGCTCAGCGAGCAACGGCTCTGCCCGAGCGTAGAACTCGGCACGCTCCGGGCCGCCCGTCATGATCGCGATCTGCTGCTCGCCGTATTCCGGCAGCCCGAGCATGTCGCACACGTCCAGCCAGTGCTGGCCGGTCAGACAGTTGATCCCCACCCAGCCGTCGGCGGCGCGGACCACGCCCAGCATGGGGGCCCCCCGCGCGTTGGTGGGCAAGCCGAGACTTCGCATCCGCTTCGCCATGAGCATGGGATACGGCAGCGTCGACAACAGCGCTTCGAGCTCCGAAACATCAACCTGGACAACCTGATCAGACGCGCAACGCAGTGCGGTCAGCGCGCCCAACGCGCCGTAGGCACCCGCGACGTACTCGGCGATCCGCGCGCCGACTTGCACCGGCGGGCGGTCGGGGTCACGGGCACTGACCCAGCCCGACGCGGCCTGCAGGGTCAGCGACGTGGCCGGCCGGTCGCGCCACGGTCCGCACTGGCCGAAGTGAGATATGCGCAGCAGCACCAGGTTTGGGCGCAGCCGCTGCAGGCTTTCGCTGTCGAGGCCCAACTCTTCCAGCGCTCCCGGACCCAGGTTCTCCACCAGCACCTGCGCCCGCGCGATCAGTTCGCGAGCGTCCGCCAGGGTGGCATAACTCTTGCCGGCGTTGAGGTATTCGAACAAACCACTACGTTCGGGGTCGGGCACCCCGTGCGGAAACGGCCCCCAATTGCGCAAGGGATCGCCGCCCGGAAGTTCTATCTTGGTGACCTCGGCCCCGAGATCAACGAAAAGCTTTGCGGCGTAAGGGCCTGAGATCTCTGTGGCGATTTCGACGACGGACAGGCCCGCGAGGGGTCCGGTCACGCGGGAACCCCGATGGCCATCGGCTCCATGTACTGGTGCAACCCGCCGATGCCGCCGCCCTCGCGCCCCAGCCCGCTGAGCTTGAAGCCGCCGAACGGCGCGCCGCCAGGACCACACCCGTTGACCGCGACCTGGCCGGTGCGCATGCGGCGGGCGACGCCGACGGCGCGATCCACATCGCCGCCCCACACCGCGCCGGAAAGCCCGTATTGCGAGTTGTTCGCGATCGCGATCGCGTCGTCGTCGTCCCGGTAGCGCAGCACGGTCAACACCGGGCCGAACACTTCCTCCTGCGCGATGGTCGAATCGGCGTCGACACCGGTGAGAACCGTTGGCTCGAAATAGAATCCGACATCCAGGCCGGCCGGGCGGCCGCCGCCGGTCGCCAGCTTGGCTCCGTCGTTGACGGCGCCGTCGACATGCGCCTGGACCCGGTCGCGCTGCGCGGCGCTGATCAGCGGCCCCATCTGCACGTCGGGATCGGTGGGATCGCCGACCTTGACGTCACGGGCCAGCGCCACCAGCCGGTCGACCACGTCGTCGTGCAGCGAATCGGGAAGCAGCAGCCGGCTGTGCAGGATGCAGGCCTGCCCGGCGTGCAGCGAGCAGCTGTCGAACAGCATCTGCTGCAGCATCTCGTCGGTGACCTCGGTGTCGTCCAGGACGATGCTGGCCGACTTGCCGCCCAACTCCAGCAGAATCCGTTTCATCGTGTCGCCCGCCGCCGACATGACCCGGCGCCCGACGAGCGTGCTGCCGGTGAAGCTGATCATGTCGATCCGCGGGTCGGTGGTGAGCAGTTTGGCGGCCTCGACGCTCGACGGCGTGACGACGTTGACCACACCCGGCGGGATGTCGGTGTGCTCGTCGATGAGGCGCGCCAGCGCCAGCCCGGCCAGCGGTGTCAGCGGCGAGGGCTTGAGCACGACGGTATTGCCCGCGGCCAGCGCGTGATTGAGCTTCATGACGTTGAGGCAATGCGGGAAGTTCCACGGCGTCAGGACCGACACGACGCCCAGCGGCTGGTGTCGCAGCAGCGTGGTCCCGGCGCTCATTCCGGTCACCGCTTCCTCGCTCAGCTGGGTGGCGAGCTGGGCAGCGTGCATGGACATGTAGGCCGCGCCGTCGATTTGCATCATCCGCTCGTTGCCGATGCAGCCCCATTCGACCTGGGACAGCGCATAGAAATCGTCGGCGTGCTTCATCAGCGCGTCCGCGAGTTGGTTGAGGCAGCCGGCGCGGTCCTGACCGCTCGTGGTGGCCCACGGGCCGTCGTCGATGGCGCGCCGCGCGGCCGCGATCGCGTCGGCGACCTGGCCGACGCTGGCGTCGGGCGCCGACGCGATGACGGTCTCGGTGGCCGGGGAGACGTCGTCGTAGCGACCGTCCTCCGGCTCGACCCACCGTCCGTCGATGTAGAGCTGATAGGTGTCAACAAGGGCGGGTCGTGACTCAGCCATGCGCTTCCTCACCGAGATCGGTCATCTACTGGTCTGGTGTACACCCGTCGCGCACCGTCGTCAATCATCAGCAATCTGAATTCCAGCTTATTTCAGTAATTGTCGGCGTATTGACAGTGGCGTGCGGCGGAGGGTAGACACATGTCGCAAGACAGATTGCATCAATCTGTCGGATTCATGTCCCGCGAGAAGGGCCCGGCGTGCACACTAATCCTCCGCTGCACTCGCCGAGTCTTCCGCTGCACTCGCCGAGTTTCCCGCTGCACTCCCCCGACTTCTACGCCGGCGACCCCTATCCCGCCTACCGTGAGCTGCGCGCTACCGCGCCGGTGTGCTGGAACGACGTCACCAACTTCTGGGCGCTGCTGAAGTACGAGGACATCCGCTTCGTGTCGAGCAACCCGGCGCTGTTCTCCTCGACCAAGGGCATCACCATCCCCGATCCGGCGATGCCCAGCCCGGTGCAGGAGGGCAACCTGATCTTCAGCGACCCGCCGCGGCACCGGCAGCTCCGCAAGCTGATCAACTCCGGCTTCACCCGCCGTCGTGTCGCCGTGCTCGAGCCGAAGATCCGCGAGATCGTGCGCGGGATCCTCGACGGCATCGAACCCGGCTCCGTGCACGAATTCGCCGAAGAGATCGCCGCCCCGCTGCCCACCCGGATGATCGCCGAGCTGATCGGCGCCCCGCCCGACGACTGGGAGCAGTTTCGCGCCTGGTCGGACGCGGCCACCGGAACCGCCGATCCCGAGATCGAGCTGGACTCGTTCGTGGCGATGGGACAGCTCTTCGAGTACTTCCAGAAGCTGATCGGAGCCCGCCGGATCGAACCGCGCAATGATCTGCTGTCGGTGCTGGCCGAAGCCGAGATCGACGAGCACCGGCTCACCGACGAGGACCTGCTCAACTTCGCGTTTCTGTTGCTGGTGGCCGGCAACGAGACCACCCGTAATCTGATCGCGCTGGGCACGCTGGCGCTGATCGAGCATCCCGAGCAGCGCCGGCTGCTGGTCGAGGATCCGTCGCTCATCCCCGGCGCCGTCGAGGAGATGCTGCGGTGGAACAGCCCGGTGGTGCACATGGCCCGCACCGCGACGGCCGACGTCGAGATTCGCGGCCGGCTGATCCGGGAGGGCGATGTGGTGGTGATGCTGTATGGGTCGGCCAACCGCGACGAGGAGATATTCGGCCCCGACTCCGAGGAGTTCAAGGTCACCCGCCACCCCAACCCGCACATCGCGTTCGGGTGCGGCGAACATTCCTGTGTCGGTGCGCAATTGGCGCGCCTGGAGGCGACGGTGCTGTTCGACGAGCTGTTGCGGTGCTTCCCCAGCCTCGAACTGGTCGGCACGGTGGATCGGATGCGGGCCACCATGGTGCCCGGCGTGAAGCGCATGCCGGTACGGGTGGGAGCCTGAGGCGATGGATCTCGAGTACACGCCCGAGCAGCAGCGGCTGCGCGCCGAAATCCGCGCGACGCTGGAACAGGTGATGACGCCCGAACGCACCCTCGCGCTCAGCGCACGCATGGAGGGCGGTCCCGAAACGCGGGAATGCATACGCGCCCTGGCTGCGGCCAACCTGCTGGGCGTCGGCTGGCCCAAAGAGTATGGCGGACGGGGTTTCTCGGCAATCGAGCAGTTCATGTTCGCCGAAGAGGCGCAGCGGGTCAACGCGCCGATCCCGCTGGTGACGCTCAACACGGTCGGGCCGACCCTGATGCAATGCGGAACCGAGGAGCAGAAACAGAAGTTTCTGCCGGCAATTCTCGACGGCAGCGTCGAGTTCGCGATCGGCTACTCCGAGCCCGGGGCGGGCAGCGACCTGGCATCACTGCGCACCACCGCCGTCGGCGACGGCGACAGTTACGTGATCAACGGCCATAAGATGTTCACCAGCGGCGCCGCCTACGCCGACTACATCTGGCTGGCCGCACGCACCGACCCGAATGCCAAGAAGCACAAGGGCATTTCCATCCTCATCGTGCCCACCAGCTCGCCCGGGTTCTCCTGGAAGCCGCTGCACACCATGCCGGGCATCTCCACCTTCTACACGTTCTACGACGACGTGCGGGTGCCGGTCAGTGCGCTGGTCGGCGAGGAGAACCAGGGTTGGCAGCTGATCACCACGCAGCTCAACTTCGAACGCGCCGCCCTGGGCAATCTGGGCGCGCTCGAACCCTTGTTCGAGAGGACGCTGGACTGGGCCACAACCACCGAGCTCGACGGCGGCCGCGTCATCGACCAGCCCTGGGTGCAGCTCACGCTGGCCCGCGTCGAAGCGCAGGTCGCCGCCTACAAACTCGTCAACCTGCGGATCAACGCGGCCATGGTCAAGGGCGTGCTGAACATGGGGGAAGCCTCTGCCGCGAAGGTGTTCGGCACCGAACTGACCCAACAGGTCGCCCGCGAGTTGCTGGAAGTGCTGGGCGGCAACGGCACGCGCCGCGGCGACGATGCACCGCTGCGCGGCGCCCTGGAATCCGCATATCGCTGGGCGGTCATCAACACCTTCGGCGGCGGCGCCAACGAAATCCAGCGTGACATCATCGCCATGGCCGGCTTGGGCATGCCGCGAGCACCGCGTGACCTTCGGGTCACAGAAAAGTCAGGAGGACCAACCAGGTGACCGACCAAGAAACCGTCCGCGCCAAGCTGCGGGCTCTCGTCGGCCAGCCCACCGATGGTACCGGAACGCCCACGGTGGCACCGGATCCGGTGAATCAGCCGATGATCCGGCACTGGGCGTACGCGCTCGCCGACATGAACCCCGTCTACCTCGACCCGGAGTTCGCGGCCGCGTCGCGGTTCGGCGGCATCGTGTCATCGCCGGTGATGCTGCAAACCTGGACGATGCCGTCGCCGAAACTGGAAGGTATCGGTGACCGCGGTGGCGCTCCCATCGAGATCAAAACCAACCCAACGGCATTCCTCGACGAAGCCGGCTACACCAGCACGGTGGCGACCAACTCGGAGTTCGAGATCGAACGCTATCCCCGCCTCGGCGACGTCATCAGCGCGACGGCGGTGTACGAATCGGTTTCCGACGAGAAGAAGACGGCGCTGGGCACCGGCTTCTTCCTGACCTGGCTGACCACGTACACCAACCAGGACGGCGAAGTCCTCGGGCGGCAGCGCTTCCGGGTGCTGCGATTCAGGCCGGCGAACTGATGGCGACCCGAATGGCACCGGCGATCAGTCCGGACACCGAGTTCTTCTGGAATGGGTTGCGGGAGAACAAACTCCTGATCCAGCGCTGCAGTGGCTGCGGGGAGCTGCGTCACCCGCCCCGCCCCATGTGCCCGAAGTGCCGTTCGCTCGATTGGGAGGCGATCGAGTCGTCGGGCCGCGGCACCGTCTACAGCTATGTCATGCCGCACCAACCGCGCTTCCCGTTCTTCGACTACCCCTACGTCGTGGTGCTGGTTCAACTCGCGGAGGGCGTGCGGATCGTGTCCAACCTCACGGGCATCGACCCGGCAGACGTCACGGTCGGCATGCCGGTGGAGGTCTACTTCCAGTCTTTCGATAACGACCTGGTGCTGCACCAGTTCCGGCCGAGTGCTTCCCAATAGAGACCACCGCCGATGGATTTCGCGTTCACCGAAGAACAAGAGACGATCGCCAAACTCGCCCGCGATCTGTTCGAGCGCCGCGCAGCACCGGAACACCTGACCGAACTCGAATCCGGGGACATCCGGTACGACGACGCGCTGTGGAAGGAACTCGCGGCCGTCGACCTGCTGGGCACCGCGTTGCCGGAATCGGTGGGCGGTAACGGCGGCGGCTTCGTGGAACTGGGGGTGTTGCTGGCCGAGGTCGGCTGGAGCGTGGCGCCGGTCCCGGTGTACGCGGCCCTGGTGCTGGGCGCCGATCCCGTTGCCCGGCACGGCAATCCCGAACAACAGCAGCGCTTCCTACCGGGCGTCGTCTCCGGTCAGCGCATCCTGACCGCGGGCCTGACCGAGCCCGGCCGATCCGACCCGACCGTGCCGGCCACGACCGCGCGCCGCGACGGCGCGGGTTGGCGACTCGACGGCGCCAAAGAGCTGGTGCCCGCCGCCCAGCTCGCCGACACCATCCTGATTCCGGCCACCACCGGAGACGGCGAAGTCGAGCTATTTCTGCTCGCCGCGGACGCCGCGGGCGTCGAGGTCCGCCCGGCCAAGACCACTAACCGCGAACCGCACGCCGACATATTCCTGTATGGTGCAACGGTTTCCGACGAGGACAGGCTGCCCGGCGGGCTCGGGCTGATCGATTCGCTACACACCCGCGCGCTGGTCGGACTGTGTGCGATCCAGCTCGGCGTGGCGGAGCGGGCCTTGCGGATGGCCGCCGCATACACCACGCAGCGTGAGCAATTCGGGCGCCCGATCGGCAGCTTCCAGGCGGTGCAGCAGCGGCTGGCCGACGCGTTCATCGACGTCGAGGCGATCCGCTGGACCACCTGGCACGCGGCATGGCTGATCGCGCACGGGCGTCCGGCCGGCCGGGCGGCCAGGATCGCGAAATTCTGGGCCGCCGAAGCCGGCGCGCGCGTCGCCGCTTCCGCCCAACACGTACACGGCGGCATCGGCATCGACACCACCTATCCCCTGCATCGCTACTTCCTGTGGGCCAAACACAACGAACTCGCCCTCGGCTCGGCCACTGCGCAACTGGCCCGCCTAGGTAACGTTTACGCGAGAGGACAGCTTTGACGACCACCACAACCCTGAAATGGGCCGACATCGCGGTCGGCGACGAGGTGACCCCGCTCGACATCCCCATCACCACAACGATGATCGTCGCCGGCGCGATCGCCTCACGCGATTTCATGCCGGTCCACCACGACCGCGACTACGCCAATAAGCAGGGCTCGCCCAACCTGTTCATGAACATCCTGACCACCAACGGGTATTGCGTGCGTTTCCTCACCGACTGGGCGGGACCGGAAGCCATGGTCAAGAACCTCTCGATTCGCCTTGGCGTGCCGTGCTTTCCGGACGACCCGCTGCGCTTCACCGGCAGCGTGACGGGCAAGACTGGCGGCAGTGGCGGTGAGAACTTCGTCGAGGTGACCTTCAAGGGCTCCAACAGCCTTGGCGACCACGTCTCGGGCACCGCGATCCTCAGCCTGCTCGACGGGGCCCTCGAAAGGACCAAAGCATGACCAGCACGCTGCCGGGCGCCACGGCGATCGCGGGGATCGGCCAGACCGAGTTCTCCAAGGAATCCGGGCGCAGTGAACTGCAATTGGCGTGCGAGGCGGTCAGCGCCGCACTCGACGACGCCGGCCTGGCGCCTAGCGACGTCGACGGCATGGTCACGTTCACCATGGATTCCAGCGACGAGATCGACATCGCCCGCAACGTGGGCATCGGCGACCTGAGCTTCTTCAGCCGCGTGCACCACGGCGGCGGTGCGGCGGCCGGCACCGTGGTGCATGCCGCGATGGCCGTCGCCACCGGCGTTGCCGACGTGGTGGTGTGCTGGCGCGCGTTCAACGAAAGGTCCGGGTTCCGGTTCGGCGGCAGCGGACGCACCAGCGCCGAAACCCCGCCGTTCATGGCGCATTACGCGCCGTTCGGATTGCTCACCCCCGCGGCGTGGGTCGCGTTGCACGCCCAGCGCTACATGTCCACCTACGGAGTCACCAACGAGGACTTCGGCCGGATCGCCGTGGTCGACCGCGCGCACGCGGCCCGCAACCCCGATGCCTGGTTCTACGAGCGCCCAATTACGCTGGAAGACCACCAGAATTCGCGCTGGATCATCGAACCGGTGCTGCGCCTGCTGGACTGCTGCCAGGAGAGCGACGGCGGCGTCGCGCTCGTCGTCACCAGCGCGGAACGCGCCCGCGACCTGCGCCAGCCACCGGCGATCATCACCGCGGCGGCACAGGGCGCGGCCTACAACGGCGAGATGATGACCAGCTATTACCGCGACGACATCACCCGGCTGCCCGAGATGGGCGTGGTGGCCGAACGACTGTGGAGCGATTCGGGCCTCAAGCCGCAAGACATCCAAACCGCCTTCATCTACGACCATTTCACGCCGTTCGTGTTCACCCAACTCGAGGAATTCGGTTTCTGTGGGCGCGGCGAGGCCAAGGACTTCGCCACCGTCGAGCGCCTCTCGCTCGGCGGCGAGCTGCCGATCAACACCAACGGCGGGCTGCTCGGCGAGGCCTACATCCACGGCATGAACGGCATCACTGAGGGTGTGCGCCAGATCCGCGGCACCTCGTACAACCAGGTCGACAACGTCGAGCACGTACTGGTCACGTCGGGAACCGGCGTACCCACCAGCGGGCTGATTCTCGAACCAACCTGATGACTCAGTCTTCGTTCACCCAGGCCACCGAGACCCGCGAGCTCATACTCGAGTCCGCGTATGCCTGTTTCCGCAAACACGGCCTGCTGAAGGCGACGATCGTCGACATCGCCAAGATGGCCAACATATCCCGCAGCACGATCTACGAGTACTTCAGCGACAAGGGCGCGATTCTGGAAGCGTGCGCCGAGCAGGCCTCCGAACAGTTCTACCGCGAGATGTCCAGAGCGATGGACCGCGGCAGCTCATTGGAGGAAAAGCTGGCCCAGGCAGCGGTGTTCGTGACCCAGGCACGCCGGGCGATCGCCTCCGAGGAGTACTTCGACGAAGACGCGATCAGCCTGCTGCTGACCAAGGACGCCGGCGTGCTGTTGCGCGAATGCGTCGACTTCTTCGCGCCGCATCTCTCGGCTGCCAAGCTCACTGGTGAGGTCCGCAAAGAACTCGACGTCGAGGCCGCCGGCGAATGGTTCGCGCGAATCTTGTTCTCGCTGTTCAGCACTCCGTCGTCGACGCTGGACATGGACGATCCCGACGTGGTGGCCCGGTTCGTGACCGAGCACGTGGTGCGCGGTTTTGCCAGCGACCGTCCGCGGCCGAGACGTGCCACCGACACACACTCGACTAATCGAGGATCTGTGTAATCCCTTGTGTCACTGTAGTTTCAATGGCCACAGCACAGGGATTCTTGTCGGTGGTCCTTCCTAGAATTGGGTCATGGGATCAAGCAGTCGTGACGAGATCGTGGAGGTCTTCGACGCGCTCGACGCGGACCTGGATCGCCTGTGTGATTTGTCCTTTGATGTGTCGTCACACTGTGGTTTTTGTTGATTGTCATGATCAGAACAGTCCTTGTTGGGGGGCTGGGGGCTGGATACGCAGGCCTTTTCCGCGTCCGGTACGGATGTGGACGGCTTGG
>NZ_JBKQQD010000446.1:0-6575 GCF_052144515.1 Mycobacterium sp. | reverse complement strand
ACTATTTTGGCTACACTTCCAGGCCGGTCAACGGAACAACCGCAGACCAGACAGACAATCAGCGCTCAACCACGCCGTAACCTCGGCCTAAACGGCTGAGAGATTCGAGAACCTGCCCACAACTGTCTCGAAACAGACCACATGTGCGACTCGCGGAAGTTCGTCTCAAAACACGCGTATCCGGTGGCGGGACCGATTCCACCGATGTTCCAGGTGGGAGCCCGCTCCTTGTGAAATCCTGTGAGCGTGTCCGCGGCAGCTGCTCCATCGGGGGTGGTGACCTTTCTGTTCACCGATGTCGAGGGGTCGACCCGTCGGTGGGAGAAAGACGCGGATGGCATGCGGGTGGCGCTGGCCGCCCACGACGGGGTATTGCGCGGGGCGATCGAGGCTCATGGCGGTTGGTTGTTCAAGCACACCGGTGACGGGGTGTGCGCCGCGTTCGCCTCACCAAAGTCGGCTGTGGATGCCGCAGTGGCCGCGCAGCGTGCCCTGGAATTGCCGGTGCGGATGGGCATCGCGACCGGCGAAGCCGAGCTGCGCGAAGGAGACTATTTCGGAACGGTGCTCAACCGAGCAGCACGGGTGATGGCCGCCGGCCACGGCGGTCAGATCCTGCTGGCCGATTCGACAGCGGTTTTACTCAGCGGAGTGGATCTCGTTGATCTGGGGCCGCGGCGGCTGCGGGATGTCCTGATGCCGGTCGGTGTATTTCAGGTCCGAGCAGCGGGACTACGCACAGAGTTTCCGCCACTGCGGGCGTTGGATACGACTCAAGGAAATCTACGGCCCGCGACCACCAGCTTGATCGGGCGCGAATCAGAGGTCCGCCAGATCGAAGCCGCAGTGGGGTCCCATCGGTTGGTGACGCTGACCGGCGTGGGTGGGGTGGGTAAGACGCGGCTGGCACTGGAGGTCGCGGCGCGCCTGGGCGATGAGTTCCCGGACGGGATTTGGTTTTTCGAACTGGCAGCAGTCACTGACCCGGCGGCGGTCCCCGACGCGGTAGCCGCGGTGATGGGCATCACCCAACAGCCGGGTAAGACCGTGAGCGAGTCGGTGGCCGCTGCGTTGGAGGGCCGAGTCCGGCTGTTGGTGATCGACAACTGCGAACACGTTCTGGACATTGCCGCCGACCTGATCGAAGCCATCCTCGTGCATTCGGCGACCGTGAGAATCTTAGCCACCAGCCGCGAGGGACTGGGGGTTGTCGACGAACAGTTGTGGGCAGTACCCCCGTTGGACGTTGACGCAGGGACCGGCTCGGCGGCAGTGACATTGTTCGTTGAACGCGCCCGTAGTGTGGCGCAGCGATTCTCATTGGCCGGGGCCGAAGAGGCGGCGGCGGTCGTGGACATTTGTCGGCGCCTCGACGGTATCCCGTTGGCCATTGAGCTGGCGGCCTCGCGGATGGCGTCGATGACCCCGGTTGAGGTGCGTGACCGTCTTGATCAGCGGTTCCGGCTGCTGATCGGGTCACGGCGCGGACTGGAACGCCACCACACCCTGCGCCACGCCGTGCACTGGTCCTACGACCTCTTGGGCGACGCGGAGAAGGCACTGCTGGAGCGGTGTGCGGTGTTCGCCGGAGGATTCGACCTCCACAGCGCCTGCGCCGTAGCCGGATCCAATGATGTCGACGACTACGCCGTTCTCGATCTGCTCGACGCCCTGGTGCGCAAGTCGCTGCTGATCGCCGACCGGTCAGCCGGGCGGACCCGCTATTCGATGCTGGAGACGATCCGCCAGTTCGCCGAGGAAAAACTTGCTACCAGTGGCGGTGTCGATGCGGCCCGCGTATCACACGCCAGGTACTTTGCGGGCCGCGCAAGCGACGTGGTCGCGCTGTGGGACGGTCCGCGGCAGCGCGAGACCTACTTCTGGTTCACGACCGAATTCGCGAACCTACGCGCCGCCTTCTGGTGGTCTGCCCGCAACCACGACCTGGACAGCGCCGCCACGCTCGCCACGCACTCCACCCTGCTCGGCGTCTGGGTCGAACAGTATGAGCCCGTCGCGTGGGCCGAGGAGCTGATAGAACCGGCGCGGGCAGTCGACCATCGGCGGCTCTTGCAGCTGTACGTGGCCGCCGCGCAGTGCTATGCGGCCGGACGGGCCGAGGATGCCTTCGGCTACCTAGAGGCCAGCCAGCAGTTAAAGAACAGCGCCACTTTCGACCCGGATCTGTATGAGACACAGACCGCGACCGGCATCGCTTACATGGCGGCAGGCCGACCTCAGCGTTGGGTTGACGTATGCCGCGATGCGATCGCACGGGGGGCGGGCCCTCGCACGATCACCCGCGCGTGTCTGGTGATGGCATTGAATTTCCTGGGTGATGGCGACGGCGCAAGGCTCGCTTCGGAGGGCCTTCTCGACGCGGCCGATGCCACTGACAATCCCAATGCGGCGTGTTTTGCGCTCGTCGCGCACGGTATCGCCCACCGCGACACCGATCCTGTTGCCGCGTGCGACGTCCAGCGCCGGGCTGTGATCCTCGCCCGAGAGAGCGGTAACCGACAGATGGAGATGGCGGCGGCGGTGTCGGTGTCCTCGTTCGCCGCCGCCGAGGGCGACCCCGTCGAGGCCTTCGACTATCTGACCACAATTATCGGCCGCTACCACGACTCCGGCAGCGTCTCGCTCCTGCAGTACCCGATGCCAATCCTCGCCGCGTTGTTCGACCGAGTCGGACGCCACCAACAGGCCGCAACGATCTGTGGATTCGCCGGAACCCCCATGGCGCGTGCGGCCTATCCCCAGATCGACGCCACAATCGCCCACTTGCGCGGCGTCCTCGGCGACCGGACGTACGAATCGCTGGCCCGCAACGGCGAAGGGATGACCACCGCCGCCATGGCGACCTACGCCTATGACCAAATCGACCAGGCCCGAATAGAACTGAACGTCGTCTCGAAATAGACGACATACAAGAGTCTCAAAACTTCGTGTCAGAGATGCCACGGCGATATGCCGGACATCGTTGACCGGCAGTGAAACGATACTGACGTGGACCCCACCGGAGATGGCGGCCGTGAACTGACCCAGATCGGGTTGGTCTGTGGTTCATGCGGCGCACAGTCCAGTCCGACGGCCAAGTTCTGTAGCGAGTGCGGTACACCTCTAAACCAGGCGACTCGAACGGCCGAGTATAAGCAAGTCACCGTCTTGTTCGCCGATGTGGTGCACTCGATGTACATCGCCTCAGTGGTTGGTGCGGAGCGGCTGCGCGAGATCATGGCCGACCTCGTCAACATCACGACAGCGGTCGTGAAGCGCTACGGCGGCACGGTCGACAAATTCACCGGCGACGGCATCATGGCGGTCTTCGGAGCGCCTTTAGCATTGGAGGACCATGCCGTGCGGGCGTGTCTTGCGGCATTGGCAATCCAGGACGAACTCGCACGGTTGGCCGCGCGGGTTCGCGATCGTGACGGCGTCGAACTGGCCTTGCGCGTAGGGCTCAATTCGGGTCAAGTGATCGCTGGCGAAGTCGGTTCGGCTTCCTTGGGGTACACCACTATGGGCGAGCAGGTGGGGGTGGCTCAGCGAATGGAGTCGGTCGCTCCACCTGGTGGCGTGATGCTCAGCGCGTCGACAGCGCGACTACTTGATGGCGCAGCGGCTCTCAGTGAGCCTGAGTCGGTTCAATTCAAGGGTGCGGATCAGCCCGTCGCGGCCTATCGGCTGTTGGGCATGCGGGAACAGCATCGTGCTGCCTCACGTGTTCAGTCGAATCTGGTGGGTCGGCGATGGGAGATGTTCGCCGTCGAGGGCTTGTTAGACCGTGCAATCGGAGGCCATGGTGCGGTGGTCGCCGTGGCGGGGCCACCTGGCATCGGCAAGAGCCGTCTCGTGCGTGAGGTGTCTGCGATGGCAGCCACCCGTGGTGCCGAGGTGTTCACCGCCTTCTGCGAGTCGCACACCAACCAGATTCCCTTCCGTGCGGTCGCGCGCCTGCTGCGCGCCGCCATCGGCGTCGAAGGTCTTGACGGTCAGGCCGCCCGCGATCGAGTGCGCGACCGGGTTCCCGACGTAGACCCCGAGGACTTGCTGCTGCTTGATGACCTGCTGGGCATTGGCGATCCTGGCGCTCCCTTACCGAGAATCGATCCGGATGCTCGTCGGCGGCGGTTGACCGCGTTGATCAATGCCGCGTCGTTGGCGCGCACCGACCCGGCCCTCTGCGTCATCGAGGATGCGCACTGGATCGATGAGGTCAGCGAATCGATGCTGGCCGACTTCTTCACGGTCATTCCGGGCACCCCGTCGATGGTGTTGATCACTTACCGCCCCGAATACGAAGGAGCGCTGGCGCGGATGCACGGCGCACAGACGATAGCGCTTGCACCGCTGAGTGATTCGGAAAGCGCAACGCTGGTGTCGGAAATGCTTGGGGCGGACCCCTCCGTCGATGCGCTGGGCCGGACGATCACTGATAGGGCCGCCGGTAATCCGTTCTTCGTCCAAGAAATCGTGCGCGACCTGGCCGAGCGCGGTGTGCTGCGTGGGAAGCCCGGCGCATACATGTCGACGGCAGAGGTCGCTGAGGTGAATGTGCCTGCGACGCTGCAGGCGACCATCGCCGCGCGCATCGACCGGCTTCCCCCAGAAGCAAAACGCACGTTGAGTGCGGCGGCGGTCATCGGGTCGCGTTTCACCCTCCGTCTGCTGACCCAGCTAGGTGTCGAACCAGCCATTGATGACCTGGCGGCAGCCCAGCTCATCGATCGGGTCAGGTTCACCCGACAGCCCGAGTATGTGTTCCACCACCCGCTGATTCGCGCGGTGGCCTACGAGTCGCAGCTGAAGTCGGATCGCGCCGTATTACACCGGCGGGTGGCAACCGCGATCCAAGAGGGTGACCCGGGGTCAGTCGATGTGAATGCCGCCTTGATCGCCAGGCAACTAGAAGCCGCCGGTGATCTGCGTCCCGCATTCGACTGGCACATGCGCGCAGCCGGTTGGTTGACCAGCCGCGACATCGGCGCGGCGGGCACCAGTTGGCAGCGTGCCCGGCACGTCGCCGACCGGCTTCCGGCTGACGACCCCGACCGGATGGTGATGCGGATAGCGCCGCGCACCATGCTCTGCGCGACGAATTGGCTGGCCGGGGGAGGCGTCAACGATGCCGGTCTTGCGGAGTTGCGCGAGCTGTGTGCAGCCAACGGTGACCAGACTTCGCTCGCGATGGGCATGGCCGGGCTCGTCATGGCGTTCGCCGGACATAACCGCAACGACGAGGCGACGCAGCTGGCCTCCGAGTTGACTGCGCTGCTCGATGCGATCGGTAACCCCACCCTGACCGCTGGGCTGCTCCCAAGCGTGATCTACATCAAGTCGCAGGTCGGCGAGATGACCGAAGCTCTGCGGTTGGCGCAACGTTCCATCGATCTGGCCGACGGCGATCCCACCAAAGACAAGCTGCTGGTGGGGTCGCCGTTGGCGTGGGCGACGATGATGCGGGGTCTGTCCAGGCTGTGCTTGGGCATCGAGGGTTGGCACTCCGACGCCGACGAGGCTGTTGTGCTGGGTGCCGGGGTGGACCGCAAGAGCTATGTGTCGGCGGTGATGTACAAGTACGTCGTGGCCGTCCCGGTCGGCGCATTATCCGCCGACGCAGTGGCCCTCCGGGAAACGGCGGAAGCGCTGCGGATCGCCGAGCAAGTCGGCGACGACCACACGGTGGCGCTTGCCCAACTCGTCCGGGGTGTGGTCCTGGTTCACCACGGCGGCACGTATCGCCACGAGGGTTTCAGCGTGCTGACCCGTGCGCGCGACATTGCGTTGCAGAAGGGGTTCACCCTGAACGCGCTGGCGGTCGTCGATCCCGAGATAGCGAGGGAGAGAGCCCGAACCGGCGATCTCGACGGTGCCATCGAGCTGTCCCGGGCGGCCATTGACGACATGTTCGAACGGGGCGCGATGTTTTTGCGCGGGTTCGCGACCACGGTCCTGGTGGAATCGTTGCTTGCTCGCGGCACCGAAGGTGACGTCGAGGAAGCGCACGCGGCGATCGAGAGACTGGCAGCCGTGCCCACTGATCCGGGGTTCGTGCTGCACGAGCTTCCGCTGCTGCGAATGCGCGCGCTGTCTGCGGCGGCCCACGGGGATGGCGCCGGTTATCGGGACTATCGGGACCGCTACCGAGCCATGGCGAGAACCCTTGGCTTCGAGGGGCATACGGCGATGGCCGAGGCGATGCCGTGAGCGCCGGTGCCAGGCCGGGAGCCCTGCCCTCTGGGGTCGTCACCTTCCTGTTTACCGACATCGAGGGCTCGACCCGGCGGTGGGAGGCCGACCCGGAGGTGATGCGGGCAGCACTGGCTGACCACGACGAGGTGGTCCGCTCGACCTACGCCTTCGACCAGATCGACCAGGCCCGAGCAGAACTGAAGGCCGTCTCGAAATAGACCACATATGAGACCGTCGTGCGACACCCACGCCAGTCGGGTATTTCCCGAGGTGGATTCGTCTCAGAAGTCCGTCTCGGAATGCAGTGTCCTGAAGCACAGGAGGGTGTCGGCTTATTACCGCCGGGTGGCGGCGGTAGGCGGCGGGGTTGAGGTCGTGGT
>NZ_JBKQQD010000445.1:0-5570 GCF_052144515.1 Mycobacterium sp. | reverse complement strand
GTTCTTGCGCCACGAGGACGGCCGCGACGGCAGGCCCAACGCGTCCAGGCCGGCGACCAGCTCGTCGACCTTGTCGTCGGGCACGTCGAGGATGACCAGCTTCTGGAACGGGGTGAACCGGGCCCGGTCCGAGCCGACCTTCTCCATCAGGTCGGCCACCGCCGACAGGGTGGTGCCCGACACGCGTCCGGCGATCGGGGCGACGCCGACGGCGTTGAGGCCGTTCTTGATCTTCTGCACGCCGATGTGGTCTATGGGATGCTTGGCCGGCTCGGGGGCCGGGCCGTCGATCATCTTGCGCCCCAGATACTCCTGTTCGAGAACTTCACGGAATCTTTCGATGCCCCAGTCCTTGACCAGGAACTTGATCCGGGCCTTGGCGCGCAGCCGGCGGTAGCCGTAGTCGCGGAAGACCTGGGTGACGGCCTCCCAGACGTCGGGGACCTCGTCCAGCGGGACCCACACGCCGACCCGCTGGGCCAGCATCGGGTTGGTCGACAGGCCGCCGCCGACCCACAGGTCCATGCCCGGGCCGTGCTCGGGGTGGTTGACGCCGACGAAGGCGACGTCGTGGGTCTCGTGCGAGACGTCCTGCAATCCGGAGATCGCGGACTTGTACTTGCGCGGCAGGTTGGCGTAGTCGGGATTGTTCATGAAGCGGCGGATGATCTCGTCGATCGCCGGCGAGGGATCGAGCACCTCGTCGAGCGAGTCGCCGGCCAGCGGCGAACCGTGGATGCCGCGGGGGCAGTCACCGCAGGCCTCGGTGGTGGTCAGGCCGACGGATTCGAGCCGGCGCCAGATCTCGGGAACGTCCTCGATGCGGATCCAGTGGAACTGCACGTTCTCCCGGTCGCCGATGTCGGCGGTGTCGCGGGCGAACTCGGTGGAGACCTGGCCCAGGGTGCGCAGCGTCCGTGCCGACATCGGCTTGCCGTCGGAGCGCACGCGCATCATGAAGTACTTGGCTTCGATCTTGTCGATGTTCTCGTCGCCGGTCCAGGAGCCGTCGTAGCCCTGCTCGCGTTGGGTGTAGAGGCCCATCCAGCGGAAGCGACCGCGCAGGTCGTTCGCGGCGATGCTGTCGAATCCCTCTTTGGCGTAGACGTTGAGGATGCGGTCCCGGACGTTCAGCGGCGCGTCGTCGTGCTTGAACTGCTCGGCGTCGTTGAGCGGTTCGCGATCTCCCAGCGCCCACTGGCCCTCACTGCGATTCTTGGGACGGGCTGCCGTCATATGGCGTTTCCCCTTCTTGCCAGACGAACCCGCCGCCTGGCATGGCCACGCGGGCCGGCGTGCAGAAGGCAGCGGAGGTGCCCGCCGGTGCGCCGTTGCACCGACGGGTATGGCACCAATACTGCCCCGGGGCGCAGGCGGTTAGTAGACGCTCACGCGTTGTGAGCTCACAACGTTTGGTTGGGTGCGTGGGTGCACTAGTTTTGAATTGCATTGTGGGCCAGCGCAATTACGGCAGCACGTTTCACAAGATTGGTAATCTTGGCTTGTTTACTGATGTTGGTCCGGCATCCGTCGTTATGCTGCCCCAGCTCGAGCCGTCGGCCCAGGCTCCGCGGACCAGGACGACGTCGGCGGTCAAGGGGTCAATGGCTGAGTCACATCCCGCACACCAGTCTCTCGAAGAGGCCGCACCCGTTGTGCCCACCTCAGAGCGACAACTTCTGTGACGCGATCAGTGGTCGCTCGGAGGCGGGAACATCGGCATATCCCCGCCTTATCTGTGACTGCTGTGCATGCTGTCGGACCTTGCATTTGGCGCCAGCAGCGCCAAAATGGCGCCATGCCCAGTGTGCAGATCAAGAACGTCCCGGAACATACCCACCGCGTTTTGCGCGAGCGGGCTGCGCGCGCACATCAATCCCTGCAGGAATACCTGCGAAGCCGCCTGATCGCTGATGCGAGCCAACCCACGCTGGAGGAGGTTCTCGACCGCGCCGCCGCACGCCGGGGTGGCCGTGTCTCGTTTGACGCGGCCGCCGAACAGGTTCGGGCGGATCGTGATCATCGTTGATGCGAGTGTCTTAGCCATAGCGCTCGGCGATGACGGAAGAGACGGCCAGCGCGCGTATATCGCCCTGGCCGAGGCCTTGGATGTTGTGCTGATCACCGCCGATGTGCACCTTTCACGCGCGCCGGGTGTGCGCTGTGAGGTTGAGGCCATCAGCTGACGGACAGATCACCCCGCCAGCCGGCGGGCGACCTCGCCGTACCGCTCGAAGCGCTCCTGATCGCCCAGGGCGCTGTAAAAGACGAGGCGCGTGGCGATCCCGTCGTACTTTGCGGCCAGCTCGTCGGCCAGGCCATCCCAGGTCGATTCGGTGGCGAACCGAGCGATGTGGTCGTCGGTGATCTGGGCCGCCATGCCCTTGAAGTCGCCGGCCTTCTGCTTTTCGCGGATGCGGGCGGTGGTGCCCTCGAAGCCGGCCTCGTCCCAGATGAACGCGTAGTTGGGGGTGCTGCCGTAGAAGGACATGCTGGCACGCACCATCTCCCGCTCGGTGTCGCGCTCCTGGTCGCTGTCGCCGACGATCGTCAGCGCCGGCACGATGACGGCGATGTCCGATGTTGACCGCCCCGCCTTGGCAGCGCCCTCGGAGATGTTCGGCAGCACATGGCGTTTCAGGTAACCCAGCTCGCCAATCGGGTGGACGTGCACCCCGTCGGCCACCTCGCCGGCCATCCGCAACATCCACGGATTGACCGCCGCCACGTCGACTTTGGGGTCCGGCTCGTCGATGGGTCCGGCGCTCCACTGGGGGGTGATGAAGTCGAGGTTGTAGAACTCGCCGTGGTAGTCGAGCTTGCCCGTGCGGAACGCGGAGAAGCATGCCTTGACCGCCCGCACGTAGTCGCGCAGCCGCGGGCCCGGGTGCTCGAAGGGCATGCCGTAGCGGCGCACGACGTGCGTGCGCACCTGGGTGCCCAGGCCCAGGCGGAACTTCCCTGCGGTCGCCTCCTGAAGTTCCCACGCCGTGGCCGCGGTGACGAAGGGGCTGCGCGGAAAGGCCACCGCGACGCCGGTGGACAGCTCGAGTCCGGGGGCGGCCTGCGAGGCCACGGCGGCGTTGAGGTAGGCCGTGCGGCCGGTTTCGGTGAACAGCAGACCCGAAAACCCCGCAGCCTGGGTGCGTCGGGCCAGGTCACCGGTCCGTGTTAGCGGTTGCGGGACCGTCATCGCATCGACGTGCATGGCGCAACAGTATGCCGTCAGGGTTCGGCGAACAGAACGTCGGGGTTGAGGATGCCCGCCGGGTCGAAGCTGCGTTTGATGCGGTGCATCAACGCAACCTTGGCCGGGTCTTCGAGCTTGAGGAAGTAGGGGGTCTTGGCGCGGCCGAGGCCGTGTTCGCCGGAGATCGCACCGCCCAATTCGATTGCGAGCGCGAAGATATCGGTCATGAGCTTCTTGCGCTTGTCCGGGTCCTTGCACAGGATAGCCAGGTGCACGTTGCCGTCACCGGCGTGCCCGCAGCCGGCCGCGGCAGCGCCGGCCTCCAACGCCAGACTACGCGCGGTGGCAAGGAATTTCGGCATCGCGCCGCGCGGCACCACGGTGTCGATGATGTCGTCGGCGCCGATCGCCTTGGCGGTCCAGAACGCCTTTTCGCGCGCCTCGATCAGCTTGCGGGCCGAGGCCCCTTCGAGCACGTAGACGTCGACGGCGCCCGTCTCGGCGAGCAGCTCACCGGCCCGCTCGACGTCCTCGTCCAGCCGGTCGGCGGTGCGGTTCTCCAGCGCCACAACGAGATACGCCTGGCAGCCGTCGCGGACTCGGTCCGGGATGCCCAGCTCCAGGTTCTGGGTGTGGACGAGCGCGGCCATCGTCATGTTGTCGATGTATTCCAGGATGTAGGGGCCGAGCCCGCTGGCCAGGACCTTGGGCACCGCCGCCATCACCTGGTCGAAGTCGGTGAACGGCGCGAGCACGGTGGCGTTGTGGTCGAGCCGGGGGTGCAGCTTGACGATCACCTCGGTGGCCAGGGCCAGGGTGCCCTCGGAGCCGACGATGAGCTGGGTCAGGTCGTAGCCGGTGGAGACCTTGGCGATCCTGCCGCCGGTGCGGATGATCTCGCCGGTCGGCAGCACCGCCTGCAGCCCGAGCACGTTGTGGCGGGCGATTCCGTATTTGACCGCGCGCATGCCGCCGGCGTTGGTGCCGACGTTGCCGCCGACACTCGAGGACAGCTCGCCCGGGTGCACCATGTAGCTCAGGCCGAATTCTGCGGTGGCGGCGTCTAACTCAGTCAGGGTGACACCCGGCTGGACGACGGCGACCTGGTTGGTGGTGTCGACCTCGAGGACGGCGTTCATCCGATCGAAGGAGATCAGCAGCCCGTCGCCGCGGGGGATCGCCGCCCCGGACAGGCCGGTTCCGGACCCCCGCGCGGTCACCGGTGTGCCGTCTTCGGAGGCGGCCGCCAGCAGTTGCGCGACCTCCTCCGCGGTCGCCGGCTTGGCGACGTACGCCGGCTTCTGCGGCGGCTGTGTCAACACCTCGTCGTGGGAGTAGTCGTCGGGGATGGCGTCGCCGGTCAGCAGGTTATGCGTCCCGACGATCTCCGCGAACCGCGCGGTCATGTCGCTCATGCAGGCCTCACCTTCTCATGCTGCGCTCCGAGCCACTCTAGAGGCGGGTGTCGAGGCCGTCATGAGCGTGGTGTCTCCACTGACGACGATTCGGCCGGTCGCAGCAATCGCCCGCTGGTGAGCGCCGCAAGCCGGCCAGGGCTGAGTCGTCCGCCCGTCGCCATCACGCGGTTGCGCCACCCCGGAACCACTACGGGACGGCCGCGGTCCATGCCGCGCAGCCCGGCGGCCACGACGGGTTCGGGCGCGGCGAGGCGGCGGTAGATCGCGGTGTGGGAGACGTCGCTACCGAGGGCGTCGACGAACCCGGTGCGGGTGGGACCGGGGCACATCGCGGTGACCGTGACGCCCGTGCCGCGGGTCTCGGCCCACAGTGCCTGGCTGAGTGACAGCAGAAACGCTTTCGACGCACCGTAGGTGGCCTGGTAGGTGCCGGGCTGAAACGCGATGGTGGAGGCGACATTCACGATGCCGCCGCCACCGCGGGCCAACATCCCCGGCAGGACCGCATGGGTCAGCCGGACCGCCGCGTCGACGTTGACCGCGACCAGTTCGTGCTCGCGCTCGGCGTCGATCTCGGCGAACGGGCCGTAGGTGCCGAACCCGGCGTTGTTGATCAGCACGTCCACCGCCCGCCCGTCGAGGTGGGCGATCAGGTCGGCGACGTCGGCGTCGGTGCCCAGGTCGCCGACGACCAGTTCGACGCTCTCTGTCAACGGTTTTCGAGCGCCTTGCGGCAACCCGGTACGGACAAGGCATGGCCGGCGAGCCCGATCGCGCCGCCGAGGATCGGCCAGATCGGCCAGAAGTACGAGTCGCCGGTCGTGACGGCCACGGCGGCCCACACGCTGAGCACGATGGCGGCCATGGCCAGGTAGGCGCCGAGGTGGATGCGCACCGCGAGGCGAGCCGCGGCGACCCGGGCGGCGTGGCGGCGGGGATCGTGGCGCCGGATGCGATCGTGT
>NZ_JBKQQD010000444.1:0-10250 GCF_052144515.1 Mycobacterium sp. | reverse complement strand
GGTCTGGACCCGGCGCTGGACCTGCAGGTCATGACGATGCTGCGACAACTGGCCGACGCCGGTCGCGTGGTGCTGGTGGTAACGCACTCGCTGACCTACCTCGACATCTGCGATCAGGTGCTGCTGATGGCGCCCGGCGGCAAGACGGCGTTCCTGGGCCCACCCGGCCACATCGGTGAGGCCATGGGAACCACCAACTGGGCCCACATCTTCGCGAAGGTGGGCGCCGATCCCGATGAGGCCAATCGCCGCTTTCTGGCCCGCAACCGGCCGCCGCCTGCCCCGGCCGAATCCAGCCCGGCCGATCTGGGCGCCCCGGCGCACACCAGCAAGAGCCGCCAGTTCTCCACGATCGCCCGCCGTCAGGTTCGCCTGGTCGTCGCCGACCGCGCCTACTTCGTGTTCCTGGCGGTGTTGCCGTTCATCATGGGCGGCCTGGCCCTGACGGTTCCCGGCAACACCGGGTTCGGCGTCGGCGCGCCGACCAGTGCGACGCCCGACGAAGCCGCACAGATCTTGACACTGTTGTCCATCGCCGCGGTGTTCATGGGCACCGCGCTGACGATCCGCGACCTGATCGGCGAGCGCCCCATCTTCCGACGCGAACAGGCTGTCGGCCTGTCCACCGGGGCCTACCTGAGCGCCAAGATCATGGTGTTCTGCGTGTTCGCGAGCATCCAGGCGGCGATCACGACGGTCATGGTGATCCTGGGCAAGGGCGCGCCGACCGAAAGCGTTGTGCTACTGGGTAATCCGACCTTCGAGCTGTTCGTCACCGTTGCCGCGACGTGCGTGGCCTCGGCGATCCTCGGGTTGGTGCTGTCATCGATCGCCCGCTCCAACGAGCAGATCATGCCGCTGCTGGTGGTGTCGCTGATGCTGCAGCTGGTGCTCGCCGGCGGCCTGATCCCGGTGACCGGGCGGATCTTCCTCGACCAGCTTTCCTGGCTGGTGCCCTCACGGTGGGGCTACGCCGCGTCGGCGTCCACGGTGAACTTGCGGGCGCTGGTACCCGGTTCGCTGCTTCCCCAAGACAGCCACTGGCTGCATACCAGGAGCGCGTGGGTGTTCGACATGGCGATGCTGTGCGCGCTGTCGGTGATCTACTCCGTCATCGTGCGGTGGAACATCCGGCTCAAGCGCTGAGTCACGCGTCTAAGCCCCCTATAAGCCCCCGTCCAAACAAAGCCCGTGGGCCAACGCATAGGCCAAGGCTTGTGGCACGTCGACGCGTGCGCCCGCCAGCGAGGCGGTTGTCCACAACGATGGGTCGACGGTCGCGCCCCGCAGGTCGGCCTCGTCCAGCCGCGCGCCGGTGGTCCGCGCGCCGCTGAGGTCGGCGCCGCGCAGCACGGCGTTGCGCAGGTCGGTTTCCACCAGGCTGGTCTCCTTCAGCCGGCAACCAGTCAAGTCGACGCCCCGCAGGTCGTTACCGCCGAGCGTGGCCAGCGAGAAATCCACCTCGTCGAACGTCAGCGGCCGCAGCCGGCACTGCACAAACACCGAGCCCAACATGCTGCACTGCCGAAATATGCTGTGCCACAACGATGTTCGTTGGAAAGTGCAATTACGGAATGCTGAAGCGCGGTGCTGCGACTCGGCCAGGTTGACGCCGCTGAAATCGCATTCGGTGAACACGACACGTTCGGTGCGCAATCGGGAAAGGTCGGCGTTGTTGAAGTCGCGGAAATCCCTGCCGGCAAATTCGCAGTCGGTCCAGCTATCCACTGGACGTCAGACAGTGCATCGCGTATTCGCTCACCGCGATCAGTGCGTCGGTCGCCGACCGGCGGTCCCTGGCATCGACGCTGACCATCGGAATGTGCGCAGGCAGCGTCAGCGCCTGACGCACCTCGCCCATCGGATACCTTGGCGCACCGTCGAATTCATTGACGGCGACCAGAAACGGCAAGTTGCGGTTCTCGAAGAAATCGACCGCCGGAAAGCTGTCCTGCAGCCGACGGCAGTCAACCAGCACGATCGCGCCGATGGCGCCGCGCACCAGGTCGTCCCACATGAACCAGAACCGGCGCTGGCCGGGGGTACCGAACAGGTAGAGCACCAGGTCGTCGGCCAGGGTGATTCGACCGAAGTCCATTGCCACCGTGGTGGTCTGCTTGTGCGGCGTCGCCTCGAGCATGTCGACGCCGACCGAGGCGTCGGTGACCATCGCCTCGGTGCGCAGCGGCATGATCTCCGAAACCGCGCCGACGAACGTGGTCTTGCCTGCGCCGAAGCCCCCCGCGATGACGATCTTCGTCGACGCGGTGGGACCGGAGTCAGAGTGCCTTAAGGCCACGCAGCGTCCTTCCTATGAGTTCGCGGCGCTCATCGCGGGTCGAATGGTCGGTCAACGTCCTGTGCACCCGAAGGTAACCGGACATCACCAGATCGCCGACCAGGACGCGCGCGACACCCAGCGGCAAATCCAGCCGGGCCGAAATCTCGGCCACCGAAGGGCTGTTGGTACACAGTTGAATGATTTTGTCTTTCACGTCGTTGGGTGGCCACTTGTGTGCCAGTGCCGCCTGCAGGGTCTGCACCGGCGCCTCGAGGGGAAGGTCGACGCTGGTGTCAGTCCGTCCCGCCGTCAGCGTGTACGGGCGAACCAGGCTCGCCTCACGCGCGGGTAAGGACCGCTCGGGTTCGTTCATCGCGGCTCACGAGTGCGCCCGGCGTGAGGACTCCACGACGCCGCCCACCTGCTCGACAAGGATGGCCATCTCGTAACCGATCTGGCCGATATCGCACGACGAGACGGCCAGCGTCGCCAGATGCGAGCCATCACCGACGTGCATCAACAGCAGATATCCCTTCTGCATCTCGACCACCGACTGCAGCACCGGCCCACCGTCGAACAGCTGCGCCGCGCCGGTCGCGAGGCTGGCCAGACCGGAAGCCACCGCCGCCAACTGGTCGGCCCGTTCCCGCGAAAGCCGCTCACTGGCCGCGAGGGGCAGCCCGTCGACGGACACCAGCAACGCGTGCGCCACCCCGGGAACCTCACGGGCGAACTTCGACACCAGCCAGCCCAGCGAGTTGTTCGGCGCGTTATTCGGCGCGTGAGCTCTCATTCCTGCTCGCCCCGGTCGGTTTCGCGGGCATGCGACCGTCCGCTGTGCACGCCGCCGAAATGGCTGCCGATGGACGCACGAACCGCCTCGGGGTCGCGCACCGCGGCCGCATGCTGCGGCTGGCGGGCGGCAGCTTCTTCCCCGGGATCCTCGTGCTCGTCGAGCCCGTCCTGACCGGCGGCGCCCCTGGCCGCCCCCGCTCCCGGCACCAGCTGGGCTCCGGGCGTGCGCACCGGCAAGCCGTGGTCGGTGTGCGACTCGACCGGCTTGTCCTCGGCCTCTGCGGCCAGCGACCAGCCGCGGTCCCACACCGACTGCCAATCCAGGTCGGGGCTTTGCACCAGATCGTGCGGGTCGCTCAGCCACTCCGCGAGCATTCCTTGGTAGATCACGTCTTCGTCGTCGGCCGCGCCCGGAGTTGCGGGCTCGGCCGGCCGCGACGAGGGCCGAGCGGCAAAGAATCCCGAGGTGTCCGACGGCGCTTGCGGCGGCTCTGGTTCCGGCTGCGGCTGCGGCTGCTCCGGCTCGTGCTGGACCCCGTTTTTCTCCCACCAGGGCGTCGCCAGCTCACGCCTCGTCTGCTGCTCCTCGGCGGACTGGGGAGGAACGTCGGTGATGCCACTGGACCCGGGAGTGCGGCGCGGCAACAACGTGACCGGCGGCGCGGACCCGTTGCCGTGCGCCACGGGGGGTTCAGCGGGCACGGCGTCCGGCGGTTCGACCGGCTCGGGGGGTTCCATGGGCTCCGGCGGCGGGGCCACCCGCACGCGTGCCCGCGGGACCGCTGCCGGCGCCGCCGTGGGGGCCGCTACGGGGCCCGCTGCAAAGCCCTCCACGAGGACGGACGGCGGAAGGTAGACCTCGGCGGTGGTGCCGGTGCTCTCTTCGTCGGGTGTCGGGCCGCGCAGCCCGACCCGCAGTCCGTGCCGGACGGCCAACCGGCCGACCACGAAAAGGCCCATGTGGCGGGCCGTCTCAGGGACCACGTCGGGAGTGACCTCGCCGCCCGACTGCAGGCGCATGTTGGCGATGCGCCGATCGCCGTCGTTCATGCCCAGGCCGGAGTCGGACACCCACAGCAGCACCCCGCCGTCGCCGCCGCGTGCCGCGGAAACCCACACCGGAGTGGTCGGGGGCGAATAGCGAAGCGCGTTGTCGATCAATTCGGCCAGCAGGTGGATGATGCTGCCGACGGCCGCACCCAGCACCGTGCTGTCGGGCACGCCCGCGATTTGGACCCGGCGATAGTCCTCAACCTCGGACACGGCGGCGCTGATCACCGTCGACAGCGCGACCGGTTCGCGCTGATCACGCGAGAGCTGCGCGCCCGCCAGCACCAACAGATTGGCGCTATTGCGGCGCAAACGCGCCGCCAAGTGATCCAGCCGGAACAGGCTGTCGAGGCGCTCGGGATCCTCCTCGTTGCGCTCCAGCCGGTCGATGAGCGACAGCTGCTGGTCAACCAGTGAACGGCTGCGCCGCGACATGGTCTCGAACATGTCGTTGACCAGCAACCGCAACCGCGCCTCGTCGCCGGCCAGCAGCAGGGCCTGGGCGTGTAGTTCGTCCACGGCGTGGGCTACCTGGCCGATTTCCTCGGTGGTGTAAACCGCCAGCGGCGTGGGGACCGGCTCGCCGCCGGCCCGGATTCGGGTGATCTCGTCCTCGAGGTCGGTGTGGGCAACCTTCAGTGCACCGTCGCGCAGCACGCGCAGCGGCCGGACCAGCGCACGCGCCACCACCAGCACGATGCCCAGCGCGATCAAGATGGCAGCCAGCATCAGCCCGGTGTCGCGCATCGCGGCTTCGCGCCGAGCGGTGGCCTGGGATTGCACCGATTTGGTCACCGAGGCGGTGGCGTCATTGATGACCTGTTCGGCGATGCCGTCGGTGGTCCGTATCGATTGCAGCAGGTCGGAGTTGTCGACGAGCGCAGTGGCCGGATCCGACATGATCGCCATCCGGGTCACCATCTGCTCCTGCAGCGCCTTGGCTTCGGGCGAACTGACGCCCAGCACCTCGCTCATCCCGAACAGCGTCGAGGGATCGGTGCCGGCCAGGGTGATCATCGAGGTGCGCAGTTCCGGCTCGGCAAGGTCGGCGCCGCGGGTCACCAGGATCTCCTGCATCGTCATCTGGCCGCGGGTCCCGACCGCCCGGCTCAGACCCTGCGCCTGGGCTCTGATCTGCTCGCTGTCGACGCGCACCGACGCGTTGATCGCATCTTCGGCCGTCAGCAGGATCGGCGCGTAGGCGGTCACCCGGTCCCGCAAACTGATGCTGTTGGCCAGCACCTTGTCCAAAAGCGCCTGGCCGCCGTTGAGCAGGGTGCTGGCCCCCGACCGGACATCGGGGATCACGTCGGTGTCCGCCAGTCGCGTTTGCAGCTCGTACTTGCGTGCCTCGTAGTTCTTCCTGGCCCCCTCAACGTCGCGTCCGGTGGAGCTGGCCAGGAATGCGACGTCTAGTGCCGACATGTATTTCGTGATCGCCGGTATCACGTCGGCGCGGGCGGCGGCCAGCCGCAGACTGCTGGCGTTGGCCATCGCGGCCTCGACACGCAACCCGCCGAAAATCGTCGCCAGCACCAGGGGGACCAGCACGATCGCCAGGACTTTCGACCCTACGGGCCAGTTGCTCAGCGCCCAGGCCCGCGGGCGTTTCGCGGGCTTGTTGTTGGGTGAAGGCGCGGCGGGGACTTTCGGGACGCCGGGCGAAATCGCCGCGCCCGGAGCAGCCGGGCGGGCAAACATGGTCACTGGACCCCCCTCGCTGGCTTGGCCGCACCAACGGCCGCAGCGCTGAGGTTTGGCGCTCGGAAAAACGAGAGACTCATGAAC
This sequence comes from Mycobacterium sp., assembly GCF_052144515.1. GTDB lineage: Bacteria > Actinomycetota > Actinomycetes > Mycobacteriales > Mycobacteriaceae > Mycobacterium. The sequence continues at coordinate 4,336 of NZ_JBKQQD010000444.1, read as the reverse complement.
TTCCTGCTTTATTCCGCCCGTACCAGGCGGATGGACGCGAGCGGTGCGACGCCTGGCAACCCTGCGAGTATGACAGCCCGCGGTCACAGTCACCACTGCCGTTCCGGGCCGGGTAGCTTCAGCAAACAAAGTCACGGGCATTGGCGACGCGTGCGGCAAATCGCCATTTGGTCACGATCAACTGATATGCGGGCCGCTGTTCCACGCCAGGGATCACTTCTACCGAAACCTACGGCTTTTAACTAACGTGCTGGTCGGACGTCCGAGCCACCGATCGTCGTCGGCTCCTCGTGGACCGTGGTATCCGGCTCGTCTTGGCCAACGTCAACCCGCTGGCGGAGCCCTTTAGGCTGAAGCGATGGGGAGAAATTCGAGACAAGCGGGTATCGGGGCCGAAGAAGCCCCGTCCATTCCTTTAGCTCATGCGGTTCATGACCGGTGCAGTCAGGTGATCGGGTAGGGAGTCGGCCAGGGCCTTGAAGTAGTCGCGTAATCCGTTGGGGTAGAGCCAGTAGGGGATAAGACCTTCCAGACACACGCATACCGGGAGGATGCCGTGTTGTGTTCAAATTAATGTTGGTTTCTCCGCGCATCGCCCCCAACACGGGCAACGCCATCAGGACCGCGGCGGCCACTGGCTGCGAATTGCATCTCGTCGAGCCGCTGGGCTTCGATCTGTCCGAACCCAAGCTGCGACGGGCCGGGCTCGACTATCACGACCTGGCGTCGGTCACCGTCCATGCGTCGCTGCGGGCCGCGTGGGATGCGTTGTCGCCGGAGCGAGTGGTCGCGTTCACCGCGCACGCGACCACGTTGTTCGCCGATGTCGACTACCGGGCCGGCGACGTGTTGATGTTCGGGCCGGAACCCTCCGGGCTGGACGCGGCCATGCTGGCCGACACCCACATCACCCAGCAGGTGCGCATTCCCATGCTGGCGGGCCGGCGCTCGCTGAACCTTTCCAACGCCGCGGCGATCGCCGTGTACGAGGCCTGGCGGCAGCAGGGTTACCTCGGGGCGGTCTGACTTCTCCGGGGCGACACCATTCGGCTCGCCCATGCCAGTCGCACAAGGCCCGTTGTTCCACCTCACCGATCTTGTCGACCGTGACCGAGGCCGGTCCCGTTGACGTGCGAGCAGCGACGCCACATCATCCAATTGCAACCTGGATGGGTTCAGTCGCACCGACGACAGGAGGTCAGATGTCCTATCGGGACCGCGTGAGCTCGCCGGGACCAAAGAAGCTGCTCGCCCTGGACGGAGGTGGCATTCGCGGCGTGATCACGTTAGAGGTGCTGCTGCGGCTTGAATCCATGCTGGCGGAACAGCTCGGCGCCCAAGACGAGTTCGTGCTGGGCGACTATTTCGACTACATCGGCGGCACCAGCACTGGGGCGGTGATTGCGGCTGGGCTAGCCAAGGGGCTGCGCGTGGAGCAAATCTTGGAGCTCTATGTGGCACGGTGTCAGGAGATGTTTGATCACGCTTGGCTGCTGCGTCGCTACCACTACCGTTATGGCAGCGTGCGGCTCAAGGAAATGTTGCAGGGCGTCCTCGGCAAGGAGACCACGCTGGGCAGCGAGGACCTGAAGACGCTGCTCCTGATAGTCGTGCGAAACGCGACCACGGATTCGCCCTGGCCGCTGAGCAACAACCCCAGTGCGCTTTTCAACGACCCCGGCCGCGCAGACAATAACCTGGCCATTCCCCTATGGCAGCTGGTGCGAGCCAGTACCGCTGCGCCAACCTATTTTCCGCCGGAGGTCGTCAGGCTGGGAGAGCGCGACTTCGTATTCATCGATGGGGCGGTGACGATGTACAACAACCCCGCCTTCCAACTATTCCTCATGGCGACCCTCGATCAGTACCGGTTGCGCTGGCCCGCAACGGAATCCGATCTCCTGCTTGTTTCGGTGGGTACGGGTACGAGCCCCAAAGCTGATGACCGTTTGCAACCGGGCGCCATGAATCTGTTATTCAACGCAAATTCTGTTCCGGCTGCGTTGATGTACGCCGCGCTCAACGAGCAAGACCTGTTGTGTCGAGTGTTCGGCCGCTGTCGACACGGTGCACCCATCGATCAGGAGGTGGGGGACCTGATACACGGTGAGGGGCTGTTGGAGAATCGGCTTTTCAGCTATGTCCGCTACAACCCGGAACTGTCGCGCCGAGGCCTGAATGACCTGGGCCTTGACGATGTGGTCCCCGAAGAAGTGCAGAGACTGGACTCGGTTCAGCACATCAGCGATCTACGGCGGGTGGGGCAGGCCGCGGCAGACGATGTGGCCGCGGAACACTTCGCTGGGTTCCTCGAGGCAGGTCGGTGACACCTCAATTCCGGGTGGAGTTAACCGATACGGGTTCCGCGCGCGCGGTGCACGTCACCGAGGCGAATGACTTGCGGGCCGCGCTTGACGTGCTCGGACTGCACCCGCCGCGACCGACCGTGGTTGTCGTGGGTGGAGCCGCTGGACTAGAAGGGGCCGTCATGGATGATCTCCGTCCGGTATTCGCGATTGGCATCGCGCCGGTGATGGAGAAATGCCGGGCGGTCGGTGTAGACGGCGGCACCAATAGCGGTGTGATGCGTCTATTCGGCGAAGCCCGTGCGGCGACGCAGGCTACATTTCCGCTCGTGGGTGTGGCGGCCTCCGGGGTGGTGAAGCTACGGCCGGAGCAGGCCCCCGGTCACATTGAGGCAGCGCTTGAACCCAACCACACGCACTTCATCATCGTGCCGGGTAAGAAGTGGGGCGCGGAGGCGCCGTGGATCGCCCGGACGGCGACTGTCCTCGCAGGGGCCGCGCCGTCGATCACAGTACTCGCCAACGGTGGGCAGATCGCGTACTCGGATGTCCAAGGAAGTGTCGAAGCAGGCCGCCCGGTCTTGGTCATCGCCGGTTCTGGACGCACCGCTGATGTGTTCGGCGGCGCGCTGGCCGGTGCTCCCGCTGACGAGCGAGCGGCGGCGCTGGTCGAGTCGGGGTTGATTCGTTCCGTACCGATGGACAAGCCGGGTCTTCTGGCTGACTTGCTCGCCGCGGCTCTCGACGAGTCGGCGGCCGGGTGAGCGCGTGGATTGGACAGACGACCCGGACAGCGTGATCTCGGTGATTCACGTTCTCGCCGAAGGACTTTCAGGTGCCGTCCCAGGGACGGTTCGAATCACTGAAACTAGCTGCGCCACTTTGGATTCAGCGCGATTGCGGTAAAACGTCAGACTACTTTCCCGCTAACTTCACAACCCCAAGGGCCCGGCCAACTCGCTCAGCGCCGGCACCAGCTCTTCGGATGGGGTGAGCACCTGGATCGCGACATGGTCGGCGCCGGCGTCGAGGTGTTCGGTGAGTTGCTGCGCGATCTTCTCGGGGGGCCCGTACGCCACCAGGGCGTCGATCAGCCTGTCGCTGCCCGGCCGGGCAACGTCAGAGTCGTTGAACCCCAGTCGCTTCCAGTTGTTGACCCAGTTACGCAGATCGAAATAGACGTCCAACGCCTTACGGCCGATCGCACGGGCCTCGGCGGCGTCGGTGGTGGGTACCACCTTGTGCTCGGGCGCCAGCAACGCCGACGGCCCGATAAGTTCGCGGGCCTGCGCGGTGTGCGCCGGGGTGGTCAGGTAGGGGTGGGCACCCGCGCTGCGCTCGGCCGCCAACGTCAATACCCGCGGACCCAGCGCCGCAAGCATCCGACGGCTGGCCGGCACCCCGTAGGAGTCCAGTTCGTCGAGGTACTCGACGAGGGCGTCATAGGGTTTCCGGTATTCATTGATGTGCTCCGGATGCCCGACGCCGATGCCAAGCAGGAATCGGCCCGGGTATGCCCGCTCGATGCGGTGAAACGACTCGGCGACAGTCGCGGCGGCCGCCGTCCAGATGTTGACGATTCCGGTTGCCACGGTGAGCGATTCGGTTGCCGCCAGGATAGGTTCAACGAACTCCAGCCCGGCGGCCGGCGATCCACCCGCCCACACTTCGCGATAGCCCAGCTTCTCGATCTGGACCGCCTGTTCCGGCCCCACCAGGCCCATCGCCTGCCTGCGGAACACGCCGAACCGGCCGATGTCGGGCTTGAGCGGCGCCTCAGTCATGCTGCTCCTTTGCTGTTCGGTAGCCAGAAGGGTACGCCCCCGGGACCGAGCGGCGCGGCCAGTTCTGTCGCTGCCGGGCCAGGCCACGTCGCGGGCAGCGAAGCCCAGTCGCTTCCAGATGCTGAACCCGTTGCACAGGCGGCGGAAGCATGCGTTTTCTCACTTCTTGTGCGTGCGGATCACCTGCAGACCGACTGAGGCGAGCAGCGTGGGGATTTCCCGCACGAATATGCGGTCGTATTCGGC
>NZ_JBKQQD010000443.1:0-4011 GCF_052144515.1 Mycobacterium sp. | reverse complement strand
ATTAGGACCCCACTACCGCAACGCCGCACTGTCGTCCTGACGCTGCCCAACACCCCTATAGGAGGCTGTGTGGACGCGACCGTTACCAAGGCCGGAATGTCTCAGGGATTCGACAGCGCCGTGGCTGCGATAACCAAACAACTGCAGCCCGTCGACTTCACGCGCCGGTGGACCGTATTCGCTCAAGGAGAACCCGCAGACCGGCTGTACATCATCATTTCCGGGAAGGTCAAGATCGGCCACCGCTCACCGGACGGCCGCGAGCACCTGCTGGCGATCATGGGCCCGCCGGAGATGTTCGGCGAGCTCTCGATCTTCGACGACGGCCCGCGCGCCGCCAGCGCAACCACCCTCACCGAGGTGCGCGCGGTGTCTTTGGACCGCGACACGCTACGCGGATGGATGGCCGATCGCCCCGAGGTTGCCGAACAGCTGCTACGGGTACTGGCCCGCAGGCTGCGCCGCACCAACAACAAACTGACTGAACAGATCTGCACCGACGTCCCCGGACGGGTCGCCAAGCAACTGCTGCTGCTGGCACAACAGTTCGGCACCCGTGAAGGCGACGCGCTGCGAGTGGCCCACGACCTGACGCAAGACGAGATCGCTCAGCTGGTTGGCGCGTCCCGGGAGGCGACGAACCAGGCGCTCAGCACTTTCGCCGACCGTGGCTGGATCCAGTCGGAAAGCCACACCATGCTCATCCTCGACGCTGCAAACCTTGCGCAGCGAGCTGCCGGCTGATGGCGAGTCGGGGCGGACCATCGATGGTTTGTTGAGGCCAACCATCGTTTAGCGCAAACCGCGACAGGGCACCGTGGGAGGGCTTCACAATTCGAGCTCGTAATCATCCCCGTCGATGCCGCGACTGCGTTGGTGACTGCGTTCGGCGGCGTTCTCCTGGGTTTGGGTGATGCGGTGGTAGGCGGCGTGCCGGGCGCTTTCTTGTGCGCTGTGGTGGCGCCAGGTTTCGCGGCGGGTGCTGCGGCGTTGTTCGTTGCGCGCTAATAGGTGTGCGACAACCTCGGGCAGCTGGTGGCGTGGGGTGCGTTCGGCCTGGGCGTGCAGGGTGATCTGGCGGTCGTCATTGTCCAGGATCATCCGCAAGTAGTGGGCCGCAGCGTGTTTGGTGCCGCGGCGCATCTGGTGGACCTCGCCGTCGGCGAGCAGGTGGCGGTGTTCGTGGTCGGCTTCCCCGGCCTCACGGGTGTAGATGTAGGCGTGGTTGTGGTCGCGGCCGCGGGTCATCGCGACGTAAGCCGCCGCGCGGGAAGCAGATTCACTTAGGACCGCGTGACAGGTGTCGGCGGTGACGCCTTGCTGAGAAGCCACGGTGGCGGCATACTCGAGACTGACATGCTCGCGCAGGTAGTCGGCCTCGAACACGACGCGAGCTTTGTCGGTGATTCGTTCGACGGCCAGGCAGTTGGTGGCGGGGTCAACCCCGGCCACCCGCCACCGGTTGCCGTTGCGGACCTGATCCATGTGCTCGCCGGCCCGGGGTACCGCCCCGGGGTCCACACGGATGCGGGCGTGGCGAAACGAGAGACAACCGATAATAGTCGCCATGACTCCCCGATACTTTCCTGCGCTGTTCACCGACCTTTACGAGGTCACGATGGCGCAGGCCTATATGGCTGAACACATGTCGGGAACAGCGGTGTTCGAGACCTTGTTCCGCAAGCTCCCCCAGGGTAGGTCCTACGTGATGGCTGCCGGCCTGTCAGATGTCCTCGGCTTCCTCGAAACGTTTCAATTCCATCCAGAGGACATTGACTACTTGCGCGAATTGCGGCTGTTTACCGAGGAATTTCTGCAGTCGCTCTCGGCAGTTCGCTTCACCGGAGACGTGTGGGCGGTGCCGGAAGGGACTGTCGTCTTTCCCAACGAGCCGATCGTGCAGGTGATCGCCCCGATTCTGGAAGCCCAACTCGCCGAGACCTTCGTGGTGAACCAGATTCATCTGCAAAGCGTAATCGCGAGCAAGGCTGCCCGTGTGGTCGAAGTCGCCCGCGGACGAATGGTGGTGGATTTCGGAGCGCGGCGCGCACACGGCACCGACGCGGCGCTCAAGGTCGCGCGGGCCAGCTACCTCGCCGGCATAGCGGGCACATCGAACCTGCTTGCGGCCCGCGAATACGGCATCCCCGCGTTCGGCACGATGGCTCACAGCTTCATTCAAGCCTTCGACGACGAGCTCGACGCATTTACGGCATTCGCCCGCCTCTATCCGGGCACAACCTTGCTCGTCGATACGTACGACACCCTGCGCGGTGTCGATCATGTCATCGAACTCGCCAAACATCGGGAACACCTCGACGTGGCAGCGATCCGGCTCGATTCCGGGGATCTGAGTGCGCTGTCGAAGGCGGCACGCGCAAAGCTCGACGCGGCGGGTTTGAACCAGGTCGAAATCTTCGCTTCGTCCGGTCTCGACGAATACCGAATCGCGGCGCTGATGGATGATGGCTGCCCCATCGATGCGTTCGCCGTGGGAACCAAACTCGCTGTGGCCCAAGACGCACCTGCGCTCGACATGGCATACAAACTGGTGGAGTACGAAGGGACCGGGCGGACCAAATTCTCCAGCGGCAAGGTGATCTATCCGGGCCGCAAGCAGGTAGTACGCCGACTCGATCACGGGGTCTTCGCCGGCGACACGATCGGCCAGCCCGACGAAGAGCTCGACGGCGAGCCGCTGCTGGTTCCTGTCATGAAGCACGGCCGGCGCCTTCCGCAATACGATCACGGCTTGCCGGCGTCGCGAAGCTGGGCACGCCAGCAGGTCGATCACCTTCCGCCTCAGCTTCGTTCGTTGGAAGCTACCGACTGGTCCTACCCGGTGGTTGTCAGCCCACGGATCGCACAGGAACTTGAAAGGCTACGTCGCGCGCAGCAACGCACGGCCGCAGCTGCAGCCGCCGCTGCGACTAAGTCCAGGCCGTAGGTGACGGGGACTTAAGACCCACATCGGGGGGGCTAACGACTCTCGGGGCGCCACGTTCGCCCTTCATACGGTTGGCGAACAGCAGGCACAAGCCCAACAGTGGAGAGGGATGGCATGCGATCAGAACGCCTCCGGTGGCTGGTAAAAGCAGACGGTCCTTTTGCCTCGGTATGGCCAACAACCCTAGATTCGGGGGTCAATCGTCATGATGCGTAACGCTTTTCGGGAACTTCGTCGGTTGGTCTCTGGCCATGCCGGCGGGCCGTAACAGAACCCAGACTCGGCACATGAGCAGTTCAATGATCGCGCCTACGCCGGACGGCAATTGGCGTCGCGCATGGACTTTTTGGGCGGTCAAGATGTAGTCGTGCCCGGTCTGCCCCGAGGCGGAGTCCCGGTAGCCTTCGAGGGCGCCAAAGCGCTACAGGCACCACTCGACGTCCTCGTCGTGCGCAAACTCGGCGTGCCGTTCCAACCCGAACTGGCCTTCGGCGCTATCGGCGAGGACGACGTGTTGCCAAACGTGGCGATTGCCGTGGGCCAGATGGGCCACCGCTTACGAAATCGCTGCAATAGTTCCAGCCCGTCGCTGGCAGCAACGCAACGACGTCATACGGTTCACTTGCACCCCGGTTGGCCTTCACGGGAATGGCAGCGCGAGGCCACTTGCACGTACGCCAGGTCGCGTGTGGTGATGTTCGGTGCAAACCGTAAGGCCCAGTGCGTCGCGTCAATGGTCGTCGCGGATCACTGGTGCTCATCGCGGGTGGACGGAATTGTTGAGTTCCGATATCGCCGAGGCGGCTGCGGTCTCGCGGGCGAAGAAAGCACCAACGTCGCCGATCGCGCTCATCAGCGGCGCCGGGAACACCACCGTGGTGTTTTTGTCCACCCCCAACTCGACCAAAGTCTGCAGATTGCGCAGCTGCAGGGCTAAGGGGTGGGCCATCATGGTGTCCGAGGCATCACCGAGTGCGGCAGCAGCCATCGATTCACCTTCGGCGGCAATGATCTTCGCGCGCTTCTCCCGCTCAGCCTCGGCTTGGCGGGCCATCGCCCGCTTC
>NZ_JBKQQD010000442.1:0-4295 GCF_052144515.1 Mycobacterium sp. | reverse complement strand
CGTGCCGTGCAGCACGGGGCTCGCCCGTTTCTACCGCGTGATGGTGTAAACACAGGGACGTGCAACCGCCGGACTCGCAAGAGGCGCCCAGCCCGTCACATTTCACCGCGCCGTTTGACGAGGAGTTGGGGCTGCAGTTCACCGAACTCACCCCCGACGGCGCCCGTGCGCAGCTGGAGGTCCAGCCCAAGCTTCTGCAGCCGATGGGCCTGGTGCACGGCGGCGTCTACTGCTCGATGATCGAGAGCATGGCCAGCGTGGCGGCCTTCACCTGGCTCGCCACCCGCGGCGGCGGCAATGTGGTCGGCGTCAACAACAACACCGATTTTCTGCGGTCCATCAGCTCGGGGATGGTCTACGGGACCGCCGAGCCGATTCACCGCGGCCGACGCCAGCAGCTGTGGCTGGTGACGATCACCGACGACAGCGACCGGATGGTGGCACGGGGCCAGGTACGACTGCAGAACCTCGAAACGGGTTAGCTGGCCGCCCTGGTTACCGTCGTATCTCGCGCCTCGGCGGCCAGTTCGGCAAGCTGCTCGAGCCGCGTTCGGGCAAACGCCTGCTGTTCGGTGATGGCGAGCTGGCCGCGGTGCGTGCTCAGGAACGTCACCGTCCAGGACAGCAGCGTGCTGACCTTGGTCTTGAAACCGACGAGGTAGACCAAGTGCAGCACCAGCCAGGCCAGCCAGGCAATGAAGCCGCTGAATTCCAGCGGACCGATCTTGGCCAATGCGGAAAACCTCGACACCGTCGCCATGGAGCCCTTGTCGAAGTATTGGAACGGTTCGCGTTCGGCGGGATTGGCGCCGGCCAGTTCGGCCTTGACGGTGTTGGCGACGTACTTGGCACCCTGAATGGCGCCCTGCGCCACCCCCGGCACACCCTCGACGGCGGCCAGGTCACCGACGACGAACACGTTCGGGTATCCCGGGATCGACAGGTCCGGCTGCACCTGGACCCGGCCGGCCTTGTCCAGCTCCACCGCGGACTGTTCGGCGAGGTCGCGGCCCAATCGGCTGGCCTGGACTCCGGCGGACCACACCTTGCAGGCCGATTCGATGCGCCGCTCGGAGCCGTCGGAGTCCTTGACCGTGATGCCGGTGCGGTCGACGTCGGTGACCATCGCACCCAGCTGGATCTCCACGCCCATCTTTTCTAGCCGCGCGGCCGCCCGCTGGCCGAGTTTTTCGCCCATCGACGGCAGTACCGCCGGGGCGGCGTCGAGCAGGATCACCCGCGCCCTGGTCGAGTCGATACGCCGGAAGGCGCCTTTCAAGGTGTGTCCGGCCAACTCGGCGATCTGCCCGGCCATCTCGACACCGGTGGGGCCGGCTCCAACCACGGTGAACGTCAGCAGCCGCTCGCGCCGCTCCGGATCGCTGGACCGTTCGGCCTGCTCGAACGCGCTCAAAATCCGGCCGCGCAATTCGAGCGCATCGTCGATGGACTTCATGCCGGGCGCAAATTCGGCGAAGTGATCGTTGCCGAAGTAGGACTGCCCCGCTCCGGCCGCGACGATCAGGGTGTCGTAGGGGGTGTCGTAACTGTGGCCGAGCAGTTCGGAGACGACGCGCTGGTTGGCGAGGTCGATGTGGGTGACGTTGCCCAGCAGCACTTCGACGTTGCGCTGCCGGCGCAGGACCACGCGGGTGGCCGGGGCGATCTCGCCCTCCGACAAAATCCCGGTGGCCACCTGGTACAGCAACGGCTGGAACAGGTGATGGGTGGTCCGGGCGATCAGTTTGATGTCGACGTCGGCCCGCTTGAGCTTCTTTGCCGCGTTGAGTCCGCCGAACCCCGAACCGATGATGACCACGCGGTGACGACGCGTTGCTTCAGCTGTGACTTCTGGCTGGGGGCTCATATTCGGCTGCTCCTGACGGGATCTCCTCGACGCGCGAAATGCAGTTAGCTAGTAACCCTTTCCAGCCTAGTCAAACGCAGTCGGCAACCCCAAGCCGCAAGCGTGTGTAATCAACCACAAGGGAGGGTGCGGACAGGCCTGCGTTACACCCCTATACACCGAGTAACGGGCGCAAGGCCTCCGCGACGGTGGTGATCACACCGGGCGTGTGGCCATTAGGCAGGTTGACGATCACCCCGCCGACACCGACGTCAAGTACCTTATCCCGCACCTGGTCGGCGACCTGTGCCGGGCTGCCGGCCACCATGCGCCTGTTAACGTTCTCGGGAAGCCGGGCGGGATCGAGGTTCTCGTCGACGATCACGGTCAGCATCAAACTCGTCTCTAGCGTCGCCGGGTCTCGGCCGGCCTCCTCGCACCGGGCGGCGACGGCGTCCATCTTGCGCGGCAGCTCGTCGAACGCCGCGATGATGTTGAGATGGTCCGCGCAGCGGGCGGCGATCGCGAAGGTCTTCTTCTCGCCGCCGCCGCCGATCAGGATCGGGACGCGGTCGCGGTAGCGCGGCTCGGCCATCGCCGATTCGGTGGTGTACCAATCCCCGGAGAACGTGGGCCGCTCGCCTCTGATCATCGGGTCGAGGATCTGCAGCGCCTCTTCCAGCCGGTTGAACCGGTCGGTGAAGGTGCCGAACTCGAAACCGAGCTGTTGGTGTTCGAGCTCGTACCAGCCGGCCCCGATACCGAGGATCGCCCTACCGCCGCTCACCACGTCGAGCGTGGTTATGACCTTGCCCAGCAGCGCCGGGTTGCGGTAGGTGTTGCCGGTCACCAGCGTGCCCAGCTGCAGACGCTCGGTGGCGGTCGCCAGCGCGCCCAGGGCGGTGTAGGCCTCCAGCATCGGCTGGTCGGGCGTTCCCAACATCGGCAGTTGATAAAAGTGGTCCATCACGAAGAGCGAGTCGTAGCCCGCTGCCTCGGCCTCTTGGGCCTGGGCGATCACCGTCGGGAAAAGCTTTTCCACACCGGTACCGTAGGAGAAGTTGGGGATCTGGAATCCCAGCCGAATAGCCACGGTGTCTACCGTACCTTCGGCTCCGAAAGCGGAAGAGGCTCAGGCGAACTGAGCCAGCGCGCCGTGGCTGACGTGCAGCGTCTGGCCGGTGATGTGGCGGGCCGCAGGGGTGGTGAGGAACAGCGCCAGTCGGGCGATCTCAGCCGCGACGGACGGCGGTGTGCGGGACAGGCCGTCGTAGCCCGCCTGGACGCTGCGCCCGCAGGCGACGGCATTGACCGTGATGCCGCGAGTCCCGTACACGGCCGCTTGCCCGGCGACCCAGTTCGACAGGGCCGCCTTGATGGCGGCGTCGACGCTGCCCGCGGGCGGGTTTTCGGCCATCACGCTGATGATCGAGCCACCGGACCGCAGGTAATCACCGAGGGCCTGGACCGTCAGCACCGCCGACAGCACCGTCGCGTCCAGCGTGTTCCGCCATGCGTTGGCGGTGTCGGATAGCGAGTAGGTGCGGGGGTCACCGGCGTCGAAGCTCGGCGACGGCACGTTGACGATGGTGTCCAGGTGGTGGGGGAACAGCCCGCGAACTTCTGTGAGGCTGGCCGGGTCGTTGGTGTCGCAGACGATCGCGTCCACGTCGAGTTCCTTGGCGACGACCTCGAGGTCGGCGCGACGGGCACCTACCAGGGTTACTTTGTGACCGTCATCGCGGAAGCCCTCGGCTACCACGCGTCCCAGATCGGTGTCGCCGCCGGTGACCAGCACCTCCACTGCCATGACCTCCTCGTGTTCAACCTCGTGTTCACCTAGTACCCAGACCCTGGCAGTTCACCAGCGCTTTTGCTTCACGCTCGGCGCACGAACCTGGTTCTAGTTGCCTGGGATCTCAGCATGTTTGTGGCATCGATCGGGATCGATGTTACTGGACAGTAGCTATTTAAGGAAATCTTAATCGCCACGACGCGCGGATGTTTTTCGTAACTATTCCGCCATGACGTCGGGCTAGGGTTTGACCCATGCGTCGGATCGGGGTGCTGGCCGGTTTGGTACGGACGATGCTGGTGGTCGGCTTGCTGGCGGGTACTTTCGGGTGCAGTTCGAAATCGCCTTCGTCGGCGCCGACGGCGTCGTCTTCTTCCCCGCAGGCCTCCGGAACGATCGCGGTGTACGCCGCGGCCTCGTTGAAGCCCTCGTTCACCAAGATCGGTCAGCAATTCAAGACCGACAATCCCGGCAGTGACATCAATTTCGAATTCATGGGCTCCTCCGAGCTGGCGACTCAGTTGACTCAGGGCGCGACGGCCGACGTCTTCGCATCCGCGGATACCGCGCAGATGGACACGGTCGTCAGGGCCGGACTGGTGGACGGCAATCCGACGAACTTCGCCGCCAACACGTTGGTCATCGTCACCGCGC
>NZ_JBKQQD010000441.1:0-2688 GCF_052144515.1 Mycobacterium sp. | reverse complement strand
GACTTGCCGTGGTCGACGTGCCCGGCAGTGGCTAGGACGAACACGCCCGCACCGCCGCCGCCAGCAGCTCGTCGTCCTCGGGGGCCACAGTGCGCAGGTCGAGGAGGCACCGCCCGGCCTCCAGGCGACCGACGACGGGCGGGCTGCCGGCGCGCAGCGCGGCGGCGTAGGACTCGGGCAGGCTGACCGCGGCGCTGGGCAGTTTGACGCCCGGCGCCCCGCCGCCGCCGACGGCCGCATCGCAGTCGACCGCGTCGGCCCCCAGGTTCTCGGGCAGCGCGGCGGCGAGCGACTCGGCGCGGGCGCGCAGTTGCGCCACGTCGGCCGCCAAAGCCTGCGCCACCGGCGGCGGCGGACCCAGTAGGGTCGCTTCCAGCGCGGCCAGCGTCAGCTTGTCCACCCGCAGGGCGCGCGCCGCCGGATGCCGCCGCAGCCGCTCGATGAGCTCCGGGCGGCCGAAGAGCAGGCCGGCCTGCGGGCCGCCGAGAAGCTTGTCGCCGCTGGCGGTCACCAGGTCCGCGCCGTCGCGCAGCGTCGAAGTCGCGTCCGGCTCGTCGGGCAGCACCGGATGTGGGGTCAACAGCCCGGAGCCGATGTCGACCACCAGGGGAACGCCCAGCTTCGTCAATTCCGGCGCCAATTCCGTGATGTTGACCGTCGACGTGAACCCGCTGACGGCGAAGTTGGATGGGTGCACCTTCAGCACGAAGCCGGTCTCGGGGCCGATCGCCTCGGCGTAGTCGCGCAGGCCGGTGCGGTTGGTGGTGCCGACTTCGCGCAACCGCGATCCGGTGGACGCCAGCAGTTCCGGGATGCGGAAGCCGTCACCGATTTCGACGAGTTCGCCGCGGCTGAGCACGATTTCCTTGCCCGGAGCCAGCGTGAGGGCGGCCAACAGCAGCGCGGCGGCGTTGTTGTTGACGACGTGCACATCGCCCGCGGCGGGCACTGCCCGGGCCAGCGCGGCCAGTGCGCCCCGGCCGCGGCGGGCGCGCCTGCCCGTTGCGAGGTCGAACTCGACGTCCGTGGTGCCGGCCGCGGCGACCACCGCGTCCACAGCGGCCCGCGACAGCGGTGCCCGGCCCAGGTTGGTGTGTACCAGCACGCCGGTGGCGTTGACGACGGGCCGAAGGCTCGACGCGGTGGCGGGAAGGGCGGCGACCGCGTGCTCGGCGACGCGCTCGGGCTCGATCTCCCCGGCGCGGGCGCGCTGCTGGGCGGCGGCGATCACGGACTTCACCAGGGCGCGGCCCAGCACCCGCTGCGCCTCGACCAGGCGCGGATCGGCGAGTAGGACGTCGGTGCCGGGCACTCGCCGGCGCGGATCACTCATGCCGGGTCCGAAGGAGCATGGCGGAGGCGGACGGGAATCGAACCCGCCAGCGGCAGCGTCTGCCGTTCGACGGTTTTGAAGACCGCGCCGGTCACCAGACCGGAAACGCCTCCCTGGACCATGACGCCAATTGTCGCAGCCTTCACACGGCCGGCACCATGGACGGTGTGACGTACCGACTGACCCAATACGCCCACGGCGGCGGTTGTGCGTGCAAGATTCCGCCCGGTGAGCTGGAGGACGTGCTTCGCGGGTTGGGCCCTAAGTTATGCGCCGCGCCGCGCGACCCGCTCGGCGAGTTGCTGGTCGGGCTGGACAGCGGCGACGACGCGGCGGTGGTGCGCATCGATGGCGACATCGCGCTGATCGCGACGACGGACTTCTTTGCGCCGGTGGTGGACGACGCCTACGACTGGGGCCGAATCGTGGCCACCAACGCGCTGTCCGACGTGTACGCGATGGGCGGGCGCCCGGTGGTCGCGGTGAATCTGCTCGGCTGGCCGCGCGATGTGCTGCCGTTCGAGCTGGCGACCGAGACGCTGCGCGGCGGACTGGACGTATGCGACCTCGCCGGTTGCCATCTCGCGGGCGGACACAGCGTCGACGACCCGGAGCCCAAATACGGACTGGCGGTCACCGGGATCGGCGACCCAAACCGGTTGCTGCGCAACGACGCCGGGAAGCCTGGCACGCCGCTGTCGCTGACCAAGCCGCTCGGGATCGGTGTGCTGAACAACAGGCACAAGGCCACTGGGGAGCGCTTTGAGGAGGCGGTCGCCGTGATGACCACCCTCAACGCCGGAGCCGCCGCAGCCGCGTTGGCGGCGGGCATCGAATGCGCAACCGATGTAACCGGTTTCGGCCTGCTCGGACATTTGTACAAGCTGGCCCGCGCCAGCGGCGTAACGGCGGTGATCGACTCGGCGGCGGTGCCCTATCTGGAGGGCGCACGCGCGGCGCTGGCGGCCGGCTACCTCAGCGGCGGCTCGCGGCGAAACCTCGACTGGGTGGCCCCGCACGTCGACCTGTCGAAGGTCGGCGAGGAGGAAGCCCTGTTGCTCGCCGACGCGCAGACCTCGGGCGGGCTGCTGATCGCCGGCGAAATCCCGGGCGTGCCCGTCATCGGGGCGCTGGTGCCCCGCGGCGAGCACACGATCGTGGTGCGCTGACCGGGCGAGGTTTCGGCGTGACGCACTAGGCTGAGGGAATGGCGATCCCGAGAGTTTTCCTGGAATGGCCCGTGCTGCGTCAGTTGCGTTCGGGGGACAAGCTTGGCCGGGGGTCGGCCGTGACCTCCGAGCGCACCCGCACCATTGCGCCGCGCACCACCACGGCCGACCGGGTCGTGCAAAGCG
>NZ_JBKQQD010000440.1:0-10827 GCF_052144515.1 Mycobacterium sp. | reverse complement strand
GAACACGTCCACGCCGACGAACCCGCCACCCACACCGGGCACCTCAGCGTGAAAGAGGACAACGGCCACCACGGCCACAGCGCGCAAGCCTTCGATGTCCGGGCGAAATCCCGACTGTACCGAGCGCTGACCTTGCAGTCCTTCGATAGGGCTGATGCTGTCGATAGGGCTGACGCTGTCGGCGTGGCGCAAAGGTCACCAACCTTGGAAGAGGACGTGTTCTTCGAGTCGGGGAATTATCACACACCTGTTCAACAGGTTGGGTATGTTGACGAATCATTACTTCATCGTCGGCTCGGGAGCGTCTGGCTCTTTGGGCTGTCAAGGAGCTGACGGAAGGCGGCCCAACGGTTGTCGTGTTTGAGGTGGGAACCCGGACATCGCCCATGACTTTCGTGCAAAGCAGAGGTCCGCAGGATTGTGGGGCCGCGTCAAATCGGCGTTTCAGCGTCTGCAGGCTCAGGCGCCTTGCCGACCCAATAGGGCCGAGTCCAGCCGAGAACCTGGAGGTGAACCGGTGAGCTTAGTCGATAGTCCGACAGTGGAAAGTCCACAAGTGGATCGGACGAACCTTCATAAATTTTGGAAAGCGATTCTTGTTGGCATCGCGCTCCTTCTGGCTACGGCATGTTATTTCGAACCGGTGCTACTCGTCGCGTTTGGCGTATTTCTACTGCTACTTCTCTGTGCGCGCCTTGCTTATCGCGATCGCGACCGCTACATTCCGAACTTATATGCTCGCGACACCACAATATATGACGACGCGTATCGCGCGTTTATGGGCCGCACGCTCGAAGACATTCGGCGATGCAAGATTCGCGGCCACACGCTATTGTGGGAAGCGGCGCGACTGGCCAGACCGAGCCGCCAGAATTCCGACGAACTACTGCTTGATCTAGGCGTCTGGCTCGGCTGGTCGACGAGGCTGATATCTGATGCTTCTGGCCGCCAGGTATACGGCTTCGACACCTTTGAGGGCCTGGTTGAAGACTGGCAAATCGACGACCAGATCCTCATCAAGCGGGGAACCTTTTCACTATCAGAACCGCTCGCGCAACGTTCCATGCTAGATACGGGTGTGAGCCTGCAGGACGGGTTACCTGCGGCGCTCGGTCGCAAGGTGCAATTCATCAGGGGGAGCACCTATGAGACGTTGGCCCCATTTTTGGCCGACAGACCGGCCGCCCCGATCAGGCTTTTCCACATGGATTTGGATACGTATGAGAGTTGTCTGCACGCGCTAGAAACGTGCAAGGACCGCTTTGTCGAAGGATCCATTCTTGTCTTCGACGAATACCTTGTCACTAATGCCGAAATGCGATCGTTCTTTGAGTTTCAGAACCAGTACGAGCTTGAATGGCGATACCGGGCCTGGGGCCTCGAAATCATGGAGATGAATCTCGAGATGACCGTTGCGCGATGGAAGCGCGTGACATACTACTTGCTCTGGATCGCAGCGTATTGGTTGGCGGGCGACGGTAGCTATGTTTGGAAGTTCTTCCGCGGCCGGTTTTGGCGATTTTGGTTGGGCGCACCAATCGGCGATATCCTTTTCATGCTTGGCGCTGCCGGACAACGGAAGTCAATCAGTCTCGAGATCACCGGTCTGGGTAGGCTTGACCGGACCCGTCCGCGTGAACAGAACAACAAAGGATGAATGGCAGGCCTTTGTTTTTACGACTTTAATATACCGAAGCTCGATAAGTATTCGCGATCATTCGCGGCGCATGAGACGGCTCCCTCGAGTAGCCCGAGTTGGCTAACCCTAGCGTTGAAGTTTGGCCGCTGAAGTTGGCCGATTGTGTTGCGGAGGTGGGCCGCGACGGTGAGGATTTGTCGGCTGGCGCGGATCTTGACGCTACGGCAATGGCGTGTGAGTGGCTGACAGCCATCGCGGCGCCCACGATGATCAGCTGGCTTCGATGATTCGTGCAAGTGTTGTTAGATTGGGCGGCCCTTCAGGTCGTGCTCGGACATCCGAAAGGCCTTCTCGAGGTGCCAGAGTTGGTAGCAGGCGCCGATGGCGTACTTGCGCCGACTCGGTCGGATTGAAGAAATTCGACCTACCATGACGCTCAGAAAGAATTCTAGCAACCCGACTATGCGAGATTTGCAGGCTTTCGTAGGACCACAGCATCTTGGGGATCGAGCCCACGTTCAATATAATCCACTATGTCGAAATAGGCCGACCACTCATTATATACGTACTTTTTCGTGTGGAAGGCGGCCTGATAGAAGTCAGGGAATCCATCGAGCTTAAACCTCCCTTTTGAAAAGGTAATGAACATAAATCCGCGCTCATCAATTTCCTCCGAATAGGAACGGTCCTCGCGAAACCATCTCATAGCGTATTCGCCCTGGACCGATAAAATGAGAATCGCTCCGGGTCGCGCGACGCGTTGAAGCTCGCGAAGCCATACGTGCTGAAGCTCCTCGCCCAGGTGAGAAAAAACCGATATACCATAAATCAAATCAAACGCGTTGTCATTGAATGGCAATGGAGGTTGATAATTGTTCACACTCCAATGAATACCGGGCAGGTTGTTCTTGCCCCAATGCACCAAATCCGAATCAATATCTGTCGCATACAAAGTGCATGATTTATCCCGAAAATTTTGTATGACCCGACCGCAACCACTTCCAAAATCTAAAATATCCGTAAAAGAGTCAAAATCGCGACCCGCGACCCTGCACAAGTCCTGAATGTTTTGCGCAATTGTTTTTCCTGCTTCGAGGTATCCGCTTCGGTCCCTATTCGTCTGGATCCGCCATCGAAGTTTAGCCGGAGGCGCAGGCTCCTGCGTCGGATCGCGTCGCTTACCTCTCCAGTCGCTAAGGGTAGCCATTAAAAACCGAAGTCGAAACAACGGATATGCACAAGCAGTCAACACATTCAAGGCTGGCTTGAACTCTATTACTTTTCTTCGGATACCCATGGCACCTCTCGAATCTTGTCTGAACTAGGACGATATGCCGGGAAGGTTCGCGGGTCAAGCGGGCGGGGGCGGGCCCGAAGGCGGTCGCGCAGCTACGTAAAGCGCCTCGACGCGCGACAGTTCGCCAAGAGGCGGCGCGGTGCGCCGTGCTGCGCCTCAGCGAAGCCCCGCGGAAACCGAGGTTAGCAATCGATCTCTGCATTCAAATCGAATTCGGCAAAGGTGCGCGATATGATCTCTCGCAGCTCACTTTTGGTGTTTGGCTGGCCCACAAGATATGCGGAGATCCTGATGAAGATCTTCCCGCGGCCGCGGCCGGAACCCACAAACAGTTGTCCACCTATGTGCTCGAGTGTGCTTTTCTTGATATCGGGCTCGAGGCCTCTCATGTCCACGTAGTCGGCATCGGTGCCGTCGGGCCGGTTCGCCGCCGGGGGCAGGTCACCCAGATTGGAGACGGTAACCGGAAGGCTGGCACCACCCGCCGCCATCCCCGCAATCCTCCTGTTCACCCACCTCGGTATCATTGCCGCCAGCGGGAATGTCGACAAGAATTCGTCGGGGTTCTTCACCGCTGCGAGGATTGCTTGGGTGATCTTGGCGTGGATTTCCCCGAGGTCCGTCGCCGCGTGCGTCGGGTCAACCGTGACGTCGACCACCGTGAGCGCATTACCACGGGTATCGTCTTCGGTCCGTAGCGTCACCGGAAATCGTAGGGTGACTGTTCCGTCGTCGTGAACACGCCCCACCCTCACCGCGAGTCTGCACGCGACTCCTGCCACAAGCGAGTTACTGCTTGCGCCGAGACTTTTCGCGCGAACATCCCATTCCGCCAGGTCGACATATGCGGTCAGGGTCGGCACCTCTACCGCCTGATCGTTGCCGGCCGTTCTCGGGGGCGGTGGAGCCGCTTTCATCGATGAAGTGAATTGTTTGCGATCGGGCCAGGCCTTTCGAGCTGTGGCGACCAACGCCTGCCCTACGTCGGGCAGGTCTTTGACCGTTTGCTGTAGATCCTCACGCAACGCCCGCCTGAGGGTGCGCGACCGCGCAGGCGGATAGCCCAGATTGCGCGTCCTGCCCTCGGCAGCATCGGCTATCGCCTGGCCCAACCCGACCCCGTCGACGATCGTATGCGAAACCACCAGACTTACCGCGGCCCCGCCGTCTTCGAGCGGAAGCACCCCGAGATGCCAGCCGGGTCCCCACTCCGGATCAACGGGTAGGCGCGCCCGCTCATCGGCCCATGCGCTTACCTCGGCGCGCCGCCGCGGCGCTGCGGCGATATCAATGTCCTCGGACGCCGCAGCCTTGACCCAGCGATCACGCGCGAACGGCAACGAAGACCGTTCGATCCTGCGTCCCAACAACCCGGATCCGAGATTGCGGTGAAAACGCCGCAACCCGTCGACATCGACGGCACGGTCATATATCCAGGTGACCTGCGTCAGGGTGTCGTGAACCGCTCGCATCGTGCGAAATACCGCTTGATCCACGTACGCGAGCCTGTTGTCTGCCGGCTCGTCGCTGCGCGTGCTGACCTGAGCTGCCGGGACCGCAGGCGCAGCGGTGTCGGTTAGTAGCTCGGCCAGGTGGGTGGCGAGCGTTGCGGGGGTTGGGTGGTCGAGGGCCAGGGTTACCGGCAGGCTGAGGCCGGTTTGTTGATTGAGGGTATTGCGTAGTTCGAGCGCGGTCAGTGAGTCGAGTCCGAGGTCTTTGAAGGGGCGGTCGGGATCGAGGTCGTCCCGGTCGGGGTGGGCCAACACGGTGGCGGTGGCGCCGACCACCATCGTGGTCAAGGTGTGAAGTTGTTGTTCGGCGGTTTGACCGGCCAGCATTTCCCGAAGTCCTGAAGCGCTCGCGGTCGATGTAGTGCCGCTGTTCTCAGTGGTATCCGCGCGCGATGCCAACTCGGCAAGCAGTGGGTGTGAGCGACGAATGGTGAACGCGGGCAGGAACCGCTCCCACGACACATCGGCGATGGTGATCAGTGTGTCGTTTACCTCGATGGCCTCTTGCAGCCCGGCCAGCGCAATGTTGGGCGGCATCTGGTTGATTCCGAGTCGCCGGAAATAGTCAAGGATCTCTGGTGGCATGTTGCCCGTCTCGTCTGCCCAGAGCCCGAACGCCGCTGCCACCGCCGAGCATCCCTTGCTGCGCAACCGAGCGGCTAGCGCATCGATATGGGCGTTGGCGGCCGCATAGGCGCCTTGTTGCACGCCCCCCCACGTCGCTGCTGCGGAGGAGAACAAGAGGAAGGTATCCGGCGGTTCGTCGTGGAGCAGTTCCGCGAGGTTATCGGCCCCTACCGCCTTCGCGGCATAAATATTGGAGAACTCTTCACAAGTCGTGTCGGATATGGTGTCCCATCCGATTGCTGCCGCGGCGTGAACGACGGTCCCAATCGGTCCGTGTGCCTTGCGGATGTCGGCAAGGACAGCCGCCAAGGCCGACCGATCCGTCACATCGACCGATACCGCTGTCATATCCACCCCGCGTGCGCGGAGTTCCTTTTCCAGTTCGGCCGACTGAGGATGCTCGGCCGCGTTGCGGCTCAGCACGACAAGGTGGTTGGCGCCCCCTTCGGCCAGCCAGCCGACCACGTGCTTGCCCACGCGCCCCGTTGCACCGGTGACCAGAGCCGTTCCCGAGGGTTTCCAGCCGTGTGCGCGTTCCAGACGCTCCAACGGCAACGGCGCCTCGACCAGGCGACGCACGCTCACACCCTGCCGACGTATCGCCAGCTGGTCTTCTGCTTGCGGGCAAGTCAGTATCGCGTGTAGGTGCTCGATACCGCTCGGTGTCGCGCCGGGCGGAAGATCGATCAGACCTCCCCACTGATCGGGGTGCTCGAGACATACGGACTGTCCCAGCCCCCAAACAGCGGACTGGCTCGGACTCACGGGACCGTCATCGGAGGACACGGAAGCGGCGCCCCGGGTGACCACCCACAAAGGTATTCCCAGACCGGAATCGCAATGAGCTTGTGCGACAAGAAGCGTCGCAGACAAACCGACCGATACCCCAGAACCCGGACGCGTCCGCTCATCGGTTGCCAGGAACGAAACGATGCCGTCACAATGAGCGCGCGTAGCAGCAGTGGTCAAAGAGGCGGACAACGAGTTTCGTTCCAAGGCAATGGGATCGACTGTCAGGACCTCTACGTCATCTGCATACCGTGCAGTCAATCCGGTGATCCACGAATCATCGGCCTGGTCGGGAGAGGCCAAAACCAGCCATCGACGACGGGTCGGCGGGAAGGTATTCGGAGTGATTGCTCGCCACTCGATCCGGTAGCGCAGCTTGTTCGCCGCCGACCGCACACCAAGATCGCTGCGCCACTCCCGCAAGGCGCGCACAACAGCTGCCAGTGATGCCCCGCTCTCCGCATCGCTTAGCCCTAATACCTCCGCGACCGTATCGACCGCGTCATCGTCGACGGCTTTCCACAGCGCACCGTCAGCGGGTCCGCTGACTTCGGCGGTGGGAGTGGGGGCCAGCCAGTAGCGGCGGTGCTCGAAGGGGTAGGTGGGCAGCGCCACGGTGTGGGCGTCCGGGTAAAGAGCTCGCCACGACGGGCTATGACCGTGGTTGTGCAGCTGGGCCAACGCGGTAGCCACTGCGTCGAGGTCGGGCCGGTGACGGTGCAACGTGGTGATCACCGTCGAACCGGCCCGACGGGGGGTGTCGGCCACCGCTTCGGTGATCGCGGCCGCCAACACCGGCTGCGCCGAGAGCTCGACAAAAACGTGCTCGCCCTGGCCCAGCAACCAAGCAACACTGTCATAAAACCGGACCGGCTCGCGCAGGTGTCTGGTCCAATACCGGCTCGACGTGAGCTGCTCGGACGTCGCTGGTTGACCGGTGAGGTTGGACAGAATGGGCACCGTGGGCGGCGCGAAAGTCAGCCCGGCGGCAATGGCCTCAAACTCGGGCAAGGCCGGGTCCATCAACGACGAATGGAAGGCGTGGCTGACCGATAAGGCGCGGACTCGAAGGTCGTGCGCGGCGCAGTGGTCGCGGATCGGTTCGAGCTCGTCGGGGTGCCCGGAGACAACGACCGAGGTGGGCCCGTTGACCGCGGCGATGGCTATCGTGGGGTGATCGTTGAGCAGGGCCACCACGTCGCGTTCGTTGGCATGGATGGCCAGCATCGCGCCGGGCGGACAGGCTTGCATCAGCCGACCACGGGCGGTGACCAAAACAGCGGCGTCGGCAAGCGAGAACACACCGGCGATATAGGCGGCCGTGAGTTCTCCGATGGAGTGCCCTAGCAGATAGTCGGGGGTGATGCCGGCTTCGACGAACACGGCATGCATTGCCGCGCCCATGGCGAAGATCGCGGGTTGTGTGTAGGCGGTTTGGTGGATTAACTCGCCAACAGCACTACCCGGCTCAGCGAACATGACCTCGCGCAGCGAGACCTCCAGGTGGGCGTCGAAAGCCTCACATATGTTGTCGAGAGCGCGCGCGAAGGTGCGGTGACGGCGGTAGAGGTCAAGTCCCATGCCGGGGTATTGGGCTCCCTGGCCGGGCAAGACGAAGACGGTCCTGCCGGGCGACTTGTGCGAAGGACTGTGGTGGCGGGTCAAGCGGGGGTGGGGTAGATCTGCGGACAGCGCATCCAAGGCATCCAGCAGGTCCTGGCGGGGCTTCTCGGTGTGGGAGTGCGCGGTGATGGTGGCCCGATAGGGGTGATGCGTGCGGGTGCTGCCCAGGCTGTAGGCCACATCGGTGAGATCTAGGTCGGGATGGCAGACCAGGTGTTTGTGCAGCCGGTCGGCCTGCGCGCACAACGCTGCGGGGGTGCGCGCCGAAACCGGCCACAACGCCGGCGCGAACTCGACTCCGTCCGGGGCCCGGCCGGCCGGGGCTTGGGCGTCAGCCGATTCTTCCGGCGGGGTGGGGGCTTGTTGCAGGATGAGGTGGGCGTTGGTGCCGCTGATCCCGAAGGAGGACACCGCCGCGGTGCGGGGGTGGTCGGTGACTGGCCAGGGCACCGGTTCGGTGAGGAGGTGGACGGTGCCGGCTGACCAGTCGATGTGTGGGCTGGGGTGATCGACGTTGAGGGTGGGGGGCAGGCTCTCGTGGTTGAGGGCCTCGATCATTTTGATCATTCCGGCGACACCGGCGGCGGCTTGGGTGTGGCCGATGTTGGATTTGATTGATCCCAGCCACAGGGGGTGTTCTGCGCTGCGGGCGGCGCCGTAGGTGGCGATCAGGGCGCCGGCCTCGATCGGGTCGCCCAGGGTGGTGCCAGTGCCGTGGGCCTCGACCACGTCCACCTGATCGAGCCCGATGCCGGCGTTGGCGACGGCTTGGGTGATGACGCGTTGTTGCGCGGGCCCGTTGGGGGCGGTCAATCCGTTGGAGGCGCCGTCTTGGTTGATCGCCGATCCGGTGATGACCGCCAACACTGGATGGTTGTTGCGCTGGGCATCGCTGAGCCGTTCCAGCACCAGCACCGCGGCCCCTTCACCAAACCCGGTGCCATCCGCGTTGGCGGCGAACGCTTTACAGCGCCCGTCGGCAGCCAGCCCGCGTTGCCGGGCGAACTCGGTGAAGATCGAGGGGGTGGTCATCACCGTGACGCCACCCGCCAGAGCCAGACTGGATTCGTTGTTGCGCAGGGACTGGCACGCCAGGTGCGTGGCCACCAGTGACGACGAGCAGGCCGTGTCGATGGTGATCGCCGGGCCCTGCAAACCCAGCGCATAAGCGACACGCCCGGAGGCCACGCTGGTGGACAGGCCGGTCAGGCCGTATCCCTCCGCACCCTCGGAACCGCCCGCGCCGTAGGGTTGTGACCACGCTCCGACGAACACCCCGGTCTCAGAGCCCACCAACGCGGCCGGATCGATTCGGGCGGTTTCCAACGCTTCCCAGCACACCTCCAGCAGCAACCGCTGCTGAGGATCCATCGCCACGGCCTCGCGCGCCGAGATCCCGAAAAACTCGGCGTCAAACCCGGCCGCATCCGCCAGAAACCCGCCGGCGCGGGTGTAGGTCTTGCCCACCGCATCGGGGTCGGGATCAAACAAGTCCGCGAGATTCCAACCGCGGTCGGCCGGAAAGCCCCCCATCGCGTCGGTGCCACTGGCCACCAGATCCCACACCGCCGCCGCCGAATCCACCCCGCCGGGGAACCGGCACGCCATCCCCACCACCGCCACCGGCTCTAACGCACGCGCCCGAAGTTGCCTCAGATCTTCATTCTCGATAAGAGCGGCTCGGAGGGCCTCCGTTAATTTGTCGAGTTGACTTTGCATCGATTCTTACTATTCCTATTTATCTATTTCTCGAGTTTCTCAATGCAACAGCGATGAGGTCCTCTGCGTCCATATTGGCGATGCGCGACTTATTCTGCTGATGATCAGCGTCGCGATAGTCGTTCGACGCGAGTTTCTTGAGAAGCTCGACTATGTCGGCCTCTTCGAGTCGACTGGCTGGAATCGACGTAATCAATTCTTGAATCTGTTGGACGTAGCCGTTAGTTGTGGATGCCGGCGTCGCCGCGCTGAGTTGGGTGGTGAGGTGGTGGGCTAGTGCGGTGGGGGTGGGGTGGTCGAAGGCCAGGGTTGCGGGCAGGGTGAGGCCGGTGTGTCGGTTGAGGGTGTTGCGTAGTTCCAGGGCGGTCAGTGAGTCGATGCCGAGGTCTTTGAAGGGGCGGTCGGGATCGAGAGCGGCCGGGTCGGGGTGGGCCAACACGGCGGCGGTGGTGGCGGTGACCATCGCGGTGAGGGTGTGCAGCCGTTGTTGGGGGGTTTGGGTGGCCAACATGGCGGCCAGTGTGCGGGCGGTCGCGGCGGCGGCTTGGGGGCGGCTGGTAACCAGGCCGGACAGCACCGGGTCCAAAGAGTTGTGGCGCGCCTGGCGCGTCAACGCGCCGGTGTTGAAGGGGCTGGCCACCACGTTGGGCTGTTGACTGATGAGTGCGGCGTCGAAGAGTGCCAGGCCGCGCTCGCTGGTGATCGGTATTACGCCGGTGCTGGTCAGGCGGGTCAGGTCGATGGTGTTGAGGTGGGCGGTCATCCCGGTGGGGGTTTGCCAGTAGCCCCAGGCCACGCTGGTGGCCGGGCGTTGGGTGTGGTGGCGGTGGCGGGCGAGCGCGTCCAGGAAGGCGTTGGCGGCCGCGTAGTTGGCCTGCCCGGGGCTGCCCAGGGTTCCCGCGGCCGAGGAGAACAAGACGAACGCGGCCAGGTCGCGGTCGGCGGTGAGGCGATGCAGATGCCAGGCGGCGTCGGCTTTGGCGGCCAAGGCCGCGTCGAGTTGTTGTGGGCTTAGTTCGGTCACCACGGCGTCATCGAGGACGCCGGCGGCGTGGATGACCGCGGTCAACGGGTGGTCGGCGGAAACGGTGTCGAGTGCTGCGGCCAGGTCGGCGAGGTTGCCGGTATCGCAGGCAGTGATGGCGACGTGGGCGCCCAGCCCGGCCAAACGTTGTTGCAGTTCGCCGGCACCTGGAGCGCTGGGCCCGCTGCGCGACAGCAGGAGCAGGTGCTTGATGCCGTAGTGGGTGACCAGATGTTCGGCGAAGATCGCGCCCAGCATCCCGGTACCACCGGTGATCAGCACCGTGCCGTCGGGATCCGGGACCGCGGGGGGGATCAGCACGATCTTTCCGGTATGGCGGGCTTGGCTCATGTCGCGGAAGGCTTGGGGGGCGTTCATCAGGCCGTAGCTGGTGGTGGGCAGCGGCTTGAGGACGCCGGCGGCAAACATCTGGGTCAGGGCCGTCCATCCTGGCTGGAGGGATTCCGCTGTTGCGTTGGCCAGATCGAAGGCATGGTAGTCGACTCCGGGATGGGATGCGGCGATGTCGCCGGCCGCGCGGATGTCGGTCTTGCCGATTTCGATGAAGCTGCCCCCGCGGGGCAGCAGTTGCAGTGAG
>NZ_JBKQQD010000439.1:0-5263 GCF_052144515.1 Mycobacterium sp. | reverse complement strand
GCCGACGCATGTTCTTCGGCTTAAAGGCGTCCATGGTGATGCCGCGGAGCTGGGCGTGCCGCGGGGCGTCCATCCCGATGAACGACTGCGCAACCTCCCTCGCTTCGGGGGCGAAGTCCTCCATGGTGATGCCCTCGGCCGAGGAGAAGATCTCCGGATGGCGGCTAGCGTAGCGGATGTCCTCCTGCGTGGTCAGTGACCAGAAGCCCCTGGTGTTGAGCTCGGGCGGAAGAAGGTCGGACTCCGCCGGCCGGCTCCACGGCACCGGGTTCTCCCGGCGCAGGACGGCGAAGGCGGCGTCGCGCTCCTCGGGGGACTTGGCCCAGAAGGAGCGGGAGCTCAGGTCGATGTCACCATGGGTGGTATCGGGCATGGCTGTGGTCATAGCGGTTCTCTCCTCGATGGCCGGGACGCCGACGACTGTGGGGCACGTCACGTCGGCCTGCTCCCATGCTCACCGTCGGCGGCCCGGTCTGGGGCCGTCCCAGGTGCCAATTCCTGGCCTGCGCGGGCCATGCTCACGTCGTGGGCATCACTCCACCGGCGCGCGGAAGGTCGCGACCAGTCCGCCGCCGTCGCGGGCGGCGAAGTCCACCCGGCCGTTCATTGCCTCGACAATCTGCTGCACGATCCACAAACCCAGGCCTGCGGTGCCCCGTTGTCCGCCGGCGCTGACGTATTTCGCGGTCAGCTCACCCAGGCTCTCGGCCGGGATCCCGGGACCGCGGTCGGCCACCGCGATGACGAGTTCATCACCGTCGCGGTTGCACCCGACGTCCACCGGGGCGTCGGGGCCGTGACGGGCGGCGTTCTCGAGCAGGTTGGTCAGCACTCGGCGTAACCCCTGGGCGTTGATGGAGATCCCGGTGAGCCCGGGCCCGGTGGTCAGGCGCAGCCCTGGTGGCGCCAGCGCGACCGCATCGGCGGCCGCGACGATCACGTCGGCGATATCGACACGTTGGACACGTCCGGTCGAAAATGTGGGGCGCCGGCTCAGAGCGACATCGGAGAGTGCGTCGAGCATGTCGGCGAGATGATGCGTGTGCCTGCCGGCCAGCTGCAGGCTGGTCTCGCGGTCGGCCTCCGACATCTGATTGGCCGTCACCGCATCCATCAGCGCCTCCAATGATGCTATCGGCGTGCGGAATTCGTGAACCAGAACCTGCAGCCCGTCCTGCTGGGACTGGTAGGACTGCAGCAAGCGGGCGCGAAGGTCGCGTTCCTCTTCGGCGGCGACGTGTTCGGCTTCTGCCTCCACCAGCGCCCGGATCCTCGACTGTTGCTCACGTTCGGCCAGGGCGGACAACCCGGCGGTCATGATCGCAACGAACACCAGGTACAGCGCCGCCCAGCCGGCCTGGAGCCAGGGTTTCGGGGTGAGGGCCGCGCGCGAGGGCGATCCGAACGCGACAGCGACGTAGCCGGCGCCGACCAGTACCGCCAATACTAGGGTCCTGGCGAACGACAACCTCGCGGCCGAAGCGATGACGACCAGGACCAGCACCTCCGCCACCGGGCTGTGCAGCCCGCCGGTCAACCAGATCAGGGCCAGGGTGAACACACTGTCGGTGAAACTGACCACCCATGCGTACCGGGTCCGGCGCACCTCCAGTCTCGGGTTCACCAGCAGGGCAAGGGAGTACAGCATCGCCGCGGACAGCACGGCGACGGTCGCGGTGGTGTGCTGGCGAACCCAGTCCGGTCCGATCAGCAGCAGGACGCCGATCGACACGACGACCGCGATGCGGACCGCCACCACTGTGCGGGCCAGACCGTAGTCGTCTCTGTCGATGGCGCCGCCATCGTGCCGCTTCATCGGTGCGACCCTAGGGGTGCGGCTAGCATCGCGGCAATGAAAGCCGGACCGGGCGGTAAGCAGATCGTGGTCGTGATCGTCGACGACCACGAACTCTTCGCCCAGGGCCTGGCCCTGCTACTCAGCCGGGAGTGGGGCGGGTTATTCACCGTCGGCGGGCAGACCTCGCGGGTGGAGGAGGCCGCCGACCTGGCCACGCGCTGCGATGCCGACGTCGCGATCGTGGACCTGTCCATGCCGCCACTGGGCGGTGTCGCCGCTATCCGCCACATCAAGGACCGGCACCCGCGGACCCGGATCCTGGCGCTCTCGGGCACCGATGACATGGTTCTGGCCGAGGAGGCCCTGCGGGCCGGCGCCGACGGGTTCCTGCCCAAAACCGCGCGCCCCGAAGCGCTGGCCGGCCCGTTGTGGACCATCGCCGAGGGCCTGCGGGTCATCGACGGCGCCCTGCTCGATGCGCTACTGAGCAACACCCGACGCCCGCCGCCGGAGTTGTTGGACCGCCTTACCGCCCAGGACTTGAAGCTCTGGGGGTTCCTGGCCACCGGTATGGAGACGGTCGATATCGCCGACCGGATGCTGGTGTCCGAGCGCACCGCCAAACGGATGGTCGCAACATTGCTCAACAAACTGGGAGTGACCAACCGGATCGCCGCCGCCGCGCTGGCCGGCCGGTTCCGGCTGCTCGACGATCACACCGATAATCGGCTCAGCTGATCTGGATTGCGAGCGCGGGGCACATCGCCGCCGCCCGCACTGCGCGGTCCCGCTCTGACTCAGGTGGATCGGCATCGAGAACCACCACCTGTTCGGCGCCGTCGGGAAGGTCGAACAACTCGGGCGCCGCCATCAGGCACTGCCCGTGTCCCTCACACAAGCTGTAGTCGACGGTGATGTGCATGACGCCAGTATCGGGCGTGCAACCCCGGCACCGCTGGAACTTCCGCGCCAGATGTGGCCTTTCCGGGCCAGGTGGTTTCCTGCGGGTACGGTTCTTGTGCCGAGTTCGGCGCGCCCCCATAGCCCACCAACCCCTCAGAACCCTGGGCCTCATACCGGGCCAGCCGTTCACGCAGGGCGCGTGTGGCGCGCGAGCTCCGGCAGGTCGTCAATCGCCGCGGCGTTTGCGACGAACCCGAAGTCCATGCGGTCGTGGCAGGAGGTGAGCGTGGCGTTCAGCCCGATCGAGGCGGCGAGCGCGGAGACCGGATAGATCCCGGCGAGGCGTGCACCGTTCAGATACCGGGGCTCCTTGGCGCCCGGCACGTTGGAAATGACCAGGTTGCAGGCCGGGTGCCCGACCCGGTCCAGGTGCGTCGAGGCGGCCAGACCCGCGAGCGCGACGATTCCGACCAGGTAGGTCATCGCCGCGTCCTTCGACATGCCGCCCAGCTCCTTCTTGGCCGTGGCGATCGAGTCCACCACCTGCCGGATCCGTTCCGGCACGCTCGCGCCGGGTTCGCCGAGTCGCACGAACATCGCCGACACCCGCGTGCCGGTCGCCGTGTCGGCTTCGGCACGCAGTGACACCGGACACATCGAGATGAATGGGTGCGCAAAGGCGCGACCGGTCTCGCGCAGGTAGGCATGCAGCCCGGCGTCGAAATGGACGGGGTCTCGTATGTGCGGCTCGATGCTTCAGCACATCAAGCCAGGGCGCCACCTGCCGTTCGCTCATCCACGGCTAATCGCCCACGGCGAGATGTCGCAGAAGTTCGTCTCAAAACCACTTGTCTCACCTACAGCCTGCGAGCATTTATAACGTGCCCATTCATGGCCCACCGGGTCCCGCCGAAGCCGAGGCGCTCGCGCAGGCGGTCGCAGCCCGCCTGCCGCAGATCCATCTGCCCGCCCTGCTCATCGAGGTCGACCGAGACACCCGCTTCAGCGAGGCGTTCACCCACGCCGGCGGCGCCCAGCCGCGCAACCCCGACCTGACCCGCAACCTGTACGCCTCGGTGCTCGCCTACGCCTGCAACCTCGGCTACGCCGGCATGGCCGACGCCTCCGGCATCTCCGAAGACACCCTGGCTTGGACATCGCAGTGGTACCTGCGCCAAGACACCTTGCGGGAGGCCAACGCCCGCCTCGTGAATGCCCACCATCGCCACCCGCTCACGGCCCTGTGGGGCGGCGGGACGCTGTCGTCCTCGGACGGGCAACGATTCCCACAGCGCGGCCACAGCCTGACCGCCCGCGCGCTGTCCCGCTACTTCCTCGAAGAGGGAACCACCACTTACACCCACGTCTCCGACCAGCACTCGACCTACGGCACCACGGTCATCCCAACCACCTGGCGCGAGGCCATCGCCGTGCTCGACGACATCTTCGGCAACCCGACCGACCTGCCGATCGCCGAGCACACCACCGACACCGCCGGGCAGACGCTAGCTACATTCGCGATCTTCAACCTCGCCGGCCTGCAGTTCTCCCCGCGCATCCGCGACATCGGACGGCTACAGCTCTACCGCCTCGGCCCAGGCTCATCATGGCGAACCCGCTACCCGCACGCCGGAGCGCTGCTCACCCAGCCCATCCAAACCCAACTGATCGCCGACCTCTGGAACGATCTGCTCCGGCTCGTCGGGTCAATGAAATTCGGGCACACCACGGCCAGCCTGCTGATCGCCAAGCTGCACGCCAGCAGCCGACAGAACTCCCTCGCCCGCGCGCTGCAGGAATACGGCCGGCTCATCCGCACCCTCTACCTATGCCGATACGTCGCTGACGAAGAACTCCGCCGCAGAGTCCGCCGACAGCTGAACAAAGGCGAGAGCCTGCACGCGCTGCGCCGTGACCTGTTCTTCGCCCACCAAGGCCACGTCCGACGCCGCCACCTCGACGACCAAGTCGACCAGGCACTCTGCCTCACCCTGGTCACCAACGCAGCGGTGCTATGGACCACCACCCACATGGGTGACGCCCTCGACGCGCTACGCGACGACGGCTACCGGGTGACCGACGAGGCCGCCGGCCACCTCACACCCGCACAGCACGACCACATCAACTTTTACGGCACCTACCACTTCGATGTTGAATCAGAACTCCGCCGCCAAGGACACCGACCGCTGCGTTCACCCGCCGCCTGAGCTACCGGCACCCCGCCGACAGGGACCAGATTCGTTCCGTTGCTAAGGGAACCCCGAGTTGGACGGAGCCGACCGGACCGGTCGCCCACTGCACAACCCGTGTCGTCACGTGAGCTGCTCCGCCGCAGCAGGTTGGGTCGGCAATTGGTTCTCCTCGTGGTCCGTGTCCGGCGGGTCCGTCAGGCTCCAACGATGGCCTCCTCCCCGACCAGCGTCGCCCGATGCAGTAGGCGCACCGAGGTCGGCGCGAAGGGCAGCGCGCGGTGAAGCATGCCGGTGTTGTCCCAGATCACCAGGTCACCCGTGCGCCACTTCTGACGGAGGGTGAACTGCGGCTGAGTGCACCAGTTCAGCA
>NZ_JBKQQD010000438.1:0-4389 GCF_052144515.1 Mycobacterium sp. | reverse complement strand
CTCGGCGACGTCGGCGCCCGGGATCCCGCCAGGTGAGGCCTGTCGGGTCATTGGCGCCATCGCGAACCTGTTTGGCACGGTCAGTGAGCGGATGGTCAGCGGTTGGAATAAGTCGTCGATTGCCACGAAATGCTCCAACGAGGCGCTCTTCGCGCCTATTCCGGCTCACCGGAATCGCGGGTCCGTCTCGCGACGCGGCGACGTCGCGAATAAAGAACTCCCCGCAACACTTTCAGCGGGGCTTGTAACGGTTCGGGCACGTTTCGGTCGTCCCACGAGACGTCGTGCGGCACCGCGGTTCCCGTGGTTGACAATGCGGGACATGACGCAATCGCGGAAGCCCGACGTTGGCGCGTGAGATCTCACGGCAGACGTTTCTGCGGGGTACCGTCGGAGCGTTAGCCGCCGGAGCAGTCTTCGGATCGGGCCGAGTCGGTTCGGTCCGGGCCACCGCCGCGCCGAATACCTCCGGCTGGGGCGGTCTTTCCACCGCCATCGGCGGGCAGGTGATACTGCCGGATAATGGTGCGCAATTCGCCAGCGCCAAACAGGTATTCAACACCATCTACAACGGCTCGACGCCGGCGGCCATCGTCACGCCGACATCGGCGGCCGATGTGCAAAAGGCGATGGTATTCGCCGCCGCCAACAACCTCAAAGTCGCACCGCGCAGCGGTGGGCATTCCTATGTGGGGGCATCGACCGCGAACGGCACCATGGTGCTCGACCTGCGGCAGCTGCCCGGAGGAATCAACTACGACGCCGCCACCGGGCAGGTCACCGTGACACCCGCGACCGGTCTGTACGCGCTGCACCAGGCGCTGGGCGCGGCCGGCCGGGGCATCCCGACGGGTATCTGCCCCACGGTCGGTGCTGCCGGGCATGCCCTGGGCGGTGGGCTGGGCGCCCATTCCCGGCAGGCGGGACTGATGTGTGACCAGCTGACGGCCGCGTCGGTGGTGCTGCCCGGCGGCCAGTCGGTCACCGCGTCCGCCGCCAACAACCCCGACCTGTTCTGGGCGTTGTGCGGCGGCGGGGGCGGCAACTTCGGCGTGACGACCTCGCTGACCTTCGCCACCTTCCCCGCCGGGAACGTCGACGTGGTGAACCTCAATTTCCCGCCGCAGTCGTTCGCGCAGGTTCTCCTTGGTTGGGCGAATTGGCTGCGCACCGCCGACCGCAACAGCTGGGCGCTCGCGGACGCGACCGTCGACCCGATGGGTACGCACTGCCGCATCCTGGCGACCTGCCCGGTCGGGTCGGGTGGCAGCGCGGCGGCCGCGATCACTTCGGCCGTCGGAACGCAACCGACCGGGACCGAGAATCACACGTTCGACTATTTGGACCTGGTGCGGTATCTGGCCGGGAACCTCAGCCCGTCGCCGCTCGGATATGTCGGCGGTTCCGATGTCTTCCCGACGATCACCCCGGCCGCCGCCCAGGGGATCGCCGCGGCGGTCAACGCCTTTCCTCGTGGCGCGGGCCGCATGTTGGCGATCATGCATGCGCTCGACGGCGCGCTCGCGAGTGTGCCGCCGGGGGCCACCGCCTTTCCGTGGCGGCGCCACGCCGCGCTGGTGCAGTGGTACATCGAACCGTCCGGTGATCCCTCGGCGGCGACCAGCTGGCTCAACACGGCACACCAGGCGGTGCAACCGTATTCGGTCGGCGGCTACGTGAACTACCTGGAGGCCGGCCAACCGCCCTCGCGGTATTTCGGTCCGAATCTCCCCCGGCTGACCGCCGCACGGCAGAAGTACGACCCCGGCCGGATCATGTTCTCCGGGCTGAGTTACTAGCGGCCAGCGCCGAAACGTCGGCGACGATGCCCCTTTTGTCGAGGTTGGGCCGCTCGTCCAGTGCGGTATCCGGTTCAGCGGACTGCTCAGGTAGTCGGTGCGTATGCGGCGGCATAGCATTACCGTTGCCACACAAGCACACTCAGCTGTGTTCCCCCTCCGCCTCGGGCGCTGTGGGATCCCAAGTATTGGGCAGCATCGGCACACTCGGTCCCCCTCCGAACTCGTCGCCGGAAAGCGTGGTAAATCCCGCTGACTTGGCACTGTCTTTCGACGTCGTCCCGGCAAGTCCCAGCATTCCCGCACCACGATCCGAGGCCACTGTCGACCCGACCGCCTCCTCAACCCAAATCGGGTCGACCTGGACATCCACATCCACGAACTCGTCACCGTGCCCGCGCTGCGTCGCACGCCGTCGCCGCCGCGCTCGCGCCTGCTCCCGCGCGGCCGCAGCGGCCGC
Source organism: Mycobacterium sp. (assembly GCF_052144515.1). GTDB lineage: Bacteria > Actinomycetota > Actinomycetes > Mycobacteriales > Mycobacteriaceae > Mycobacterium. The sequence goes on along the minus strand of NZ_JBKQQD010000438.1, from coordinate 2,130 downwards.
AGCGGCCGTATCCGGCTGCAGCGCATTCCTTTTGGCGCTGGAACTAGCGGCACTGCGCAGCACCGAATAGGCCCCGACGATGGGAGGCCCCACCACATAGGGGGGCACAAAACCCGTCCCACCGGCGGCGGGCGGCCCTGGCGGCGGCGCCGAACTGGTGAGAGTGCTCGCCGCGGTCGCGGGAGCCGGGGCCGGGCCAGGGGCCGGGGCCGCGCCAGGGGCGACGGCCGACGCAACCGCAGTCGGAGCGAGCCCGGCAACCGGCACCGCAGCGGGAGCAGCCGCGACGGGTGCCAGCGCCGGCGCGACAGCTGTCGGCGCAGGCTGTGCGGCGGCCGCTGCGGCCAGGGCCGCTAAGCCGCCCGCAGATCCGACGGGCGCGATCGAGAGGTTGAGGGAGGCCGTCGGGAGAATCGCTTGGCCGAGCGCGAAGAACACCTCGTCGCCGTCGTAGAACAGATAAAGCGGGTTCTCCAGCACCGCCAACGGATCCGTCAAGAGTCTGTAGATGGCGTGCGACTCGGTGTAGCTCACCGGATTGTTCAGGAAGTCATATATGTTGTCGATCCCGAACTCGTCACTGATTTGGTCCGGCACCCCCAACTTCTGCACTAGGGATTCCAGCAGGGTGCCCAGTCCCGTCGACGGCCCGGAGTCGTCGTCCGCGTCGGTCTGCGCGGCGGAGGCTTTCAGGATCGGCGGCGCCGGTTCGCTTTGTGGTGTCGACGCCACCGCTGAGCCAGCGACGGCCTGGTAAGTGCTCATGGTGGTGGCGGCCTGGATCCACATCCGCACATAGTCGGCCTCGTTGAGCGCGATCGGGATGGTGTTGATCCCGAAGAAATTGGTCGCCACCAGCAGACCGTGGACAATGTGGTTGGTGGCCAGCTCGGCCAAGGTCGGCATGGCCGCCAGCGCGGCGGTGTGGGCCGCAGCCGCGGTCTCATGCTGGGCGGCTTCTGCGGCACTGTTGGCGCTGGCCTGCATCAGCCACGCCAGATAAGGCAGATGCGCAGCCACGTAAGACTCCGCACTCGGCCCCTCCCATGCCCTCGCTTGCACGTCAGCCAACACCGCGGCGAGTTCCTCGGCTACCGCCGCATATTCGGCGCTCAATGTGTTCCACGCCCCAGCCGCCGCCATCAACGGCCCCGACCCGGGACCACTGCTCAGCAATGCCGAATGCACCTCCGGTGGTGCGGCCATCCAGATGGGCGCCGTCATAAGCAGCGGCCACCCAGATACGGCGACGCAGCAGCCACATCACCGATCGGATAACTGGCGCCCGACTCAGCCACCCCGGCCCGAACCGCAAACGTGCCAGCGTCGTGGTTGTCCAAGCCTCTGACCCTTCCTGACGCTGAGTTAATCCGGTGAAGTTAGCATTGCGTAAGCTAACTTGTCGAGCTTGCGGAATACCGTGAGTCGGTGAACCGATCACTCCTTGACTGCGCTGACCAGGGTGTTACGGGCGATAATCGGCCCAGGCTCGGTATCCGGTGGGGCACGGGACGCCCGACCATGCGGCAGTTGTCGGCCAGCCGGGTGGCAGCCTTTGTCCGGCCCCGGGCGCCGAACCATTCGACCACCGGGGTGCACTGCTCGTTCAAGACCAGCTGAAAAGTGAGGCGCTGGCGGCCGTTGGCCTCGCGATCTTCTACGACTGCGGCCGCGAACTCGTCGGGCACCAGCGGCGCTCCACTCCTCCGCGGCCGGGCGGCCCGCGCGCCGATACCGATGAAAGGCTGCTCCCAGGCGGTGGCAGGCAGATAGATCAGCAGACCCCTGGTGCGTCCGTTATCCACCCACCGCGCTCAAGTCGATCCGCGCGATGCGCGCGGGGTCGGCCAGCACGTCGATGGCCGCCACCCTCCCGTCACGCACCAGGAACGCCATGATCGCCGTTGGTCGCCCGTCGACGAACACCACCGCGCCGGCGGCGCCGTTGACGGTGGCCCCCCGCACCTCCCGCTCGGGCGCGGCGTACCCGCGGGCCAGCTTGGTCACCGTCGCGGCGCCCTCGGCGCGGAACCCGGGGGCGTGCGGTCCGAAGTCTCCCCGCAACACCACGTCGGGATGCAGCACCGCCACCAGCCGGTCGAAGTCGCCGGAGCGCCCCGCCGCGAAGAA
>NZ_JBKQQD010000437.1:0-4018 GCF_052144515.1 Mycobacterium sp. | reverse complement strand
GGCGTCTGCGGGATCACCGCCAGAAAATCGGCCAGCATCGACTCGCTGACCTCATCGATCCAGTGCGCGTCCTCGATGACATAGACCGCCGGGGACTTTCGGGCCAGGGATGCGGTGTTGACCAGTGCGGTCAGTCGCCGCCGCCGGGCATCCGGATCGATCTTGGGCAACACCACCTCGGGATCGGCGATGCCCAGCAGATCGTCGAAGAGCACCAAATCCTCGGGGTCTGCGTCGGGAACGCGGTCGCGCACCTGGTCGCGGGCGGTCTGCCCGTCAAGACCCTCGACGCCGGCGGCCGCGCGCAGCAGCCGCGCCACGGCATAGAAGGGGACCTGGCTGGTGTGCGACTCGCAGAAGGTGGTGAACACCTCCACGCCACGGCGACCCGCGATCGCCGCCACCTCGCGCACCAGACGGCTCTTCCCGATGCCCGGTGGCCCCACCACGGCGACCACCGCGCCATGGCCATCGACGGCGCGATCCAACAAGCCCTCGACGGCGGACATCTCCCACCGCCGACCGACCAGATTCGACTCAACACGCCCAAGAGCGGGATGCCGTTCTGCCATGCCCAACAGCCGCTGGGCCGCTACCGGCTCGTCGGCGCCCTTGATCTGCACCAGCTCTGGCTTGCCGAGAGTCGCAGCCCCATCGACAAGTCGCGCTGTCGATGCGCTGAGCATCACCGCACCCGGCGGGGCCGCCGATTCCATCCGCTGGGCCATGCCGACTTGCTCCCCGACGGCGGTGTAACCGAAGGGTCCCGAACCGATCTCCCCGGCGATCACCTCACCGGAGTTCAGCCCGACGCGCAACTGCAGATCCACACCGTCGCGGTTTCGGACATCGACGGCAAGCCGCTTCGCCTCCTCCTGAACACCCAGCGCCGCAAGACAAGCACGGATAGCGTGGTCCTCCAACGCCACCGGGGCACCGAACACCGCCATGATCCCATCGCCGGTGAACTTGTCGAGTGTGCCGCCGTACCGGCGCACCACTGCAGCGGCCCGGTCAACCAACCCGGCCATGATCTCGCGAAGCCGCTCTGCGCCCACCGCTGCGGCGATGTCCATCGAATGAACAACATCGGCGAACAGAACCGTGACCTGCTTGTACTCCGCCCGGGTATCGCCGTCTTGGACCGGTGAGCCACAACCGTCACAGAATCGAGCGCCCTCACGCGGCTCAGTGCCACACGTCCGGCACGCTGCTATGGCCGTCATCCGACCCTCCGCCGATCCCGGCCCCAACGTTTGCGGGGTGCTCCAAGGATAGGCGGTTACACACTCCGCAAGGGGCCGTCGGTTGTTCACGGTGATTCCGACACAGAGTTTTGAGACCCTCATATGTCGTCTATTTCGAGACGTGGGCCAAGCAGTCGCTGCACGTGTCAGGGCTTGACGTTTTCGAGCATCGCTCTGGCTACCCGTTCGGCGTCAGGGACCGCCCAGGCAAGGTCAGGTGAATTCGGTGGTGAGGGCAAACTGGGGGCCTCGCAGGTGCGGACTTCAACGACGACGTTTTCTCGCGCACCCAATGCCTGCTGGCAAGCGTCCGCTCCATTAGTTGGACCAACATTGGTGGTGGACGCCATCGCGAGGGTGATCATGTCATTTCGACCGAGGACCTCACCGAAGGTGTAACCCGCGCCGCTTTCATAGCCGAAGGTCGCATCAACCTTTCCGCTCGCACAGGCTTTCCACGTGCCTTCTGAGGAGGCCAGAAACTGTTGAACCCCTTCGGCGGAAGGAAACACTGCCGCAGTCTGCTGGACAAGGTGCGGCCTGCCTTCGTTTATCCCATATGGCGTTCCAAAGGTCTGAGTCTTGATTTCGGAGGGCCCGGCGGGGGCGTAGACGTCATGCTCGCCCGTAAAGACCACCCCGACGCATGACCGAGGGGTGACCTGGCCCGAATGGTCCGGCATCCCGTAAGACGAAGAATTTAGCGCGAGGCCACCCGGCCCGCCGCCGGATGGGTCGCTACTGACTTTGGTCCCAAGCACTTTGGTGAGCTGGTCGGCGGTCAGCAACACCTGGTCGATCGCCTTCGGCGAGAATGACGGTGGTGGCGGCTGGGCAGTCGTCGGCATGGGGGTTGTTTGGGGTGGTGTTGTCAAGCCCGAGGGCCCGGGCGATTGCCTTGAAATCGATGTGGCCTGGTGCTCCCACGGTCGCCAGATGACAATCATCCCGGCAGTGAGGAGTACCGCAACGACTGCTGCGGAAACGCCGATCAGCCGAGACTTTCTTGTCTTTTGGTCACCTCGGTCATTCCGAGACGGCGCTGCATCTTCCTCGGGCGCAGCGGTGCCAACCGGTGCCGGGCTAACAGGGGCCGCCTGCGTCGGCGCACCGGCCGGGTTGATTTGTTCGCTGAGGGCCCGCGCGAAGTCAGAGCAGCGTTGGAACCGGTCCTGGGGTCGTTTGGCCAGGCCGATGGCGAGAACCGGGTCAAGCTTGGCAAGCTCCGGTCGGCTGTCCGCCAATTCCGGTGGCGGCGAGTTGAGGTGGCGGCTGATGACGACTGCGGGATTAGAGTTCGGAAATAGTTGAGAACCGGTCAGAAAGTGGTAGGCGGTGGCCGCCAACGAGTACTGGTCTGCCCGCCCGTCGATCTCCTCACCCAGCAATTGCTCGGGGGCACAGTAGGCCACCGTGCCCACAGTCATGTTCGTCTTCGTCAGTCCACTGATGTCGTTGACGTTGCGGGCTATCCCGAAGTCGGTCAGGAGGATTCGTTGCTCACCCTCGTCGTCGAGATGGGTCATCATGATGTTGGCTGGTTTGATGTCGCGGTGTAGCAGGCCTTGTTTGTGGGCGTAATCCAGCGCGCTGGCGACCGCCGTGACGATGCGGGTGACTTCCTCGACTGGCATTCCAGCCGGGTAGCGATCGGCTAGGAGCCGGGCTGCGTCGAACCCGTCGACAAAGTCCATTGAGATCCATAGTTGACCATCCTCTTCCCCACGGTCGTGGACGCCGACGATATTCGGGTACCACAGCGTGGACACCAGGTCGGCCTCGCGAGCGAAACGGGCCCGGTAGTCGGCATCGCCAGACACATCGGCCGACAGCACTTTGAGCGCGTCCTGGCGCGGCAGGCGTGGATGCTGGGCAAGATAGACCTCGCCCATCGCACCTGACCCCAGCAGGCGAATGACCGTGTACCCGGCGAAAGTCTGACCGTTGGTCAACGGCATGGACGAATACTAGGGGTTTCTGGCAAAGCTGTGGTTCTGTTCAGCAGGCTCGTCTTCCCCGATTCTTTTCGGGTACCAGCCAGCTGCAGGGCCCTCGACCCAAAGCTGTCCAGGATGCACGGGAGCTGGCGACTTGCTCAGCGAAGTGCTCGCGGTGATAAGTGTCTCGTCGCCCGGCCTCGGTATTCTTAATCCAGGCCAAGAGATTCGCTCGCACGCCTCCGAACGTGAGCGGACGGCAACCGCGCTACCGGCACGGTGCCCTTCGGAGAAGGCCGGGGCTTGTAGCGAACCCTGCTACGCGCCAAGACGGGAGCATTGCTTGGGATGCCGCCCTGCAGGGCAGGAGCAACTATGTCCACACATCAGGCCTACGAACAGCCGTATCAGCACTACTGGCGAGTCCTTTTCCCCGAATACGCCGATCCTGATTAGGGGGCGTACTGGCTTGCCAGGCCGAAAACGGCGGAAATGTGTATGGGCCTCTTTGGCGAACGGCAGCAGGATCGGCACGAGTGGATCGCTGATGGTCCCCGCCGGGGAAGCCAGGAAGCCCACGCGATGAGCGCGATCATCAGAACCCGACTCGCGGCCTCAGGGGCCGAAAGACCCTTTCAAAGCGTGATCAGGGAAGCGCAATCTTTAATCGCCGATACCGCGTAGAGGGGTGTGGGGGCCATGGCGATCTGTCCGAAGGGCCACGAAAACCTTGAAGGTCAACATTTCTGCGGAGAGTGCGGTGCTCCACTCGTCGCCAGACCGGGTCACCCGAGTGGCACACGTGAGCACAACCAGAGCATTTCGACCATCGCT
>NZ_JBKQQD010000436.1:0-5589 GCF_052144515.1 Mycobacterium sp. | reverse complement strand
CCGACACATCATCGAAGGGACACAACAACAATGACCGACGACCAGCTAGACGCACTCATGCCCGGGCCCGGTGACTTTCGCCGCGCCAAGGTCTTTGTAGCAGCGTGGGCGACCGACGACCTGCCGGCGCTCAGTATCGCCTTCGCCGAAGTCAGGGAGGTCGGTAACACGCGCAGATTCTTCGGTGCGCTCGCCGAGCTGCTGACCCACGGATACGACCTGCGTGATAACGCTGAAGCTTTGGCACAATGGAGGGCAGACATCGCAAAGTATGCAGCCGATGAAAACAACGAACAGGAAGGCTAAAAATCATGGGACTCACACCGATTGATGAATTCGCTCAGGCCAACGCGGGGCCATGGGATCCGCCGAACTATTCGACCAGCTTGGACGACTGTGTTGCACTGGCATCCGGTATCGGTCGCGGTGACAACGGAATGGATGGCCCGATGCCCTCCAGCGTCACCGTGATTCACGGCCCGGCGGTCGACGACCTGAACGCGCTCTCCGGTGAGCAAGCCCGCTACTCGCAAGCCCTGCGGGATACGACTTTCCAGCATGACGGCGTGGCATTCTCACAGGACACTGTCGGTCGTCCCGGCGACATGGCCCTGTAAAGCTATGGCCGGCCCTAATAGTGACAGCGTGTCACTATTTGTCTACGGCCGTAGACAATTTCTCATAACAGCCGGGCGACAATTACCAGAGGAGAAACGAACATGCCCCCAACCCTGAGACCCAACGGACCCGCTGACCAGGCCCCGCAAAACCACGACGACGGAGTCGGGAGCGCCCCCGGCGACTCCCAGATCGACGACGACACCGAGCACCAGGACGATGAACAGGTGAGCAAGCGCGATGGCCGTTACAGGGAACAGATGCGCGAATCACAGGACTTGGCGGCGCAAGCCATCCAAGCCGCGGGAGACCTCGCCGGCAAGCTCGAACAGGTCCAGAAGGCCCACATCGAAACCCTGGTGTCATCTCGGCTGTCCGACCCGTCGTCGGTGTGGCTGACAGGAGCCCAACCCGGACAGTTCTACACCGAGGACGGCACCCCGGACAGCGACAAGATCGCCGCACACGTCAACGACCTGTTGGCCGCGACAAAACCGGCGCCGGTCAAACACGGGTACGGGAGCTTCCCCGCCGATGCCGTCACCGCGGCGGGCAAGATGGGCGACGGGCCGCACGTCCGCAACGCAGCCGAATGGCTCTCAGACGCCGCCACCGGGCGATACTCCGGCAAGGTGTAAAAAACCCTCGGCACCCCAAAAAAGCCGCTCTCCGTTCAACTGAGGGCGGCTTTTTGCTATCCTGATAACACCTTCGCGGGTCGAAGGCCGACGTAACCAGCGCGAATCGCCTGGAGTCGGAACCAACCAAAGTTGTGCCGTTTTATTACATTGCCGGTGCGACTGGTTGGGCCCGCCAGGTTCCTACTGACAACCTTCGACGGGCCCAGCCGCCGCACCCCGCCATGCAAAGGCACTCGACCCTATACGAGGTGAACCATCGTGGCATTCACACCACTAACAGAATCAAACGCTTCCGGCATTCTCGCGCCCGAAGAAGTCGGGCCCTTAATCATCGAACCACTGCGTTTACGCAGTGTGGCTCTACGAACATCCACCGTCGTCCAAACCGTCCACCCATCAATGCGGTTCCCGATCGTCGTCACCGACGCCGAAGCCCAATGGGTACCGGAAGGCACGTGGATTCCCGACAGCACGCCCGACGTCTCCGAGCTCGTCGTAACCCCGTCGGGATTAAAGGCACTTGTGTCCGTCTCGAACGAATTGATTTCCGATTCAGCCGCGAACGCAACAGCGTCCGGTGTCGTGGCGGACGGTTTGGTCCGCAAATTCGCCAGGTCAGTCGATAACGCGTTCTACGGATCGACGACCAGCAACGGCCCGAGCGGGCTACTAGGCATCGACTACCAGCAAGTCCCCGTCCTGGAGTACGTCAACTTGGACCCGTTCGCCACCGCGATATCACTACTGGAATCGGTCGGCGTTGTCTGCACATCGTTTGCTGCGTCCTTCGCCACCGTGCTGGAACTGGCACTGTTGAAGGAATTCCAGACGACCAGCGAAATCGTCTCGAACCGGCCACTGCTGGCGAGTTCACCGGGCGACGTCCAAAATCCCACAGTGAGAACGATATTCGGAGTTCCTTTGTATGCGGTACCCGAAGGAACAATTGAAGATGGAATTGTTTGGGCGTTCGGAAATGAAAAAGTGTTCGCCGTAATGCGTGAAGACATTTCAGTAATAGCAACGCCATTCGGGCCAGGATTCGGTGCTGATTCGGTGACCATTCGAGGCGTCATGCGTTTGGGCTTCGGTTTCCCGCAAGAGGACGCCGTCGTCCAGATCGCCGCGTCCAGCTCGTAACAACCTATCCAAATGGACAGGTAACAAGACTCCGATGCGCGTTGGCCTCCTCCTAGAGCCGACGCGCATCGGTAGCCGAAGCGGTCCCGGTGCGCGGGCAGGGAAGCGTTGACTGATCTCAACGAAACGCAGACGATTCAGCGGATGATCTGCACCCGGCGCACCAGGACCGCCGAGGCTCCCTTATTTCCGACCGCCGGAAATAAGGGAAGCACCCGGAGAAAGCAGCCATGGCCATTGATTTCAGCGAGCCCCGACACCCGCCGCCCGAGAGAGAGCAACCATGGACAGCAGCCGAACCGGAACAGCCCAGTGGAAACGCACCAGGGCCCAGATCCTGCAACGCGACCCGTACTGCCAAATCCGTTGGGACTCAAGGTGTACCAGAATCAGCCGCGAAGTCGATCACATTATCCCGACAGCAGCAGACGGCACTGATGATCCGACCAACCTGCGCGGCAGCTGCCGAAAGTGCAACGCGCTGAAGGCGAGCGCGGAAGGCCTCTACCTGAGCGGTAGAACCTCAGTGCCTTGCCCATGGACACGAGAACCCCAAAGCTTTCCCTTCTCAGAGTTCCTCGACCGGATCAGCATGGAAGCAGAACAGCGACGGCAAGCCGAGCGGGAGCTGTTCATACCTCGGACCATCCACATCGGGCCATGGGCACGATGACCGAGGACGAAGTCTCTACGGCCCTAGAGACTTTCGCGTTCGACAATGATTCCGCCACAACGACTCTCACACCTGCCGGTGCTGCCATCGCGGTCGCTGGCGGCCAAGCGGTCGTGTGGATCCTGTCGTCCGCGTGGCCACCGCCCCGGAGGGTCATCTCCGTGCCGCCCGCCCCGAACCGCACCATCGCCGTGCGGCGCGTGACAGAAGGCCGGAGGAGTTGGTAACACGATGTTACCAACTGGAATCAGCAAGATCCCCACAGCTGTCAGGTGTACCAAATGTTACACCTGGGGCGCCCTGCCCATGGACACGAGAACCCTTGAGGGACAACACAACCGCATTCCTAGACAGGGTCTCAGCACAAGCCGAACAGCGGCGATCGCCGTCAAGGTCGAAGCTAACTGACCGGTCACCGTTCCTTATTGTTAATCGGATAACAATAAGAATCCTGCGTTGGCAGACACGCAGCGACCGAGGTCACCATCCACAGCAGCGACCAGCCCCACACCCCCCGGTGGGGGAGGGCAACGCTTCTCAAGGCTCACACGGCCAACTCGGGCGACGGACGTGGCCGCATGCATTAAACGTACAATCGGGGCATGGCACATTCGGCTGAATCCCGCCGCATACGCCGCGAACTGGACAAAGAGCTGTCAGCCGCCGGGCAGCGCAGCGGTCAAACGCTGGTGTGGAGCGCGGCTGAGAAGGCCATCCTGAACAGGATCCAGGACACGGTTGACCACATCGCGGACTTGACCATCGACTATCGGGACGCGCCCGATGCGAAGACGCGGGTGAAAATCTCCACGGAGCTCCGGTTGTTGGACTCGTCGCTGGTGAGACTCCTGAAGCAGATCAAGACGGATGTGCCGGCTCCGGCCGAAAGCCGGATCACCGTGAAGAATCGCGCGGCGGCCCGTGCGAGATGGGACAAGGCCAGTGCCTATCAGTGAGTCAACCGGCCGGGACCTCGTCGTTCACCTGCGCGGCGCATATCAGCATCTTCTCGAGCGTGCTCAGCGCGACCACGACCTGCCTGACCCACGAACCCTGTACTGGGATAAGAGTGCGGTCGGCCCCGAGGAGCGGGAGCGGCTGATCGCGGCGGCGAAGTGGCGCAAGCCGTCGATGAGGCATGCGAAGTTGTTGGCCGGCGAGTCGGTGACCGTGCGGTGGTATGAGGCGATCCCGCCCAACCGCAGGCGGCAAACCGCGTACAAGTACGCGGACTGGTTACAAGATCCCGATGTCGCCTTCGTCGAGGTGAGCGAGACCGATATGGTTCGCCCGGGTGATGGGCGCGATTATTTGGCGCCTGGCCCGGCGCCGGAGTGATCTTCGCAGCGGCTGGGATACCACCAGCACGTCAACTGCGGGCTGTTGCCGACCCTCCACTGGTCTAAGTCGTCAGAGCGACAGCGAGCGCCCGTGTTGTCGTACCACAAGCCGTCGGGCGCAATTCTGCAAGTGTCGGGATCGGCGCTGGCCGTCGGGGCTAGTATCGTCGCCGCGACCATCGCGACCGCGGTCAGCGAGATGATTCTCATCTGACAGCCGCTTCCAGTTTGGCGAGGATCGGCTTGAGGTCGTTCAGCCCGACCGACACAGCGCCGCGCCCCTCGGCCTGCTCGATAGCCGCCTTCAGTTCTCCAATGGCGTCATGCACCGCGCCGTGGATATAGAGCGGATGGTCCATTTAGCGGCCTCCTCCGGCGTTACGTCACGCATGACAGCCGTTGTCATCAGTGCTGCTTATGCGTTGATGATTCCACGCCACCCCATCGCGCGCCAGGCCTCGAAAGCAGGCGAGGTGTGACGAGGAGTGACGGGGAGGAATCGCACGCCAATCGCACGCGACGTGCCGGATTAGCTGAAAAATAGCCTCTGACCTGCACAGATAGTTGTGCCCCCGGCAGGATTCGAACCTGCGGCCTTCTGCTCCGGAGGCTGATTAGACCCGGTTACTGCCGTCCGGCGGCATCCGTTACGATCCGGCCCGGGTCAGCGGTATCTGCTGTTGACCTGCACCGATACGGCCGCAGACGTCCGGGCGGGTCGCCTTCGGTACGCCGGGGTTTGTCGGCCGAGTTGTCCAGCAGTTGTGTCAGCGTCGTGTCATCGGCCGAGCGGATCGTTCCGCATTGGGCGCGATCCACCATATTACTAACCTCAGTAAAGTGGCTGGTCACGTCCAGTTTTTTGGTTGACGGCGGCTTGGGCACTGCGGCCGACGAGCTAGGCCGGCTGGAGACGCACGAGCGGTTGTCGGCAGGGCGGCGAAAAACTCTAGGCAAGAGCAAAAGGGGGCAGATCAATGACCACCGTCATCGTCTGGTTCGTCATCGTCTACCTGTTGACGTTGCCGGTGCGGTTGGCGATGCGGCACCGGACGCGGCGCGTGATACCGCCGGCCGTGGTTGTCATCATGCAGCAGCCCGCCGCCAGCCCGCCGTTGACCATCGACGACGAATGGGCACGCATCCAAGCCCGCGACGGCATCCGATGACGGTGACG
>NZ_JBKQQD010000435.1:0-6330 GCF_052144515.1 Mycobacterium sp. | reverse complement strand
GACATTATCGACGGCATCATCGCGAGCACACCGCTGTTCTCGCGCATCGTCGTGGTCGGCGTCTGCATGGGCTCAGACCGCATCCGGCCGGCGATGGCGATCAACAAAGAGATCGACCTGAGGTTCGTGCTCGGCTACACGCCGCTCGAATTCCGCGACACGCTGCACATGCTCGCCGACGGCAAGGTCAACGCCACGCCGCTGATCACCGGGACGGTCGGGCTGTCCGGTGTCGAGGCGGCGTTCGACGCGCTCGGCGACCCCGAGGCGCACGCGAAGATCCTGATCGACCCCAAGAGCAGCGCCACGAGCCCACTGCCAGTCGACTGACCCCGGGGGCCCACCCCTGGCCACCAGCTCTGACCCGTGTGAACACGGTGTGTGCACTCTATGGTTGGTTGGGTTTGTCGGGGTTAGTGCGCTGCCCATACATCTTCTAGATAGCGATTCGCGGCGCGTTGCTCCTCGAGCCACGCCACACCCTCCTCGGCGGACACACCCGCTTGCCGCTGATAAATCTCGGCATAGGCATCCCGCAATGCGGGTGCTACGGTGCCAGCACCGCCACAGACATAGGTGATCCCGCCGTGCGCGATTAGCTCGAGAATCTGATCGGCATTGGCGCGCACGGCGTCCTGAACTTGGCCAGCGGTTCCGTCCTGCACTCGGGAGTATGCAGTGACTACTTTGACAACACCATCAGCCTCGAATTGGCGGACTTCTTCCTCGTAGATGAAATCCGAATCGGGCAAGCGGCATCCATAGATCAGCAGCACTGGTCCGAGCTTGGCTTTCGCGCCCTGCACTGCCCGTTCTTGCAGGAACCCGCGGAAGGGCGACAATCCGGTTCCGGTGGCAATCATGATCATTGGGGTACTCGGATCCTCGGGAACATCAAACGGCAAACCCGGTGGCCGAATGAATCCAGGAACCATGGCACCAGGGTGGGTGCGAGCCAAGAAGTTTGACGAGGTTCCCAAAAAGATCCCATCACCGTTGCGGGCTGGAGCCCGAAGAACGCCGACCGTGATACTGCACCGATCCGGATATGCCGTCGGCGAGGACGAGATCGAGTAGTAGCGGGGCGCTAAACCGGGCAGCAGGTCAAGGCAGGTGTTGAGGGGCACGTCGATGGACCGGTAGCGCTGCACCATGTCGAGCAGCGAAACCCTTTTGAACAGGATTTGCTCACGGTATTTGGCCACATTGTCTTCGCCGTCGGCCGCCAGGCCAGCGAGCTCTTCTTGCTCGGCCGGGTCGGTTGCGAATTCGGCCAATGTTCGAATCTGGGCACGCGTTAGCGGGGCTTGCAATTCGACTCGCGCAGCGAGCACCTCGGAAACGACGAACGGCGTATCCAACGGTAGGTGACTAGGTGCACTGGTATTTGCGCGAATGACTACCAACTCGTCGAGGTCGAGTTTAGCCAACGCCGCTGCCCGACCCACGACCTCGGCCGCGTTGCGCGGGAGTAACGCGATGTGGTCGCCGGTGCGATACGTGACACCCTCGGGCAGTTGGAACTCAATGTGGCGCGTGGACCGTGCAACGGCACCGTTCTGAACAACTCTGGTAAGCAACTCCCGATTCTCGACCATGCGATACGACGCTGCGTCCAGAGAGGAAAAGAACGAGGCGTGCAGGCGTTGCCCCGTACTTGTTATTTCGTATCGGTTCATCTCGATGGCAACGTCACTCTGCGGCGCGAGTCCGAGAGCGTAACCAGCTTCCTTCCAAAACGAGGCGTACCAGTCGCGGAACATGCCATCGAAGTCATCGGACGCGTCGGCGACGCCACGTTCGGCGAAGCGGGTTGCGCCGGCAGCTGCGAGCATGTCGTCGATCTCTCGCGGCACCTTCTGGAACGTTGAGGCCCAGACGCGATCTCCGGAACCAAAGACTGTGTAGGTCACGCCGTCTAGCGAGCCTGCCGCAAGTCCACTGGCTAGCCACCCATGAAATTCCACGGCGTTGTCGGGTGGATTGCCGTTGTATGACGAGGTACAGATGACAACCAAACCAGTCGTGGGAAGTGCATCCACGTAGTCGTTGAGCTGACCTTGAGTCACGGCGAATCCGCGGGCGCGACCGTCTTGCGCGATCTCGTTTGCGATTCTCTCGGATGTCCCCAAATTGGAGCCGTGCAGCACTAGCAGCGGATTCCCACCACCGTAAGCAGAGACTTCAGGCTTACGTTTAGCTGCTTCGACTGGCGCTTTAGCTGCGACACCGGACCGGGTGCCCGCGATCACCGCCGCTTCACGACCCTCGCGGGGTTCGACCGTCATGGTCAGGTTGATAGGTTTGATCGAAAAGAAATCCTGGATTTCCAGTTGATAGTCAAACGAATCAATGAGCTTGAACCGTTGCAAGATTAGTCCGAGCAGGAGCTGTGATTCATAGAACGAGAAGTGCCGCCCGATGCAGGCCCGCTGACCGCTGCCGAACGGCATCCACGCCCAGCGGGGTCGGGATGCTTCGAGTTCCGGCAAAAACCGGTCGGGATCGTATTTCTCGGGGTCCGGGAAGATCTCGGCACTGCGTTGAAGCTGCGGCGTCAGGATCAGAATCGCCTGCCCCTTCTTGATGCGGTATTTGCCACCGATTACTTCGTCCGCCAATGGGCGTACCTGAAATCCCACACCGACCGGCCAGAGCCGCAGAGCTTCCTTCATGCATTGCAGCAAGTACTGCATCTTGGGAATCTGCGTCTCGCTGGGAAGGACTGACAGGTCTTCTCCAAAAACTTCATCGACCTCTGCGTAGCACTTGGCCAAGGCTTCGAGGTTCTTTAGCAAGTAGTAGACGGTCCATATAAGCATTCCGCTGGTCGTGTCATATCCGGCGGCTAGAAATGTCAGCATCTGTTGCCGGATGCTGAGTTTGTCCAGTTTCTCGCCACTGTCTTTGTCGGCCTGGGTCAACATCAGATCTAGAACATCCCAGTTTTTCCCAACGTCCGCGCTGTTGATCCGCTCAGCGATGATCTTGTCGGCTAGGTTATTGAGGAAGCTGACATTCCTCTTGTATCGGCTTCGCCCCTTGATAGCCTCGTAGATATCTTGGCCGGGCAGTCGACTGGGACGGTTAACGCATTCGGCGATCGCTTCCTCAAGAGCTGTCACGGCTGGTGGCAGCTCATGGCGGTAGAACGACCCGGGGCGATAGCTAAAGCAAACCAGGCAGATGGTGTCGAAGGTGAGTTTGGTCATATCGGTGGTTACGTCAACGCGGTCATTGGGGTTTAGCCGCGCCCACTTCATCACGAGCTGGTCGGCGATGTCCGCCATCTTTTCGGTGTAACCCTTGATGGCCTGCGGAGCGAATGCCGGCAACAAAATGTTGTGAGCTTTCCTCCAGGCTGGTTCTCGGGTCCAAGATGTGAAGATGGCGTCTCCCACAACCTCCCTCATAGTCACTAGACGGCGGAGTTGTTTTTCTCGAACCGAGTCTCATCCAGGCACTCTTCAGCAACATCACCGCCCGATACGACAACCAAATCCTGGCCCGGAGTGATCAGGCCGTAGACCGGGCCAAGTTCGTCAGCGAGATCCATCAAACTTCGTGTCGGGTGGTTGGCATCGATGTGAAGCGCATCTCCCAAGACCGGCAGTCTGTTTTTCGGCTGCGGAATATCCGCGTAGCTGTTCTGGATACTCATTGAAGGAAGATACCTTTCTCGTCGGGATTCGAAGCAAATTGTGCGCCGTGACCGACCGAACGGAATGGGTGACTCATCGGAAGTCGTTAGCCTTTTGTACTCAGTTCGCCCTTGGGTAAACCTCGCCCTCCGGCAAGCGCGCAATAAACACGATCCACAACAACTCTGCCCTAGCGATCCCCTGGTAGAGGCCAACCTTCGGCCAAACGTCGGGTAAATCCTGGGATCTGCGACCCCCGCGCCACGCTGAGCTACCGCGTGGGCGATCCCATGTGAGCGTTACGCTGCCAGTCGTGCAGTTTATCGAGAATCAGTCCACCACTAGACCGGGTTTGCGTGGGGATGACTAACGTTTACGGCAAGTGGAGCAGGGATCTTTTCGCCGACGCGGCGATTGTGGATAGTCCCGGGCGTCTGATTTTCGTCGCCGGCATGGCAGCAGAAGACCCGACCGACGGCCATATTCACCATCGGGGGGATTGCGCGGCGCAAACCAGGATGGCATACGACAAGATCAAGGCCATTCTCGCTGCGCAAGGAGCTGACCTGAGTCATGTGGTTCGGATCGTTGCTTACCTGACGGACATGCGGGACAAGAACGCGTACGAAAGCGAGCAGCGTCAGGCGCTCGGCGGTATTGAACCGCCGCCGCACTCGTTGATCGGAGTGAGCAGCCTCGCCTGGCCGGGGATGGTGGTTGAGGTCGAGGCAACAGCCTTCGTACCGGCCTGACGGGATCCGCAGTCCGTAAGAGATGTTGCCATTCGGTAGCGTTTCGCGATCCTTTCAAGACCGCGATATGAGACCCTCGTATGTCGTCTCCCTTGAGACGTGCGCTGCAAGTTGGAGTTGGCAGTGGTTGAAGCGGTATAACGCTCGTGCGGCTGGGTTCTGCGCTTGAGGTCGCTACCAACTTCTCGCCGCCGCCCGTAGGCGGTCGGTAGGGGTCCTCTGAAGGATAGGCCGATGGACGCTCCACGACGGGCCGTCGGCGGTCACGGTGATTCCGGCACAGAGTCGACCCGGGGCGTTCACGCGCACTCAAGTGCCGACGTGCGGCGTCTGCGGCGGCTCGGGTGAACCATCCCCCAGCGCTTGGTGCTCGGGGGACGTTTCGTCGAGGGCCGCGATCCGCCTTGCATACAGGTTTATTCCGGGCTGCGCGGTCAGGCCATGCGCGAAGATGCTGAGCAGCACCGTCGCCATCACCGCAAGTCGGACCGTCGAGTCGCCTGCTAACCCTGCCTCGTGCACCAGGTACACCAGCGCGAGCACGATGGACGCCAGACCCCTGGGGCCGAACCAGCCCATGAACAGCACGGTCGCCCGGCTCAAACGAGTTCCCAGCAACGCCAGCGCAACAGGCGCCATGCGCACGACTGTCAGACTCAGCACGGCATAGAGCAGCACGGCCGGTGTGAAATGCCCCCAAAAGCCGGCCACGACGGTGCCGAAGAAGAAGAACACGAAATAGTTGAACAGTTGCCCCCATTGCTCAGTGAACTCGACACTGTGCCGGCCCGCGGCGTTGAAGCCGAATTGGACTGCAAATCCGGCGACGAACGCCGCGATAAACATGCTCGCCCCGGTCTCTTCCGCCGCGATGACGCAGAGCAACGGCAGCGCCACCACACCGAGTTGACCGAGAGGTGGAGCCATCCAGCGCGTGCGGTGGGCAAGGCCGAGGAGCCAGCCGCCTGCGGTGCCGATCCCAATTCCGATCAGGGTGCCGTAGCCGAGCTGTTCTCCGAGGAAACGGGCGAGCACTGCACCCGCAGGCCCAGTGTGCTCCTCAGCAACGGCAAGCACGATGAACAACAGCAGGAACGGAACAGCGAGGCCGTCGTTGAGGCCGGCCTCAACATTGAGAGACTGGCGAATTCTCAGTGGCACTCGTTCGCTGCTCACGATCACCTGGCCGAGGCCGGCATCGGTTGGGGCGAGGATGGTTGCCAGAATGCCCGCTTCCCCCCACGACAGTCCGCTCAGCACGACAATCGCGCATGCAGCGCCTAACACGATGGTCAGCGGCATGCTCACAATGAGCAAGCGGATGGGCAGGCTGCGGCCGGCCGTCAGCAGCGATCGGTTGATCCGGCTCGCGTCGGTGAAGAGCAACATCACCAGGCCCAGCTCCGCGATCAGGAGCACGACCTTACGATCGAGCACCAGCTCGCGTGCCGCTACCGGCAGCAGGGTCGTCGCAGCGCCGGCGGCCGTGAAAAGCATCGGTGCGGTGATGACGGTCGGTTGCAGCCGCTGCGAGACCAGGCTGTAAAGGAAGACGAGCACCACGAATACAGCCGTCAGGACCATGACTCGAACTCAGGCTCCGGAGAAGTGATCAGGCTTGGGGGTCGTCAACCATGAGCATGCGGGTTCCGCCGCCCCGGGGCATGGTGTTTCGCAAATATCTTTCCTGAGCGCACCAAGCGCGCTCAAAACGCGCTGACCGGCCGCTGCGCGGGTCAGTGCTCCAGGCCGCGCTGACGGCCGACGAGTCGCACCCGGATCGCGCCGTCCCGATCCTCCTCTTCCAGCGCTAACTCGATGCGGGCCAACTCCTGCCGTAGCAGAGGTAACCAGTGTCGGCTCAGGGCGCGCACCCGCAGCCGGGTGGTGTGAACCTCTTGCTCGACGGTTCGGAAAGACGATTGCGCCGCAGCGCA
>NZ_JBKQQD010000434.1:0-30206 GCF_052144515.1 Mycobacterium sp. | reverse complement strand
GCTGCCATCGGGGTTGGCTTAGGCGCAGCTGACGGCGCTGGCCTGGGGTGCGGGCCAGGTATCGCCGGGCGTCGACCCGGCGACCGTAGGATTGCCGACGGCGAAGCCGTCAACGCCGTTGAGCTTTTCGCACTGCTGCGCGATGGGCACGGACGGCTGCCCGTGATAGTGGAACACGATGGGAACGTCGTGATCCGACTCCGCCGCGGCGACGGGCACGCGACCAACCACCGCCACGACCGCTATGGCCGCGGCGGTCCCAATGCGCACGGTAGGGCCCAGCAGGGCGTGATGAACTTTCTCACAACGGTTTTCGCTCACCGCCGACTCCTCCACTCTTGTGGTGCTGCACTCGGCAACGCCGCAGCAGCTCAGCCGGTACTCCGTTGAGTGTTCATAGTGGCAACGCGGCCCGACTAACGCGATTCTTCCGACGAGTGAACGACCTCGTGCGTGAGCGTGATGTGCGCCCGTTTCAACCAGTGGAAATCGGCGTGACCCCGGTACTGCCGATTGACGACAATCAGGCGATTGATCCAATCGCTATGCAACCGATAGACATCGACTGCCGGCGGTGGCGACCGCACGGTGCCCATCTACACAGCTATCACGTCGATGCGTAGCTGTCAGTGGTGTTGCCGGCCACCACGGCAAGAACAGGAGAAGCGCAGTGACCCGAGTCACCTATGCCCGCAGCGTGCACGACGAAGAAGAGATCAACGCGTGTCTTGAAGTGTTGCGCGGTGGGCCGTTAGCGCTGAAGATCGGCAAGAACGTGGCCGAGATGGAACGAAGGGTCGCGGATGTGTACGGCAAGAAGCTAGGCCTGATGTGCAATTCGGGATCATCGGCGCTGTACCTGGCGCTGGAGTTGCTCGATCTGCCGAAGGGCTCGGAAGTCATCACCTCCCCGTTGACCTTTTCCACCGACGTGTCGCCGATCGTGCGCGGCGGATGGGTGCCGGTGTTCGTCGACGTGGAACCGGACACCTACAACGTCGATGTGTCCCGGATCGAGGAGCTGATCACCGGCAAGACCAAGGCGATGCTTTTCCCGAATCTCGCCGGCAACGCTCCGGATTGGGACGCGATCCACGACATCGCCAACCGGCACGGCCTTAAAGTCATCGAGGACTCCTGCGATTGCATCGGAACCTCCTTGCGCGGCACCAAGACCGGCAGCCGCACAGATATCACCGTCACCAGTTTTGCGATGTCACACATCATCACCTGCGCCGGTAACGGCGGCATGGTGTGCCTGGATGACGAGAAGTTGCGGGACAAGGGACTGATGCTGCGCCGGTGGGGCCGACGCTCGGAGCCGCACTTGTTCGGTTCGGCCGGCGGCGGACGGGTGTTCCGCGAAGACCTCGACGGTGTCGCCTACGACAACGATTTCATCTTCGACGTACTGCCATGGAATTTCGAGCCGTCCGAGCTCGGAGCGGCGTTCGGACTGGTGCAGCTGTCGAAGCTGGACCGCAACTACCGTCGCCGGGCGGAAATCTTCGAGGCGTTCAACGGCGCGTTCGGCAGCTACCCGAGCATGTTCCGGTTGCCCAGGCAACATCCGGATTTCTACACCGCCTGGCTGTGCTACCCCGTCATCGTGCGAGCAGACGCCGGTTTCGCGCGGTCCGATCTGCAAGAGCATCTCGAATCGGTGGGTATCGACACGCGAACGGTCTGGAGCGGCAACGTAACCCGCCACCCGATGATGCGTGGCGTTGAGTATCGGGTGCCGGCAGATGGGCTGCCGCACGCCGACGAGGTCTTCGCACGCGGCATGTCGCTCGGTATGAGCCACGGCATGAGCGACGAGGAATTGAATCACGTAGTCAAGAGCGTCCACGAGTTCGCCGCCAGATTCGCACCGGCCCCGGCGACCAAGTGATCGAGCGTTCGCACCCTGTCCCAGGCACCTCCGATGCCCGCGCAGCATTTTCGTAAAGTACGTACGGGATTGCGGCGCGACCAGGTCCGCGAAGCCAACATGCATAAGGGCGAGCGCCCTCAATCAGAAATTGAGGCAGGCCGAAGACAATGGAGTCATGGCCGGGGGCCGGCCGACGCGCGGTAACAGGACAACTGGGTCAACGCGTCGAGCTGTTCGAGGTAGTGCTCCACAGATTCGTGCCGCAGCCTCGGCTGGACGATCGTCGCACCGGCCTCCGCCAGTGCCTCCACGGCGAAGGTGGCCTCCTCGGGTGCCGCTATGGGATCAAGCGCGTCGACTGTGCTCACGACGACATCGAAGCCCGCGTGCGGGACGGGGCGAGCGAGGTGGCTCGACGCAACGCCGCACAGCTGGTGCCGCCCACCCAGATCGGCACATTGGTCGCGACCGCATGCGGGTCGACGACAAGATCAGAGAATGAATAGTACGGCCCGTCGTACTCGGGTTCGCGGCGCCCGACTGCGGCACGCACCGCCGCGATGGCATCGTCGGCACGGCGCCCACGATCAACGAATGGCACACCGAGTACGTCGAATTCCTCGGCCGAACTGCCGATGCCGACACCAAGCACGAGCCGGCCCCCGCTGATGAGGTCCAGAGTGCCGAATCGCTTCGCAATGGCAAGGGGGTGGTGATAACCGAGCACCAGGACCGCAGTGCATAAGCCAATCTGGCTGGTACGTGCGGCAATATACGACAAAGTCGCTAGCGGGTCCCAGTACCGTGTGCCGCGCGAGCCACCCAACATGGCCGACACGGCGTTCTCCGGCACCGCGACATGCTCGCTACATGTCAGGTGATGAAAGCCCAACCAGTCGGCGGTCTCGGCAATGCGCACAATCTTCTCGATCCCTGCGTCCGCCTCCCAGGCCGCCGAGCGCCCCGGAACATCCAGTACCACGGGGGTGCTCACTCCCATGCGCACGCTCACCAGTCATCCCACGGGATGATCGTCCGCACGGGACCAGACATCAGGACTTGCTCAGCGCCCGGGCGCGGTGTGCCACGGCCCGCCACGTCCAATTCCCTTTCGCGTCCAGCGATCTCCTGCGCGACGACACCAGGATCGTCCTCGAGGTACAACAAGCGAATACGTAGAGACCGCGAGGGGTACTCGGTGCCCCCGACCGGCAAGGTCGGGTGAACCAGCGGTTCCAGTAGTGAGAACGTCCATGCGCCGGCGACCCCAGCGCACTCGAGCAGATCAGGTATGCGCAGCCGATCCTGCCAACGAAACTGCTCGTGCGCCGCGAAACCGTGCGGGTCATCCATCATTGTCAGGGTTAAGTGCAGGCCGCGATTGGGGCGAAACGGCAACGCGTCGGCGGATATCCGCACTCGCGGCGAGACGTAGCCCAGAACCGGAGTGAAAAAGGCGGCCAGCGGCCGGCGCACACCTGGCAACATCGGCCCGCGGCCCCACTGAAAAGAGTCCTCAGCCAGCTTTGTCCATGCGGCCACGCTCTCGTCGTAAGGAGCGCGAAACCAATACATCGCCACATAGTCGATGGCCGCGAACTCCGCAACGGAAACCTCGCCCAGCTGCATGTACTCGCGGGGGCGTGCCCACCGGTCACCCCAGGCCACACCGGGCAGCAGCAAGTTCTCTGGCCGGTGGTCCAGTTGGTGCCACTGGTTGTATTCGCGGTGCCGCGATGGATCGCTTAGTTCGACAAAAGAGAAGAACGTTCGCTCGGAAAACATCAGCACATCACCGGAGGGTAGATCTCAAGCACGCGATGTTGCCAGCAGGTTTGGTCATCGTCGCAGGCTAACCTTGGAATCCGGTTGTCCGGCAGGCGGTTCCGATGACTGGAACGCCGACCGGGCGCCGCGGAGCAGCGGTGGTGATGGTATCCCACTCAGCGAAACCCTGGACGCCCTGACCACCGGGCAGCAACGAGACTAATGTCATGGTAGTTGGCGGCAGTGAACCCATGCAGCGCCTCGCTGCCGCATACGGCCCCTGGGCCGTCGTGGCAGGGGGATCGGAAGGTGTCGGGGCGGCCTTTGCGCGGATACTCGCCGAGGCAGGCGTCAATCTCGTGCTGGCCGCACGCAAACCCGGCCCTTTGGCCGACACCGCCGATGCGTGCCGTGCCCGTGGTGTCACAGTCCGAACGGTGCCCGCCGATCTCACCGAGGACGGTGTCGACCGGATCATCGAGCATGCGCAAGACGTCGAAGTCGGACTGCTGATATGCAATGCCGGAGCGAACACGCATAGCAAGCAGTTCCTCGACGGCGACCTCGCGCAGTTCCAGCGCGTCATCGATCTCAACATCACTGCGCCGCTGGCACTGGTGCACCACTTCGGTCAGGCGATGCGGCAACGTCGCAAGGGCGGGATCCTCATGGTGGGGTCGCTATCCGGATACGCCGGCTCCGTCCGACACACCGTCTACAGAGGCGTGAAAGCATTCGGACAGATCTTTGCCGAGGGGCTGTGGCTGGAATTGCGCGAGCACGGTGTCCATGTTCTGGAACTCGTACTCGGTTTGACCCACACTCCCGCGATGGAACGCGTGGGGATCAACTTCGACGTCCCAGGGCTACGGGCCGACGATCCCGAAGACGTGGCACGAGAAGGACTCGAGCAGCTGGCCAACGGCCCGGTGTGGGTCGCGGGCAGGAACGCTACGACCGCAGCTCGCTACCGTGATCCCAATCGTGCTGAGGTCATTCTGGAAGCACACGCCGCAGTGACCCGCCTGATCCGCGTCGAGCCGGCGCAATCATGAGCGTCGATGATCGGCTCGCCCGGTTAGAGCAGCGCCTGCGAGAGGTGGAGGACGAGCTCGCGATACTGAAGCTTATGGCCTCCTACGGTCCGCTTGCGGATGCGGGTGAGGCAGATGCCGCCGCTGCATTGTGGGCCAGAGACGGCGAATATGATGTCGAAGGCTGGCGCATGCGCTCTCGCGAATCAATCGCCGACATGCTGCGCTCGGGTCCGCATTGGGAATTGCTCCGGGGTGGCTGCGCGCACTTCTTCGGACCGGCACACGTCCGCGTCGACGGCGACGAGGCCGTCGCGGTTTGCGAATCGATCCTCATCCGACGCCGAAACGGCGCCTATGGCATCCACCTCTCTGGCGTCCACCATGTTCGGCTGCGCCGATTCACGGAAGGCTGGCGGATCACCCACCGGACGACCCGCCTACTCGACGGCAGCGCTGAGGCCAGGGACCTTCTTCGAGCTGTCATTCAACTGCCCTCAGCGTGAATCGATGTGACAGTTCGCATGCAGCACTTGAGACAGCAGAGGAGCACCGTCATCGTGACCACCACCCCATTACAGCGTTACACCGACCGCCGAGTGCTCATCACCGGCGCCGGCTCCGGTATCGGGCAGGCCTCGGTGTTGCGGCTGCTGGCCGAGGGTGCGACGGTCGTGGCCGCCGACATCAGCGAGGCGGGGTTGGCCGACACGCACGCTAAGGCCGGTGATAATGGGAAACGGCTCAGCATGGTCGCCCTCGATATCGGCTCCGAAGTATCCGTGATTTCCGGTGTGGCGGAGGCGGTTCGGGTGCTCGGCGGCCTAGACACGCTGGTCAACGCGGCAGGAATTCTGCGATCGGGTCATTTCACCGAAACCACGCTCGCCGACTTCGAACATGTAATCAAAATCAACCTGGTCGGAACGTTCCTGGTGACCCGGGAAGCGATTCCGGCGCTGCTCGCCGGCAACGGGCCCGCTGTGGTGAATTTCAGCTCGACGTCGGCTAACTTCGCCCACCCGTACATGGCGGCATACGCCGCGTCCAAGGGCGGCATTCAAGCGATGACCCATGCGTTGGCCCTGGAATTCAGCAAGCGGGGCGTCCGGTTCAACAGCGTTGCGCCGGGATCCATTTCGTCGGGTATGACAGACGGTTCGGGCGAATCCCGACAGAGCGTCGGCCCAGGCCTGCCGTCCGATTCCGACCTGTCGCTGTTCGGCAAGATTCAGCCGATGTTGCCGTTGCCCGACGGTGCGATCTTCGCCAAGCCCGACGTGGTAGCGGCCGTGGTCGCGATGCTTGGCGCGCCCGAGGCATATTTCATCACTGGGACCGAGTTGCGGGTCGACGGCGGCTCCCACATGTAATCCTCGATCGTCAATGCACCTCGGGCACAGGGCCTTTCACCATGTCCAGTGCCGCACGGTGACTGAACACCATCGACGCACCGACTGGATTGCCGCCACCGGGATAGGTCGTCCCGCTCACCGCTGCCATCGAGTTACCCGCGGCATACAGGCCGGGAATGACTTTTCCGTGCACGTCTAGCACATGTGCACCGGCATCGGTACGCAATCCACCTTTGGTTCCCAGGTCAGACAACCCGAATGCGGCAGCCCGGAAAGGCGGCTGATCAATGGGCACCAGCGGGCTGGGGCTGCCCGGTACCGACTTGTCGAACGGCTCGGCGCCACGGCCGAAATCCTCGTCGACCCCGGAGGCAGCGAATCTGTTGAACCGCTTGACTGTTTCGATCAGCTGATCGGCCGGAAGCCCGATCTCGTTGGCGAGGCCGGCGAGAGACTCAGCGGAATGCCACAGCCCGGCTTGGACATAGGCGTCGGGTGCGGTGATCGGGATGCCGGTAAACATGACCGGGGGCCGTCGGCCGGCCCGGCTGTCGTAGATCAGCCAGTAGGGCAGAGATATCCGGCCGGCCCGCATCTCCGCTAACACATCGCGGGCGGCGCGATCGTAGGCGGCGGATTCGTTGGTGAACCGTCGCCCCCTGTCATTGACGAAGATGCCGCCGGAAAACCACAGCGAGAACGTCGAACTGCCGTCGGGATGCGTCAGCCCGGGCGCCCACCACGCCTCCGCCATCATGTCCAGGTCCGCTCCGATCCGCACGGCAGCCTCTAGCGCGGCACCGCAGTTGCCGGGCGGTCCCATCGAGTCACGACTAGACCCGGGTACCGCGAACGCCTTGCGTAACAAATCATTTCGCTCGAAGCCGCCTGCCGCGATAAGGACCCCACGGTCGGCCCGGATGTGCCGGTCGCCTTCGGGCGTGTTGACCGTCGCGCCGGCCACTCTGCCGTTGCAAAACAATTCACCGCAGCGGGCGTTGATCCATAGCTGCATGTTTGGCAGCTTTTCCAGCGCCAGCAGAAAGCGGCCGATCAACGCCTGTCCCCCGCTCAGCTGTTCCGGCGGATCCTCTGTGCCCCGGTCCGTGGCCAGCGGAGGGCGCAGCAGATTGCGAAGCGCGCCCAGTTGGTCGGCCGAAATTGGCGCTGGAATGATGTGACGGCCTTTGGGCCGTGCGTGCGGTGCTTCGCCGAAATAGTCCGGCCACGGCAGCACGCAAAACTCGAACGTCGAGTCTTCTTCGAGGTATTCCACCAGCGGGGCGCCACCCGTCACGAACGCCTCCTGCAGGTCGGCAGGCGTCTGGTTGCCCACCACGGCACGGAAATAGGCGAGCGCATCTTCGATGGTGTCATCGTCGCCCACGCGGCGCAGCACGGGATTGCACGGAAACCACATTCCCCCACCGGAATACGCCGTCATGCCACCGACCCGGTCGGTCGCCTCCACCATGATGACCCGCAGTCCCTCGCGGGCGGCAGTGTAGGCACCGGTTAGGGCACCTCCCCCGGAACCGATGACCAGAACGTCACATTCAGCGTCCCACTGCACCACGATGTCCTTCCGCCTCCGGACCCGACCTCCAACGCGCCGCCCGATCTTAGGGCCTGCCTGCTCAGCGGGCCGCAATGATTCCGGTGACCGAAACCCTCGTTCGGCCGAGCCGCCCCGTAGCAAGGTCCTTCCAGCCAGCGGTATTCAGGCGCCGACAACGAGCGCCGCGATCTACCGTGGGCATGTCCCCAACAGGCGACCAGTCCTCATGCCTGATACCAATACCGGAGGTGCGTCGATGTCGCACGAAGTAATTGGCCAAGTCGCAGAGATCGCCGAGCAGCTGGCGTCGACGGCCGACGAAACCGAACGCCTGGGCAAGCTTTCCGACGAAAGCGTGAAGCTGATTCGCCAGGCCGGCGTGATGCGCATGCTCCAGCCGACCGACTTCGGCGGTTACGCCGCGCATCCGCGCGATTTCGCCGAAGCGGTCATGGCGGTGGCCAAGTCCTGCGGGTCGACCGGCTGGGTATGCGGCGTTGGAGGGGTGCACCCGTGGGAAATGGCGCTGATGGATCGCAAACTGCAGGCCGAGGTCTGGGGGGAGAACCCGGATACCTGGATCGCGTCGCCCTACGCCGCACAGGGCGTGGCAACGCCGACCGACGGCGGCTACACGCTCAAGGGCCGGTGGAACTTCTCGTCCGGCACCGATCACTGCGACTGGATCTTCCTGGGTGCTCTCGTCGGCGGGCCCGACGGTAAGCCCGCACAGCCGGTCAAGTCAATGCATGTGGTACTGCCCCGCAGGGACTACACCATAATCGATGACTCGTGGGACGTAATCGGGCTGAGCGGGACCGGCAGCAAGGACATCGTTGTCGATGGCGCTTTCATCCCCGAATACCGCACGGTCGACTTCGCGCAGGTGGCCGAAGGACAGCCGGCCGCTGAGCGAGCCGGCCGCACGGAGACGGTCTATAAGATTCCCTTCTGGGCGATGTTCCCGCTGGGAATCACTGCAGCGGTGATCGGGATCACCGAGGGTGCCTTGGCGGCGCACCTCGACTACCAGCGCGGCCGGGTGACCGCCATGGGCACCAAGATCAAGGACGATCCCTACGCGCTGTACGCGATCTCAGATGCGGCAGCCGATATCGCAGCGGCTCGCCTCCAGTTGCTTGACGGCATCAGCAGGCTCTACGACCTCGCCGACGCCGGACATCCGATCACCTTCGCGGACCGGGCGATGGTGCGGCGCAACCAGATTCGATGCGCGTGGCGGGCAGTCCACGCCGCTGACGAAATCTTCGCGCGTTCCGGGGGCAACGCGGCGCGCAGGAGCAATCCGCTGCAGCGGTTCTGGCGCGACGCCCACGTCGGGCTTCAGCACGCGATCCACAGCCCCGGGACCGTGTACCACGCCACGGCCCTGGCGACGATGGGTCTCGAGCCGCCAGAGAACCTGCGGGCGATGATCTAGCGGCCTCCGGGTGCAAGTATCGGCAATTGGAGGGACAACAGCAGTGAGCGATATCAGCTCGCTCGGCTACCTTCGAGTCCGGGTCGCCGACATCGAAAGATGGCGGCGGTTCGCTTTCGACACGATCGGATTCGCCCAGGGCAACGGACCGGAACCAGATGCGCTCTATCTCCGGATGGATGAGCGCGTCGGACGCCTCATCCTGCTGCCCGGAGATGTCGACAAGGTGGACGCGATCGGTTGGGAAGTGCGTGATCACTTGGCTTTACGTCGGGTGCAGTCCGCGATCGAGGACGCGGGAGTCGCAACCAAGCCGCTGTCCAACGAGGACGCCGATGCCAGGCGCGTGGAAGCCGGCCTGTCCTTCGAAGCGCCCGGGTCAACTCCGCTCGAGGTGTTCTATGGCCCGGCGCTTGACCATTCGCCGGTTGCCGCGCTGGACGGAAATCGTTTCAGGACAGGCAAGTTGGGTGTTGGGCACGTCGTGGTGCCGGTCAGCGACCTGGATGCTGCGTACCGCTTCTATGTCGAGACGCTGGGATTCCTCCCTCGCGGGGCTTTGCGCCTGCCCACACCGCCAGGGTTCGGACCCGTGCGATTGAGGTTCTTAGGTGTCAACTCCCGCCACCACAGCCTGGCCATCCTTCCGTCTCCGAGGCTCAAGCCCCCGGCGCTGGTACACGTCATGGTGGAATTCGAGACGCTCGACGAGGTCGGCCGCGCGCTGGACCGTGCGGTCGCGGACGGATGCCACATCTCGTCCACCCTCGGACGACATACCAATGACAAGATGATCTCGTTCTACGTCCGGACCCCGGGAGGGTGGGACCTCGAAGTGGGTTGCGACGGCATGCTCGTCGACGAAACATCCTATACGGCTGAGGAAATCACCGCGGACAGCTACTGGGGCCATCGCTGGCAGTTCAGCTGACGTGATCCGGCAGCTCGGTTACCAGACAGCCAGCCGATCATCGCTCAGCAGCAGCGGCCATCACGTATTGCCACGGGAAACGGCAGAGAAAAGGTTGGAGCGGCATGGGCAGGCTGGACCGCAAGGTAGCGATCGTCACGGGTGGCGCGTCGGGAATCGGCGCGGCGACCTCGCGCGCCCTGGTGGCCCAGGGCGCCCGGGTTGTCGTGGCTGATGTGGCCGATCGGCAGGGTGCTGCCTTGGCCGCAGATGTCGGTGAACACGCGGTGTTCCAGCATCTGGACGTCACCGACGAGGCGGCCTGGTGTCGAGTCGTTCGGTACACAGAGGAGACATTTGGTGTACTCAATGTGCTCGTCAATGGCGCAGGGGTCACCGGGCCACACACCTTGGTGAATCATCCACGTCAGTTGTGGGAGCACATCCTTGAGGTCAACTTGACCGGCCCGTTTCTGGGATTGTCAACTGCTGCAGAAGCGCTGGCACGAAGTGCACCCGCCTCGGTGATCAACGTATCGTCATACGCCGGGCTAAACGGCGTAAGTCCGTCTCACGGCTACACGGCGTCGAAGCATGGCCTGACCGGTCTGACCAAGTCGGCCGCTCGGGAATTCGCGCCCTTGGGCATTCGGGTGAATTCCATCCACCCGGGTGGCGTCGCCACGCCGTTCATCGGCGTCGCTGCCGAGCAGGCGCGGACGACCGGGCTCAATACCCTGCAACGCCTGGCTCGGCCGGAAGAGATCGCCGCGCTGATCGTCTTTCTGGCCAGCGACGAATCGAGCTACTGCACCGGGTCCCAGTTCGTCGCCGACGGCGGCCTGAGCACCGGCATGTCGTTGCCGTGATCATGGCAGCCGAGGCGCTGCGGGGCCCATGCGGGGACTACTCACGCACTGCAGGCTGAAGGAGAACTAGGGATGGAGTTGGGATGAGAAAGGTAGCTCTCGTCGTCGGCGGCACGGGAATGGCCGCTAATGCCATCGTTCCTCACCTCTTGAATGAACGCGGAGCCGAACACGACGCCGTCATTTGCCTGGCCCTCTCCGTGGACGAGAAGACGTTCGCGTCGCGAACCCCCCGGAAATACGTTCCGCTGAGGTGCAATCTCGACGACAAGGAGGCGTTGGTCAAGGGCCTGGTCGACATAGGATCTCCCGCGGTCACCGACGTCTATTGGTTTACCGAAGCCAACCGGCCCCCCAAGCTCGGGAATGTGCTGACGACGCGCCGACTCCTCGCGGTGACCGATCGGCTTGCGCCCGTGATCCATCGACTCGTGAAAGTGAGCCCGCAATTCGTTGGCCATCGACTGTACGCCACCATGGCACGCCTGGCAGGGAGCGGCGTCAACGAGCGAAACCAGTTGTGGATCAAGAACGTCTTAGACGCGCTCAAGGAGATCGACGCCCCCCTGCGGGTCTTCGTATTGGGAACGGGGGGCAAACATTACGGGATGCATCTGGGGCCAAGCCTGTGGCCGGGCTACGCCTCCCCTTTCCAGGAAGACATCGCTAAGGCCCCGGGTCCTCTCAGCTATTTCGACATGCAGGACTTTGTGCGGCGGCGCTCCGCTGAGGACGGCTTCAGTTGGAACGAAGTGCGTCCGACGTTCATCATCGGTTTGGCCCCCGAACTCCGCCCGTCGACGCAATCGTTCGGCATCGCGCTCGCAACTTACGCGTCTATCCTTAAAGCTAAGGGCAAGCCGCTGAGGTTTCCCGGCACGGAGGCGTGCTACAACGCGATGATCAACCTCAACACCTCGGAGAAAATTGCCGTGGTGGCGGCGTGGAGCACGGATTATCCGAACCAGGCTTTCAATTGCCCTTCTTGTCCGCCGTTCAGCTGGCGGCAGGCCTGGGGCGATATCGCGGCATGGTTCGGAATGGAACCCGCGGACCCGGTGCGAAGACTTCTGGGAGAGTCTTCTGAATTGGTGGCCGGGCCGGACGCACCGACGATATGGAAGAGTCTCCAATCAGCACACTCCTTGGCCGCGAACGACTTGGAGTGTCTCCTGAACTACACCTTCCTGGACAAGAGCCTCATGGTGGGATATGACGCCGTTTCTGACACGGCAAAGCTGAAAGAGTTCGGGTTTCCGGACGACAAAATCTACGAATACCACAGCGGTTCGGAGTGCATGACGGCGTTTTTCGAACGTCTGGTCAACGAGAAGATCATTCCCGACCCCGCCGACATCGTGCCCGCCTCCTATCGCACGTGAATGCTCGGGCTTGGGGCGGTCTCCGCTCGTAAGCTCTTGTCCTGCAACGGCGGCCAGCCGGTCAGTTCGCGGTCAACTCCTCGTATTGAGCGCTCATGCGCTGCAGCGTTTCTAAGTATTCCTCCACCATGTTCAGCACGATCTCGCTCGCCGGCTGCACTTTCGTCATGCGGCTCACTATCTGACCGATGGGGCCGCCGACGAGTTCGTAGACACCGGCGCGCTTGGCCCGTGCGGTGGCGTCGGCGTATAGCAGGTACTGCAGTGGCATGGGCAGCGGCCCGGGGCTGCCCGGGCCGTCCCAAGCCTCCGTCCACGGCGTGCGGATCTGGCGGTTCGGTTTCCCGGACTGGGCCTTGGACCGGACGGTGTCCGTCGACGCCATCTCGAGCATCCGCTCGACCCGATACGCCTCCGTCGGCGCCTCGCGGCAGGTCATCCAGATCGATCCGGTCCAGACGCCTTGGGCCCCGAGGCACATCGCGGCCGCCATTTGGCGACCCGAGCCGATACCGCCGGCGGCGAGGACGGGGATGTCGCCGGCCGCATCGACGACGTCGGGAATCAGCACGATTGAGCCGATCTCACCGGTGTGGGCGGCGGCCTCGTAGGACTGCGCAATGATGAGATCGACGCCGAGCTCGACATTGCGCACCGCTTGGCGGGGCTTGCCGACAAGCGAGCCGACCTTCGCCCCACGCTCGTGTGCGCGCTCGACCACCCACGCCGGTGGCGGCCCCAGCGCACTCACCAGTAAGCGGTGGTCGTGGTTGAGGATGACTTCGATTTGCTCTTCCCCGCCGGATGCGGTGAATCCCTCGGTGGTCCAATCCTTGTGCTGGCCATCCGATTCGGGCAGCAGAGGAACGTTGTAGCGCTGCAGAATTTCCTCGGCGAACGCACGGTGCTCCGCCGGAATCGACCGTTCCAGTCGAGCATGGATGTCTTCGGCCGAGCCCGTCATTGCGGCGTCCCGATCCGCCGTCGTCACCGGCAAGGCGACGTCGACTCCGTACGGACGGCCGGCGGAATGCTCTTCTAGCCAGCGCAAGTCGATGTCGATTTCCTCGGGCGACATGGCGACGACCCCGAGCACGCCCATCCCGCCCGAGCGGGACACCGCCGCGACGACGTCCCGGCAGTGGCTGAAGGCGAAGATCGGGTATTCGATACCGAGGTCCCGACACAACTTGTTCATCTTCGATTCCCTTTTCAGTCCGAGGCGGGCAGCGGTTTAACCACTTTGATGGCGAGCGGCTCGTCGCCGAGGCTGAGATCACCCGCACCGGGCTTGGTGCAGAGCACCTCGAGCTCACCGCTGCTGTCGGCGTAACGTTTGCCGATGACAAGGGGCTCGCCGTTGCCACCGGCCTCGCCCGAGACGGGCGCGTCTCCGGTCACCATCGGCAGGCCACCGCAGCGAAGATCTACATCCGCTTTGGGGGCCCGTACGACGATGACCTGCGCGCCGGACACCACGCTGTTGAGCCGCAGGCCTGGTCGCAGGTGCATACTGGTCCTTTCTCCGATCAGTTGTAGATGCCGGCTTCGCCCTCGGCGGTCGGCGCGAACAGCAGGCTTGTTGTTGAAGTCGATCCCCGCGCAGGCAATTTCACGGTTGCCAGTCCGCTCGCGGTGACCTCTCCTGTCTGGTTGATGTTTTCCACTTCGACCTCTGCGTAGCAAGCGTCGTCGTCGTCGCGATAGGTCCGCGTGACGGTGCCACGCACAGTGTTAGTGTCGCCAACCAGGTTTGGCCGCCGCAGTCGTGCTGACATCTTCACCAACGTGCCGTGGTCGCCCATCCAGTCGGTGATCGCTTGGGTAAGCCAGCAGATCCGTTGCGGGCCGAAGTCGAACGAGGCCGCCTGAGCCCTGGCCTGGCGCGCATACTCCGGATCCGCACGGCCGCCGGCACCCATGTCGATCGTTCCCTCGTCGACCTGCCGGGACCGCCGGGTGCTCAGCGCGCCATGGCTGAACAGGTAGAGCTCGGTCGTCGTGTACGTGCCCTTGGGCAGCTCGGGGATGGCATCGCCCGCGGAAACCGTTTCCCAGTATCGGGTTTCGCCGCCGCGACGGACGCGGTTCCACACGAGCGGGTCCGGCGCTATGCGGGGGCCATCCGCTCCAACCGTCGACGACGCGACGCCGGTGCCGGGATTGCGGAAGCGCAACATCTGGTTGGTCAGTCGCGCCACCAGCTCGGCTCGGGAGTTCCAGTACTCGGTGGTTCCGGTGCAGATCAACGCCTCGCCGACCTGTTGAGTCGTCGTTCTGCGGATGTCGGTGGGCGTCTCGATGCTGCGTACTCGATCTCCGAGCCAGATCGGCCGAAACCACTCGGCGGTTGCTCCGATGTACAAAATTGTCAGATCGTGCATCGACACATCGGCCTCGGGGATATGGCCCCAGATGGAGGCATTCGCCCCGAAATCGATCGAGAACAAAAACCCCGGCGAAGCAACCACGCTGTGGTACACCCCGCGCTCGGCGTAGTCGCGGTCCTTGAACAGCGGGTTGTAGTCGCCGGCACCGTCGGCGTAGCGCGCGAGCCATTCCTCGGTCACCGTCCGCCACGGCCGATGCGGCGGCATGGGCTCGCCCAGCCCAGCCTTGTAGGCGGCCTCGAACTCGTCCAGGGTGGTGATCTTTGCCATCAGGTGACGTCCATCTCCGGACGCCGGGAACCCGGTCGGGTCCCGGCGACCACGACGCGGGCGGGCTGGTCGGTCACGGCGTCACCAGGTCACCGGAAGGACCGACATGCCCGCCGTTAGGTACTCGGTCGCGTACTCCGGGTCGCCGGCGAGCCGCAGCGTGGGAAACCTCTTGAAGAGCGACGCGATAGCAACTTGCATTTCCATTCGCGCCAGTGGCGCTCCGAGGCAATGGTGGATGCCATGGCTCAAGGTGAGATGGCGGTTGGGCGTACGAGTCACGTCGAACGCACCCGGATTGTCGAATGCGGCCGGGTCGTGATTGGCGGCGGCGGGGTCGATCAGCGCGGCTTCGCCTTTCCTGATCAGCACGCCGTCGATCTCCACGTCGTCGGCGGCCGCGAACGGCGGGAGTCCGCCTGAGCCGGTGACGTTTTCACCCACGGCGAAATGCCCGTGCCGCAAGACCTCCTCGACGGTGGTGGGCACCACGCCGTCGATATCGGCCAGCAGGATGTTCAACTGGTCAGGGTTGCGCAACAGCGCAACCACACCGAGGTTGATGAAGTTAGCCGTGTTGTCGAACCCGCCGACGATGATGACCATGGCCATGGTCAGGATCTCTTCATCGGTGAGGGAATCGTCTGCGTCGCGCGCCGCGGCCAGCGCGCTGAGGAGATCGTCGCGCGGCTCTTCTCGCCGGGCGGCGACCAGCTCGGCCAGGTACACGTACAACTCGGCACCGGCCTGGGCGATCTCCTGTTCAGTCATCCCGGACGTCGCGAGTGTGGACTTGCTCCAGTTGACGAACTTGTCGCGGTCGGAAAGCGGCACTCCCAGGAGCTCCGAGATCACCCGGATGGGTAGCGGGAGCGAGAATTCCGTGACGAGGTTGGCCGGCGCGCCTTTCGCCGCCATGCCGTCGAGGAGTTCGTCTGCAATGCGCTGCGTGCCGGTCCGCAATTTGTCTATCCGGCGGACCGTGAACGCCTTGGCGACGAGCTTGCGCAGCCGCGTGTGGTTCGGCGGGTCGGCGAACTGGATTGTCGTCGTGAGGAAGTCGGGGAAGTGCACGAAGTACGGCGTCGGCTGCTCCCCGCGGGCGAACGGCCCTCGCACGAACTTTGGGCTCTCCAACATCTGTTTGCAGGCGTGATACCGGTGG
The DNA here is from genome assembly GCF_052144515.1 of Mycobacterium sp. GTDB lineage: Bacteria > Actinomycetota > Actinomycetes > Mycobacteriales > Mycobacteriaceae > Mycobacterium. Next base: position 14,189 of record NZ_JBKQQD010000434.1, on the reverse strand, counting down.
ATGACCCAGACGTCACCGCCGAACGGCATGGTCACCTTGGTCATCGCCCGGTCCTCGAGCAACCGGTGATAGTGCTCAACCGCTTGCTCGAGCGGGGTCGGGGGGAACGGGTACCCAGGAACTGTTTGCGTCATTGGCTTCTCCGGTTTCAGGCTTCGGGTTCGATTTCTTGGCCGTTTTCGTCACGCAACACGATGGCCGACACCGGGCATGACTCGTAAGCTTCGATGAGCTCCGGCGACGGGACATGCAGGCTGGTGCGCACCGCCGACTTGCCGTCGACGAAGTCGAACAGATCAGGTGCTGCGGCGATGCACATCTTGTTTCCGACGCAAGCTTGACGATCGACCTCGACGGTCCATTCGCCGCTCACGACCCCACCACCGGCGTCGGCAGCATAAGTGGCGTAGGCTCCACCGCCCCGATCGCCAGGATCTCGCCTAACCGGTCGGCGACCGTTTCCGGCGTCAATTCGGGATCGGCGATTCCGGCCGTGTTGGCCACCACCAGCCGATTCACCGCCCCGCCGGCGGCATTGAGCACTTCACCAGTGAGGGAACAGCTTTCGTGTGCCAGGTAGGCCGCAACAGGTGCGACCAGCCGCGGCGGCATCGCTTCCTTCATGTACTCGACGGTGCCCGGCGGCAGCGCGTCGGCGGCCTCGTCCAGCATCCGGGTACCGGCGCCGGGGGCGACGGCGTTGACCTTGATGCCGTGCTCGGCACCTGCGACGGCCAGGTTGCGCGTGAGGCCGTACACCGCTCCCTTCGCGGAGCCGTAATGCACCATGTCCGGCACCCCGAGCATCGCGCTGGACACGGTGTTCACGATCCGGCCGCCGCCGGACTCGATGAGGTGCGGCCAAGCGGCCCGACAGACCAAGACGCTGCCGAAGTAGTGCACGTCGAGGAAGCGCTGATAGTCCGCCGGCGAGACATCCAACCACGGGCGCACAAAGTAAATTCCGGCATTATTGATGACCGCGTCGATGCGCCCAAATGCCGCGACCGCGGCGTCGACGATGGCTTGCGCCCCGTCCTCGGTCGCCACCGTCGCCGTGGACACCACCGCTCGGCCACCAATGGCCTGAATGCCGGCGACGACCTCGGCGGCCGGCTCCTCGCCCCGCAGGGTGCCGTCGACCGTGCCGCCGGTGTCGTTGACGACGACCGCGGCGCCGCGGGCGGCCAGCAGCTCGGCGTAGGCGCGACCCAACCCACGACCGGCACCGGTGACGATCACCACGCGATCGGAAAAGTCCAGGAATGTCATGGGATTTCCTTCAGCCGATTGTGATCAGGGACGGGTCGAGCCGCCTGAGACCGGCACCCGCGCGGTCCAGATCGAGCCTTGGGCTTCGCGCCGCGACTTCTCGGAGTCGAAGACTTCGAAGCCGCAGCAGATGTAGAGCGTGCGGCGGTCTTGGCCGCCGAGTCCGCACGCGGTGGAAACGCCGCACTCGGCCTGGGGCGGACTGACCTCGGCGACGACCTCCCCGCCCTCCACGACTCGGACCACCCGTCCGGCCGCAGTGAGGGCCGTCCAGACCGCGCCCTCCTCATCGAGGCAGAGCCCGTCGGGAAAGCCGCCCTGCATGTCTGCGAAGGTGCGCTTCCCGGTGAGCTTGCCGTCCGGCGCGATATCGAAGGCGGTGATCTTGTCGGCAAACGTCTCCGCGGTCACCAGGGTGCGGCCGTCCGCCGAGATCGCGATGCCGTTGGCGCCCATCAAGGGCCCCGCCTCATCGGCGGCGCGGGGGGTGCCGTCGGGTTCAACGATGAGGATCGGCGACTCCGCTGGGGGTTCCCCGGCGAACAGATTGCAGCCCAGCTGGGTGACGTAGAGGCGGCCCGCTGCGTCGACAACCATGTCGTTGATCGGACCGATGGCCAGATCGCGGAAGTCGGCGTAGACGCTGGTCTCGGATCCGTCGTAGGCCAGGACGATTCGTTCGAACATCGAGTTGACCAGCAGCCTACCGTCCGGCAGGAATCCGGTGCCGATCGCGACGATCGACTGGCCGTCGAGACCCTCCCTGCTGGACAGGTCGATCAGCGTTTCGGTGTGCCCGGCGTCGTCGACGGCGACGATGCGGCCGTTGTACATGTCGGAGAAGTGGAACCGGCCTCCGGACGAGTTGGGTTGCCAGCGTGGACATTCCGTCCAGCTGAAGCCCGCGGCGAGCCTCTTCGCAGCGAGTGCGGTCGTCATCGTGTGTGATCTCCTTTGATCGAATGGCGGCTATAGACCGGCTGGCCGACAGCCGACGAGGCCGTCGTCCGCAAGTTGCTGAATGTCTGCGCGGGACAACCCCAAATCCTTCTCCAACACCTCGTGGTTGTGCTGTCCCACCGTGGGCGGTGCCTGGTACGACCACCTGCTGACGCGCCGATATCGGAAGGGCAACACCGGGAGAGGTATCAGCCCGTGCACGGGATGATCGATGTCCTCGAAGTAGCCCCGGGCGGCAATTTGCGGGTGTTCGTGGACGAATCGCTGATCGACGGCACGAGCGGCGGGTACGCCGAGCCTGACCAGCTGCTCGGCCGCGGCGGCGACGTCGCGGGTCGCCGCCCACGCGCTCAAATCCTCGTCAAGCTGGTCGCGGCGCTCGTAACGGCCGTCCGCATTTGCCAGAACGGAGTCGTCCCAACCGGATATGCCGGTGTAGTCCGCCAGCGCTCGCCACTGCTCGTCGGTGACCACCGAGATCGCCAGCCACTGTTCGGTGCCAATGCCGGCGTAAACCCCTTGGGGGGCATGGCCTCTGAGGTGGTTACCGTCGCGTTCCAGCAGCCGGTGATTGGCGGTCCATTCGATCACCTGCTCGGCGGTCATCGTCAACGCGGCCTCCGCCAGTGGTGCCTCGACGAGCATTCCCCGGCCGGTTCGTTCCCGGTGGTGCAGCACGGCCAGCAACGCGAATGCCGCGTTGGAGCCGGCCATCGGATCGGCGGGTCCGCTAGGGTTGGTCGGCGGTCCGTCCGGATAGCCTGTGCGCCAACACATTCCGGAATACTGCTCGACAGTCTGGGCGTAGCCCACCATGTCACGGTTCGGTCCGGACAGCCCGAACGCGGGCATGCGAAGCATCACGATATCTGGATTGAGCGCCCGCGCGCCCGCCCAGTCGATTCCGACGTTCTCAAGCACGCGGGGGGCGTAATTTTCCAGCAGCACGTCGGCGTCGATAATCAACCGTTTGATCAACTCCAAACCTCGCGGTGTGGAGAAGTCGAGCGTCACGGCCCGCTTGTTGTGGTTGGCACCGAGATTGATCCAGCCGTACTCCCACCACAATTCGTCGTCGGTAATGGTGCCGCCCAGCATCCGCGCCCCGTCGACGCGACGCGTCGACTCGATCTTGATGACATCGGCCCCCAACGAACCCAGGATCGTCCCCACTAGCGACCCGACCCACCAGTTGCCCAGGTCCACCACGCGCAGCCCGGCAAGCGGCAGCGATCCCGCGGGCGGTTCCCCTTCGTCACTGCGGCCGCGGACGGACTCGATCGGCGGGGTGAATCCGGCGTCGGCGCTCGGTTGGGTCAGAGGGCGCGCTGACGGCGGCCGAACGCCGTCGAACAGGAACGGCGCCGACGGTTGGCGGAACCGCCCCGAAGCGTCTTCGACATAGAACCCGCGGGCCCGCACCTGCGGGTCGTCGAGAAGCGTTGCCCCACTGTGAACTGGCGAGCATGGAATGCGAAACGCCGACGCAGCCTCGACGATCTCGGCCACAGTCCGTTGAATGGTCCACGAGCGCACCGCCGCGGTGAACTCCGCCGACCGGCGGTACCGTCCCACGTATGACTTGATGTCCTCGTCGGCAAGCCAGTCGGGCCGCTCGATCAGCACCAGAAAATCCTCGAGATTCTGGGCCGACGCCAGGTTGAAACCGACCCAGCCGTCCAAAGCCGGCTCCACCGACGGGATGAGACGACGGCGCTGCACGGTCGGCTCATGAGACGCTTTGCTCAGCGTGGCCGCGACGTCGGCGAACATGGTCGCGGCATAGGTCGTCACCTCCAACAGCGACACATCGACGAGTTCGCCAGCACCGTGCCGCCTCATCCCTGCGACGGCCCCCAGACCGGCGGTGGCCGCGAATGACCCTGCCACCCAGAGCGTTTCGGCCCCACCGAGTGCCAGCGGATAGAATGCCGGTTCGCCGCGGTTACTCAACGAACCGGCCTCGGCCTGCAGGGTGAATTCCGTCCAGGGACGTGCGGAGTCCGCGTACGGCCCGGTCAATCCCCATGGGGTGATCGCGACCACGACGGACCGCTCCGCCAGCCGTTCCAGCAGATCGGGATCGGGCTGGCTCACCGATTCGACAAGCACCACATCGGCGTCGTCGGCGAGCTCGACCCAGTTCCGGGTGGTGGCGGTCTTACCCGCGGCAAGGAAAGCGAACAGTGGCTCCTCGGTGCAACCCGCTCCGCTTCCGCGCAGCCGATGACCACCGGCCGGCTCGGAGAGCACTACGTCGGCACCCACATCGGCAAAAAGCTTGCCCGCGTAGGCACCCGCGATGGTCTCGGACACCTCCAGGACCCGCAGCCCCGCAAGCAGGCCGCAATCGTCGGCACGCGGTGTCATAGTCGGCGTTTACCCTGCTTCCCCGATTGCGCGGCCATCTGGTCGCGGCCGCTACAACAGGCTATGGTTCGGCGACGGTCTATTCGCCCGAGAATCCACTGACTGGAACGGCAATGCGCTTGCCCGGGCTTCGACGGCCGGACCGCATGGGTCAGACTCGCCGCGGATTGCGCCGGCGGCCGTCGGCCGGAATTATGTTCGGCCACTTCGGCGTTATTCGGTGCCCGAGTCCGACAGTAGGTTTCGCCGAGTCACTTCGAGCGCCTTCAGCCGTCGCTCCAGGTGGGCGATGGCGTCTGGATCGGCGTTGTCGCGGGCCAGCAACGCTGTCAGTTCGGCCTTGGTCGCCGCTTCGTCGTCGGCCAACCGCTGCACAGCGAGTTCCCGCGTGAGCAGATCACGTTCCGTCCAATCCGAAGCATTGATGTCTCGACCGGACCCTAGAGTCAATTCACCGTCTCCTCATAGAAGTTGAACAGCCCGCGGGTGTTCAACTCGACGATCTGATGAACCTCGTCGTCGGGGATGTCGGCGAACACCTTCTCGGCGTAGCGGCGGCTGTGTGGCCAGTACGAGTCGGAATGCGGGTAGTCGCATTCCCACGTCATGTTGCCGATGCCGATGTCGTACCGCGCCTTCAAGCCCGCTACATCGTCGATGAAGCAACCGTAGATGTGCTTGTGGAACAGATCCGATGGCCGAACGTCTTTAACCACGTTCTGATACCAGCGGTGACGTTCCCAGGTGCCGTCGATGCGTTCCAACAGATAGGGCACCCAACCGATGCCGCCCTCCGAGAGTGCCACCTTCAGCTTCGGATGGCGGTGGAACACCGGCGAAAACAGCAGATGTGCGGTGGCTGACATGGAGTTGGTGCCGTACAGCGCGATCGTGACGGCGTACGGCGCCTCCGGCGCGGTCACCGGCGGCGAGCCCGAGGACCCGAAGTGCATGCACAGCGGCATGTCCGTCTCTTCGGCGGTGGAGAACACCTTCTCCCAGTGGTCGGTGTAGATCGACGGCAGCCCCAGCGGCACGGTGTTCTCCGGGAAGGTGATCCCCTTGGCGCCCTTGGCCGCACACCGTTCGATTTCGGTGACACAACGGTCGGGATCCCACAATGGCAGGATGATCAGCGGAATGAACCGGTGTGGAGCGACCGCGCACCACTCGTCGATGACGTAGTCGTTGTAGGCCTGTACGCACGCGAGCGCGAGATCGAAGTCCTCACTCTCCTTGGTGAACAGGCCGCCGGCAAAGCGCGGGAAGGACGGGAAATTTGCGGCCCCGTAGACTCCGTCCAGATTCATGTCTACCAGCCGCGCCTTGGGGTCGTAGCAGCCGGGAATCATGTCGGCGTACCGAACCGGCTCGACGCCGAAATCCTCCGGTTTCTTTCCGGCGACGGCGTTGAGGCCGATCGCCGGGAATCGCTTGTCCTCGTAGTACCAGACCTGGATAGGGAGGCCGCCGGACGGTGACGGTTCGTCGACAATGCGGGGGCACCGCTCCAGGTACTTCTGTGGCAGCCGGTCGGTCCAGACCTTGGGATGCTCAATCAGATGGTCGTCCACCGAGATGAGTTTCATTGACGGTTGCAGAGGCATGGTTTTCCTTTCCTCACAGTTGGTTTCGCGATCCGGTCTGCACGTATGGCACCCGCAGCCGGCTGGCATCGATCTCGCCCGGCTGCCAACCCGGCAGCAGGGCCGTTCCGTCGAGCCCGCGCACCGGGCGCTCGAGCTCGACGAGCAGTGAGAGGTTGTAGGCGATTCGACCGGTCAGCGTCTTCGGGTTACCGGTGCACAGCGCCAGCGCGGCCTCGGCGATGGTCTCCTCCGGCTCGGAATTGTCCACTCGGACGCCGGAAACCGTAAGCGCGTTGTCGGTCGCGACTTGGTATTCGGGTGCCAGGGCATTGACGGCGATGTTGTCGTCGTAGAGGTCCATGGCCGCGCCGGTGGTGATGCGGTCGATGAACGCTTTGGTCCCGCCGTACAGTGCAGCGCCGTTGGTGGGGTTGTCCGCGAACGGTGGTCCCAGCCTGGGGCCGGCCTGCGACGAGGATATGTTCAGAATCCAGCCGGCTCCGCGCTCGCGCATACCGGGTACCGCTGCGATGGCCAACTCCCATGCCGCCCAGACGTTTGTCTCGACCGCTTCGAAGAACACCCGCCGAGTCATGTCGGCGAACAACATGTCGAAATGCCGCGCCGCGGCCGCATTGTTCACCACGATGTCGACGGGGGCGCCGAATTCGTCGCCTGCCGCATCAATGATTTTGCGCCGGTCGGCGGCCACATCGGCCAGGTCGAAGGAGATGGCCACTGCCCGGCCGCCGTCGGCGGTGATCTGTGCGACGGTTTCTTGCAGCGACCCGGCGAACTCGCCGTCGCCGGCCCGCATCGACCGCGAAACCGCGGCGACGGCTATGCCGTCGGCGGCCAGCCGTCGCGCGATTGCGCGACCGATGCCGCGACTGGCACCCGTCACCACCGCCACATGCAGCAACTCACGGCTCATGACGCCATCCCCGTCAGCCGGCGAAAGTTGCGTGACGCCAAGTCGGCCCGCTCTTCGTCAGTCAGCGGCAGGCGCCTGAGCACCTCGAGCTCGCGATCCAGCCGGTCGTGACTGGTGGCCGGGGTGACCCCGGCATGAGCCCGCATCCACAGGTATTCGCTGATGACCCAGTTACTGCCGAACAGCACCCGGTCGGTGCCGATCGCGCGGAGATGGGCGACCAGGTCTTCCGGGCTCACATGACCGTCGACAACCTCGATCAGCCGCAGTGAGACATCGGTGTGCACACCCGGATAGCTCTGCGCCAGCTCGACAACCTCCGCGTCGGCGCCCTGACCGAACTGCCGGTCATGCCCGAGATGGGCGAAGATCAGCTTGAGCTTGGGGAAGTCGTCGAGCGCTTTGGCGTAGAAGCGGGGCCGGCCCGGCATGAACCCGGCTGCCTGCGTCAGGATCGGGATTCCCGCGCTGGCGCAATAGTCATAGACCAGCCACATTCGAGGGTCATCACCCTCGGTGCCGTGATTCATCGGCACATGCTTGACGCCGATCGCTCCACGGCGAATCCCGTTGTCCACCTCGGCCAGTAGCGTCTGCTCATCCATCAGCACGGGGTCGACACCCACGAAGCAGCTCAACCGCGGACTGGCCGCGACCTGCTCGAGCGCCCAGCTGTTGTTGTCCTGGATCCGCCGCACGATTCGCCGCCGCAGGTCTTCAGTCTCGCGCAGCCGGTCGGCAGGTTCGTCCGGCAGGATGTTTTGCCCCTGCCGCCAATACACACCCGACCAGGTGAACATCAGGATGTTCATGTGTGCAATGCCGGTGGCGTCCATAACCTTTTCGGCTTCGTCGGGCGTGCCGAAGAAGCTCGGCTTGTCAGGCAGCCCCATCGCGGCACTGAATCTCAACAGGTTGCTGTAGAGATCGCAGCTGTGCTCGGCAGTGCGCAAGATGTGGCAGTGGCAGTCGAAGATTTCCAGATCACTCATTGTCATTTCCGATATCCCTGAGCGCCAGCGGTCTTAGCGCGCCGACCGGTGGGCGTGCGGTGGTGTGGGTGATGCCACCGTCGGAAATCACGGCGTGCCCCGTCATGTACGACGAGAGATTGGAGGCGAGGAACAGCGCGACACCCGCGGTCTCTTCGGCCAGCCCCAGGCGTTTCTGCGGGGTAGCCTCGGCCGCGCGGCGTAAGAACTCGGCCTGTTCTGGCCGGCGTGACGTCGGGGTCTCCCGACCGGTCCGATCGATGTTGTGGGTACCGGGCACCACGCAGTTGACCCGGATGTCGTACCGCGCGAGCTCGAGCGCGATGGACTTGGTCAGGTGGATGACTCCGGCGTTTGCCGCACCGTAGTGCGACACCGACGGTGCGGCGGTCACTCCGCTCGTCGAGCCGAAATTGACGATCCGTCCGGCGATTCCATCGCGGATCATGGCGGCGGCCTCGGCCTGCATGCACAGCATCGTGGAGGTCAGGTTGAGCTCGATCGGACCGTTCCACTCCTCGACGGTGTAGTCCAGGAACGACTTCGGCGTGGCGGCGCCCAGGCTGCCGACGCCGTTGACCGCGACGGTGACGGGCCCCAGCTCGCTGCGCGTCGCCTCCACCATGGCGTGCACATCGTCGACGCGCCGGACGTCGGCGTGCAGCGCGATGGCCCGACGACCCAGCGCCTCGATCTCCTTGACGGTCTGGGCGGTGAACTCGTCGGCGATGTCGACGACCGCGACGTGGGCGCCGGCTTTGGCCAAGGCGATCGCCGTAGCCTTCGGGATGCCGCCGGCGGCGCCGGTGACCAGGGCAACCGCATCGGTGAGGCCCAGCAGCTCCGCGGCGTGATCTGTGGTCATGTGCCTGTCTTTCTCTCCTCGACGTTCGCCACGAGCTCTCGCCGCACCACCTTGCCGGTTGCGGTGTACGGGAGGTCGGATCGGAACACCACCTCGTCCGGTGTGCGCGAGGACCGCAATCGCGATCTCACGAACGCGCGCAGATCTTCGGGGTAGGGGTCGGCACCGGCCGCGGGAACCACCACCGCGACGATGCGTTCACCCCACTCCTCGTCCGGCGCACCCACGACGACCACCTGGTCGACCGCAGGATGCTCGACCAGGACGTCTTCGATCTCTGCCGGCGCGATGTTCTCGCCGCCGCGGATGATCGTGTCGTCGACACGTCCGTCGACGAACAGGTAGCCGTCGGCGTCGAGGCGTCCCTGATCGCGGGTGCAGAACCAGTCGTTTTCGTCGAGTACCGAACCCACGCCCTGATATTCGCCGGACACCTGTGCGCCGCGCACCCAGATCTGCCCCGTCTCGCCGGGCGCAAGTGGTTGCCCCTGATCGCCCCGGATCTGGCATTCCACGCCGGGGATCATCCGCCCCACCGAACCGAGCCTGCTGACCGCCAGCGGGTCGCCCGCCAACGCGGCGCGGTGGACTTCCGGACCTAAAACCGCAATGGTGGAACTGGTTTCGGTCAGTCCGTACGCGTTGACGAAATCGGCCCCCGGGAACGCGGCCAGCGCCGCGCGCAGGACGTTCGACGGCATCCGGGCGCCTCCGTAGGCGATCGAGCGCAGCGCCGGAGCTTCCGCGGTCGCGCCGTCGAGTTCGGCGACGATGCGAGCCAACATGGTCGGCACCACCATGGCGTGGGTCATCCGATCCTCTCGGACCAGGGCGAGCCACTCGTGAGCGCTGAAGTCCGGCAGGTAGGTCATCCGCCGACCCGCATACAGATTGCTCAGCACCGAGCCGATGCCCGCGATGTGGTAGGGCGGCACGCTGATGAGGATCGCGTCGTCCTCGGCGACGGAGCCGAATTCGACGCTCTCCAGCACGTAGCTCAGCAGGTGAGAGTGCCGCAACAGCACGCCTTTTGGCTTCGAGGTGGTGCCGCTGGTGAACAACAACACGGCCGGATCGTCGTCGCGCACCGCAGCTGGCGCCGCGGGATCGGTACCCAGCGCCAGGGCCAGCCAATCCTCCGACAGCGCGGCGGCCGGCACGGACTGTGCGAACGCACGATCGGCCACGACATAGGGTCGGTCGAGTTCGGCGATCAATGCGTTCAACTGGCCCGCCGAGGCCCGATAGTTCAGTGGTGCCAGCGGAATTCCCGCCCGTGGCGCCGCGAACAGCAAGGCGGGCAGGACTGGGCCGTTCAATCCGACATAGGCGACGCTGCCGGCACCCGCCGCGCGCAGCACGGCGGCGCCGCCCGTGACCGCCCGGTCGAGGTCGGCCAGGGTAAGCCCTTCGTCGCGCCGGCCGAGCACCACCCGGTCGGGCAGCGCGCCGCAAGCCATGTCGAGGATGAGATCAATGCCCATGTCTGCCTTCCGTTTCCGGTTCGACGTAAGGCAGGGTGATCGCACCCATGTCCCGGAATGTGACTCGCACGCGAAGTCCCACTCGCACGTCGCCGACCGGACAGCCGATCAGATTGGTCAGTACCGCGAAGCCCTCGTCGAATGACACGATCACCACCGCGTAGGGCACGGTGAATTCCGGTGCCTGGGGCCGCCATACGACGGTGTGGCTGTACACCTCGCCACGTCCGGCGCTGACCTGCCAAACGAGGCTTTCGGCGCCACACGCCCGGCACTCCCACGCCGGGTCGAACTCGGCGTGCCCGCAGGACTGGCAGCGCTGGTAGCGCAGTTCTCCGGCGGCACAGCCTTCCCAGAACGGCGCGGACACCGGTGTCGGCTCCGGCAATGGGATACCCGGCCGCTGCGGCTCCATGACTGTCGTCATGGGCGCTCACTCCCCAGCAGCACGAGGTCGGTGAACAGCGCTCCCGCCCCACCGTTGCTGCACAGCGCAACCCGGGCATCGGGGACCTGCCGGCTGCGGCACTGCTTCTGCAGCTGGTGGACACCGCGCGCGACCCGCTGGGTCAGCTGTACGACACCGCCGCCATGGCTGTATGACATCAACCCGCCGTCCGTCGTGATCGGGAATTGGCCGTGGGGCCCAATGCGGCCGTCCATCACGAAGTCGCCGCCTTCGCCGTCTCCGCAGAACTCGAAAGCCTCGAATTGGCGGATGATTTCGAACGAGAACGGGTCGTACAGCTCGCAGATGTCCACGTCGGCCGGCCGCAGTCCCGCCATCGCGAAGGCGCTGCGCGCTGCGCGTCGCCCGACGTAACCGTTCGGGATGTCGCTGCCGCGCCCGGTGAGGTCCCAACTTGGAGCGTGACGATACGCGGGCCCGAGGCAGTCCAGGCCGCCCCCCAGGATGTACACGGCACCGCCGGGGAGATCGGCGGCCCGTTCGGCGGTGGTCATCAGCAGGCCGCAGCCACCTTCGGAAGTCGTCGCACAGTCCAGCAGGTGGAACGGCTCGGTGACCATTCGCGACGACAACACATCCGATGCGGTGAACGGGCCGCGGCCGTAGTAGACGGCCTCGGGGTTGACGTGCCCGTTGTTGCGGATGGTGGCGGCTACTTCGGCCATTTGTCGGGCCACCTGCTCCTCGGAGGTGCCGTACACGTGCATGTGGCGGCGGGCGATCAAAGCGAATTCCGCTGCGGTGTAGAGGCCGAACGGCACCACGAACTCGTTTGCCGGACGGGTCCAGGGCGCGGTCGCGGCCCGCTCGGTGTAGACCCCCGCCTCACCGTCGGCCAGCAACACGGTATGCGCAAGGCCGGTCGCGATCAGACCGGCCGCCTGGAGAACACCGGCGATGCCGCCCTTGGAGTTGGAGTTCCATACCGGTCCGATGCCTAATGCATAGATCAGTTCGGGGGCATGCTTGCTGAACACGGCGTCGACTTCGGTGGCCGCCACATCGGCCTCGGCGAGCGCGCCGCGAACCGCCGCCAGCGTGATCGAAAAGGCGGTGTGGCCTTCCAGGACCCGCGCTTGCGGGGTGTTGTATGCGGCGACTATGGCGACGTCACGAAAAGGATGCCGGCTCATAGGTTATCCGGTCTTTCGCCGACGACGCCAGACCGCCGCAACTCGGCGACCCGGTCAGCAGTTAAGTCTGCGGCGCTGAGCAGCACCTCGTCATTGTGTTGTCCCAGTGTCGGAGCCGGCCGCGTGAACCACGGTCGGCGTCGGCCCGCCAGCCGCATCGGCAGACCGGGCATGCGGTGCACACCGACGACCGGGTGGTGAACGGTCTCCGCGAAATCCCGTGCGGCGAATTGGGGGTTATCCAACGCTTGCCACGGCGGCACTACATGCGCAGCCGGGATACCCTGTGTCACAAGAGTTTCGGCAAGTTTGGAGGCATCGCGGCCTGCACAGAAGGCCGCCAGCTGCTCGTCGATCGCATCGTGGGCACGCCGTCGGCCGGCCGCGTCGGCGAGCTCGGGCGCCCGCGCCCACTCGGGCTCGGACAGCACCGCGCGCAGCGCCCGCCACTGCTGGTCGGTGGCAATGGCCAAGGCGAGCCACGCATCGTCGCCGGGCCCTGAGCAGCGATAGAGGTTCTGCGGCGCGGCCACGGGCCCGCGGTTGCCTGCTCGCACCAACTCGGCGCCGTACGCGTGGTATTCGATGACGACTTCGGCGGCGACGTTCAGCGCCGTTTCGACCATGGGCACTTCGACGAACACACCGCGGCCCAGTTCGTCGACCTTCTCCAGCGCCGCCAGGGTGGCCACCACCGCGTGCAGTCCGGCCGTCGGATCGCACGGTCCTTTGAGCACCATCGGCGCCGCGTCCGGATAGCCCGTCATCCAGGCCAGCCCGGTGGCCTGCTCCATGGTCTGCGCGAACCCGGTGCGATCGCGCCAGGGGCCGTCGAGGCCGAAGGCCGGCATCCGCACCAAGGTGAACCGGCTATTGACACCCTGCAGCAACTCCCACGTGATGCCGAAGTTGTCCAAGACGCGTGGGGAGTAGTTCTCGATCAACACGTCGGCCTGCGCAACGAGCGCCAGCAACGCCTCGCGCCCCTCCGGCCGATTCAGGTCGAGGGTGATGCCTCGCTTTCCGGCATTGGCGCCCTGGAAGGCCGCTCCCCATTCCCACCAGCCGTCCACCGAAGGCGGCCGGGTGGAGGTGAAGCGCATCCCGTCGGGACGCTGGGTGGATTCCACCTTGATGATGTCGGCGCCGAACGCGGCCAGCACCTGGGTGGCCGCCGGGCCGGCCCAGAAGCCGGTCAGGTCGATGACTCGCAGACCCGCCAGCGGATCACCGTCGCTCAGGCCGCCGCCTCGAGGCCCGCGGGCAGGCCAATGCACAGCGTCGGTGTCGGCGCCGAACTGTGGCGCGGGCCGCGGTGGCGGCCCCGCCTCACCGTCGACGAGGTAGGGGCGGCGGGGCTGCACGAATCCGGATGGGTGCTGAACGAACACGCCGCGCGCCGCGAAATGCTCATTGGCCGTGATGGTTTCGGGCGTGCCCAGCGCCGAGACCGGGATGCGCATCGCACTCGCGATGTCCTCGATCGCCGCGCTCGGCAGCGTCGTCGTCCATTCCTCGATGATCTTCTGAAACTCGCTGTATCGGTCCTGGCGCAGCTTTGGGTCGATGATCGTTTGGTCGTCGAGCAGGTCGGCCCGGTCGATCATCAGCAAGAAGTCGAGAAACATCTGGCCGGTGATGGTGCAAAAACCGATCCAGCCGTCCGCGCTGCGCTCGACGGAGGGAATCTCCACGGTCCGCCCGGGCGGCGGCTTGCCGGACAGGCTTGCGGTCAACGGAGCGTACAGCGACATTGCGGCGCATACACATTCAAGCATCGACACGTCGATATGCTGAGCCCGCTGAGCGCGTCGCCGAGCCGCGGTGCGCAGCACCAGTGCCGCCACCCCCGCATAGCTGCCGGCGATCCACTCTCCCAGCCGGCCCCCGGCGTAGACGGGCGGGCGGTCGGGAAACCCGCGGCCGCCCGTCGAACCGGCCGTCGCCTGCAGGGTGAACTCGGTCCACGGCCGGTCCCGCCACGGGCCGGACCGACCGAACGGTGAGATCGAAACCACATCCAGCCCAGGGAATTCCGAACGGACACCCGCGAGTGCCGCATCGTCGAGGGCGGCCTCGACGGGGAGGGCGGCGCCGGCGCAGAGGTTGGGGGCGTGGGGG
>NZ_JBKQQD010000433.1:0-4227 GCF_052144515.1 Mycobacterium sp. | reverse complement strand
CCAAGTACTCCACCATCCGGCAAAGGTTGACAACAGCCGCGCTCAACTTGTAGATGGTGGCGTCCCGATCTTCCACGCACGACTGCCAGTCCGGGAACTCCTGCGGCAATTTCTGGTTGTCTGCGTTAACGTGGATTTTCTGCTCGATTTGCTCGCACACATCCACGAGGGGAAACTCTCCCGGCGCACCGATGTCGGAGAGCCATTTATCAGTCATGTCAGATCGTCACCTTCTCCAAAGAGACAAAGCCCCCGAATCTCGCAGGCTATCGGGTCCCTGTCACGAGGTTTCTGCGGGCCTGATGCCGCGCCGCTGCAGGCGGTCATCGGCGCGGTGTGGGGGGTGGAAACCCTCGCGCCGCGCAGCTCTTACGACCTTCTGCAAAGTGTGTGGGCGTGGTTGTAGATCGCGGCTTTGCTGGGCACCGGGGGCTGCGTAGCGGCTTTTGGGGGCGTTTGTTCTGCTCCGCTGGGCGCTATCCGAGGACCGGGCCCGCGCTGGCTGTGGGAACGTACAACATCTCTGTCCACTCAGGCCGAGTGTCGCCGTCTATCTTCACGCGCCATACATACGCATGACCGGGTGCCAGCGGGAGTCCGTTCTGGAAGTTTAGAAGGATCTGCGCTTTCGGTCGGATGATGTCAGCGGGAATGTTGGCGCCCGGCAGTACTGTTGGGAGCAGCTTCTCTGAGGTGGCCACACGCAGATATTGCGGCTGTCCGGTCGAGTCAAGCAGTCCAGGCATCTGTACCAACTGGTGATCTTCGGTTTCGAGCGACAGTTCGACCGCGGGATCTTCTCCAACGAACTGCGGAGCGAAGGACGCGGATACTAAGACTGCGAAAGGGGCTGTCATTCCGGACTGAAGATTGACACCTGCGATGGTGACGCCGGCGCCGACGATTGTGGCTTTTCCTTGCTGATCGATGACTACATAGTCGGCGATTGTGATCCGCACTCGAGCGGACTCCGACGCATCGCTCATGCAGTGAGGTTTGCAGTTGAACCGATTACGATCGCTCCGCGCTGGATTACCGTCGTTTTTGTCGACGAAGCATAGGTGAGGGCACCGCGTGGTATCAGTTCGTCCGGAGTCGGGATGTGCTCGCGCTGATCGTTACTCACGGGCCCTGTGGTCGGCACCGGGCCGAGCGCCTCAAATCTGCGCATAGTCTCTTCTGGGCTCATCGACTCGTCGTCATGGCAGCCCAGTCGTACGGTTCACTTTTCATTGGGGTGCCCTTGCCTCCTCGTGAGACCAACTACACCCATCGTGCTGTCTGGATGCTCCATGTGTCAGCGTTATCGGGGTCCCCTTAGCAGTGGAGCGGATCTGGTCCCTTTTGCCGCAACTGGATCAGGCGGCTGGTGAGCGGAGCGGGCGGTGTCCCTCGCGACGGAGTTCGGTCTCGACGTCGAAGGAGTAGGTGTCGTAGAAGTTGTTCTTGGCGTTGCCGGCGGCGGAAACGGTTCCACAGATGTGTCGGGCCGCCGACATAGCATTGGGATAACCGCGGTTCTGCGGCGGCGGGAAACGGTGCCCGACACCCGTTAAGGCGCGGCTGCGGCGCAGGCCGCCGTTACCTAGGACGAGAGGCAACCGAATGGCAGAGGCCGACAATCGAATTGCCGGGACCCCAGCGGAGACGCGTGTTCACGAGCTGGCGAAGGAACTCGGCGTGACGTCAAGGGAGATACTCGCCAAGTGCTCGGACTACGGAGAATTCATCAAGTCGGCGAGCCACACTTTGCCGCCGCGGCTCATTAGGAGGCTCCGCCACGACCTGGGCCCTGGGGCGATCAGTGCTCGGCACTACGGCGATTCTGCCGACATCAACCAGCCGGCCGACGACGGAGGGTTCGGAGCTGCTTACCAGAGGGCTCAGCGTGCGAGCCGTTCAACTCCATCCCATAGCCATAAACCGGGGGAAATCGAGAGCGCGATCTATCGCTACGTGATCGACCCTCACCGCACGAATCGTGGTGGTCACACACCTGAGCAGCGCGACCGCGCGGAGCGGCTGACCAACCAATGGGCAAACACGTGGCTGCCGGACATGATCGACTGGATCAGGGTGACCGGTGGGGAGCGCTCAGACATTGCAGCGAAGTTGTCGGCCGCAGGACTAACACCGGCCGATGCGGACTTGCGCCTCACGGCCGGCCGGATCGATCCGACCCGCGACATGATCGTCACCCGAGTGATAAAGGGCCACCTTGGAATTAAAGACGCCGTGCGCCAGGTGCAGGAGTTTCGGCGCTCGGAGCAATCCGCCGCTGGTGGGGCCTGACGCGCATTATCGCGATGTATGTCGGCCTGCCTCGGTGCGCGCGCGTGCGGTTTCACCACAGCGTAGGTTTTGCTACACCCTCCGCGGGGTCGGGAAGCTGGCAGGCGTGAAAATCGGCCGCAGCAACTACGCTCAGACCCGTTTCCCCCGTGTCTAAGTTCGGTTGATATTGGGACACTTCCGGGGCGGGAGCGGCGACGTGCACCGATACAGCGGGCAAGGTTCCCACACGTGTGCCCAAACCGCCCAGCCCGTACGGGGGGATTTGCGGCACGACCAGGCTCCTGCCCGACCCGCCTATCGGCGGCCCGGTTGGGTCCGAGACATGTCGTACCCGGCACCAGAGCCAGCGCCATGTCTCACATCTAGAGAAACGAGGTCGATCGGATCCTGTCTCGCGACATGGGCAATAGCGTGAGAGACCCTCGCCGGCAGCGCATGACGGCGCTCGAAGCGCAAATCAGGGTGTGCAGGCGCTGTGAGGGTATGAACATCCCCGGCGAAACCCAAGCGGCGCCGGGCTATGGCTCGGTGCGATCGCCGGTGGTGATGGTCGGACAAAGCCTTTGTCGAGAGTGTATGGAGTCGCAGATCCCTTTCACCGGAGGTGGCGGGCGGTTCCTCGACGACAGTTTCGACATCGCCGGCATCGCCAAGCATCAGATCTTTCATCACCAACGTGGTGCACTGTCACCCGCCCGGCGACCGCAAGTCGCTCCCCGATGAGATCAAGAACTGCACTCCTTACCCGCACCGTGAGCTTGAGATCGTCCACCCAAGCTTGATCATCGGCTTGGGGCTAGACGCGAAAGCTGCACTGCGGTCTGCCTATCCCGAGGCACGAGAACTGCCATGGCCGTTCACCGTCCCGCTCGATCACGGGGCCGAGGCCACGGCCTCTCCCGATCTCCTATTTGCCCCACACCCATCCTCGATCAGATGGAAGCCCAAGGACATCCGCGAGGAGTACGTGACGAGTTTGGCGCGTGCGTTGGAGTGGGGCTTTCGCAACCGACCGCAACCAGGGGCTGAGCCGCACGGCGTATCCCGTGCCAGTACGGCCCGCGTGAACGGATTCGATTTCTCGAATCTAACGTTCTTGGTTTCTCAGATATCGCTTCAAACGCATTTAGTTGTCCAGCAGCGGGTTTGCCGACAAGTGCTGCACGAGATCCGCAGCCGCGCCCCGCGCCCTCTCGGCAGACTCTTTGAGTGCGTTCGCCCAGCCGATCGCGCCAGCTGCGACGGGCCCTCCCACGCCCCTGGATTCGTAGAGATCGCGATTCTCACCAAGCATCTGCACGATCCACGTCACACGGTCGATGGCCTCTATCAGTAGGTCATCGACGTGGTTCGGAGGTTGTCCCGGCCTTCGTGGAATTTGAGATGGCGGTCCCTCGCCTGAGGCCTGCCGGATGGTAGGTCTTCGGGTGAACGACCAAGAACACCCACAAAGGAAGGGACCGCCATGAGAACCGTACCTACTATTCGCGTTGCTGACACGGCCGATGCCGTGGTGTTGCCTGATCTGCCGGAGGAGATCGCAGTGGCGCTGACCGATATCGCTGGCGCGGCGCGAGAGGGGCTGTTGGCGATGAGCGTGGCCGCCGGGATGTCGGTGATGCAGGCATTGTTCGAGGCCGAGATTGCTGAGGTGGCCGGACCGAAAGGCAAGCATGATCCGGACCGGGCCGCGGTGCGTCATGGCAGCGGGCGCGGCTCGGTCACGCTGGGCGGGCGCCGGGTGGCGGTGGATCGGCCGCGGGCGCGCACCCTGGATGGGCACGAGGTGCCGCTGGTCAGCTACACCTACTTTGCTGCCGAGGACGTGCTGACGCGGGTGGTGATGGAGCGGATGCTGGCCGGGGTGGCCACTCGCCGGCACGCGCGGGTCGCCGAGCCGGTCGGCACCGTGGTGGACAAGGAGGCGAAATC
>NZ_JBKQQD010000432.1:0-6945 GCF_052144515.1 Mycobacterium sp. | reverse complement strand
CCGGACCCGACCGCCAGGCAGTACCAGCACCTCGACCAACAATGCCGTCCACCACACACCACTTCGGGCACACCAACCACACCGGCAACCCGCCCCGCAGAGGGCACTACATCAGCAGCGTCCTAGGCGAACCGCAGGCGGCGTTCCGGAACATCACCCGTCATTTCGGCTTTAGTTGCCGAAGGGCGGCGCCGATCCGACACGCGGTGTAGGACACCAGGGTTGGCAGGCCGGTGGGTGGATCGTCTGCGTGAACCGTGACGGTGACCGCGCCGGCGCAAGCCCCATTCGGCCACCACGCGGGCGCCGAAACGCAACAGATGCCGGCAACCGCGTCTTGATGGTCGACCACTGTCGCGCGCGGTTCGCGGAGGGAGTCGCGAAGGTTGCGCCATTCGCGTTGGGTCCAGCAGTCGGGAAGCATGCCACCACCGGCGGGTTGGGTCGCGTAGAGGACGCGTCCGGTGGCGGTTCGGGCGATCGATTCGGGGTCGGCGGGGTCGGGCATGCAGGCGTGGCCGTGGGGCACAGCGGCGCAGATGTATCGGAGGCGACGTTCATGCAAGATCCGCAGCGACGCCATTGCGTGCGATTGCACGGCAAGGGCATGCACCGGCGCCTGCGCAAAGCGCCGTAGCGACGGGTCCGGCTGCCAGCGCTGCCCGATGCGCAGCATCCGCGGCCCGACATAGTAACGGCGCTCGACGCACTGCACCGCGCCGAGCGTGACGAGTTGTTCGGCGAGCCGATGCACCGACGTTTTAGCCAGCCCACTCGCGCGGGCCAGCGCGGTCAGTCCAAGGCCCTCCTCTGCGTGAGCAAGAGCATCCAACACAGCAAACGCACCGTCTAGGACTCCCCGCCCCGCCGCGACTGGCGGTACCGGTCCTGCCAACTGCTGTGGCTTAGCACCGGCAT
The DNA here is from genome assembly GCF_052144515.1 of Mycobacterium sp. Lineage (GTDB taxonomy): Bacteria > Actinomycetota > Actinomycetes > Mycobacteriales > Mycobacteriaceae > Mycobacterium. The sequence continues at coordinate 6,027 of NZ_JBKQQD010000432.1, read as the reverse complement.
CGCCGACCGGGCTAGGCGGGCTTGCGCCGACGGCAAGTGTTGAAGGTGGATACGTCGAGACATCCATGTGGGCCTCACTGCATTCGACCAGTACCGGGCGACTTGATGGTTAATAGTGACTCGCCCTGAAGTTTCCCGCCAGTGGTCAAGCCGGACTAGCGTAGTCGACTACTCACTTGTGCCGCCCAACAAGACGCCAGGCCCGATTACTACTAGTCCCCTCGCGGGGAGTACGCAAAAATCGTTGCGATTGGCAAGGGCAAAGACACCGCCGCGGCGTGCCGCGAGCTGGGTGTCTCCGAAGCGACGCATCGTCGGCAGCGCAACCAGTTCGGCGGATTGCAGGCCGCGGACGCCAAACGGCTCCAGGATCTTAAGCGTGAGAACGCCACCCCCTAACGGCTGCTCCCCCAATGTGAACGTCCACTTGAATCAAAAGCAGGTGTAGGCGTCATGTTTTATGGGCTTGATTTGTCCGCCTTTTCTATTTTCACGCAACAGAGGATCCTTTTTGTTGGGATCGGTAGCGGGCTGGCCCTTGTGTACTTGCCGTAACGACGCGGCGCGAGGCGGCGGGCGGACAGATAGGAAAACCACCATGAAGGCCAATCGGATCATTGTCGGGGCCATGATCGCCGCGACGCCGAGATTGATCCGATCGCCTTGACCGAGATCCTGTGTCGGCACCGAGTCGAAGGCCGTCGAAGGCGCGATCCGTGTCAATTCATCGTCTCCTGGATGCGAGCAGCCTGCCTGGTCTCCTGAAGTATCGCCGTCCGGCGCCCACGCAGATGTTGGCTCCGCTTCGTGAGGCGCCGGTGGTGCCGTCGCCTCGATCGTGGGCCGCGTAACGCCGGTCGGTGCCAACGGATTCCACGGTGACTCGCCGTTGGCGAGCTGAGCGGCGTATCGGCGGGCCGCGGGAAGCGCCAGGTCCGCCAGGGCCGACCGCGTCTCTTTCGCGCGCACGACGACGACGCGCACGCCCTGCCGGTTGCCGCCGGACGGTGCGAAGCGGGCGTTGTCGAGAATCCGGCCGAGGACATCGTCGGGAAGCGGGTCGTCGGTGAACTCGCGCACCGCGGGCGTGGATCGCATCACGTCGTACAACTCCATGACCACCATGGTGCCGCAGGGCCGGAAGTGTTCAGGCAGCGTCGTGAAAGATCAGGCCGAGGGTGCAGCGCTGACCGGAGCGGACCACCGACACCCCGTGTCGCACCGGGGCGGCCGACCATCCCCGCGTCGAGCGGATGGGCCGTTCTCTGGTGGTGAAGATATAGCCGTGTCCTTGCGGCAGCGTGGTCGCGGTGCCGCGCGACTGCGCGCGGGGTCGTTGCTCCACGAGAAGGAATTCGCCGCCGGTGTGCTCGGCGCCCGGTTCGTTGAGATTGATGACCACCTGCATCGGAAAGACGAGTTCTCCGTACAGGTCTCGGTGCAGCGCGTTCCAGTCACCCGGCCCGTATTTGAGCAATAGGGCGGTGGGTTTGGTTTGGCCGGCGCGATGGCACATGTCCAGCCATTCGTCGAGGGTGTCGGGCCAGGGAGCGTCGCGGCGCAGCTTGGTCCACCAGTCGCGGGCGATCGGCAGCAATCGCGGATAGAGTGCGTGCTTCAGTTCTTCGATCGGGCGCAGGTAGGGCCGTTTGAAGTAGCGGTACTCGCCTTGCCCATAGCGGTGCCGGGTCATGTCGACGGTGGCGCGAAACAAGCTGTCGTCGGAGTAGAGATCGAGCAACGCTGCACACTCGGTGGGAGTGAGCAGCTGTGGGAGCAGCGCACCGCCAACATCATTCATGTCGGCGGTGACCGCCTCCCAGTCAGCGGCGTCGACGCGCCGCTGCCATGTCGATGGCATCAGAACAATCTGCCAGCCGCGGCGGGCACCGGCTCCTCGAGGTCCAGCAGGAATCGTTTGCGCTTCAGGCCGCCCGCGTATCCGGTCAGGGCGCCGTTCTTCCCGACGACGCGGTGACAGGGAACGATGATGCTCAGCGGATTGCGCCCCACCGCCTGGCCGACCTCGTATGCGGTGGTGCCGTCAGCCAGTTTGGCGGCCAGCTCGCCATAGGTGACGGTCTCGCCGTAGGCAATGTCGACCAGCAGTTCCCAGACTCGCCGGTGGTGCGGCTCGCCGATCAGGGCGACGGGCAGATCGAACTGTTCGCGCCCTCCGGTCAGGTAGTCGTGCAGTTGGTCAGCCGCCTGACCGAACAGCATGTCGGCGGCCGGCTCAACGTAGCGACCCAGGGCATCAGCTGCGGGCCCATGCCAGTGGTGCCGGAAATACAGTCCCGTCAGGGCTTCACCGTTTGCGACGAGTGTCAGCTCGCCGAGTGGGCTATCGATCACCATGTGTCGTGTCTGCATGGTTCAACCTCCCTTCTCGGTAAACGACGGGCGGCCCGGAAGCGTGAGGTCCCACCTATGCGGCGGCCGCGACCGGATGGTCTGCTAGCCATGAACACGTTTCTCACATTCAACAACGCGCCGACGTCTTCAGAGTGAGAGTTACGGAGGAACTCGAATGCTTACCGGAACCTGTCGGTGACATCAGGGTGAACGACGACAAGCACGCCAAGCCGCCGTTTGAGGCCGTTGTGGCACAACACGGTGCCACGGTGTTGCGGGTCGTTCGTGCGGTGGTCGGCCACGCCGACGCCGATGACGCCTGGTCGGACACATTCCTGGCCGCCCTGAAGGCCTACCCGCAGCTGCCGGCCGACGCCAACATCGAAGCGTGGCTGGTGACCATCGCTCACCGCAAAGCCATCGACATCACCCGCATAGCGTCACGGCGGGCCGTCCCCGTTGGCGATCCCCCCGATTCGCCCGCACGTGAGCGGGCGGACACCCACGATCCCGACCTGTACGCGGCGGTGGGCGCGCTGCCGCCCAAGCAGCGCCGGGCCGTGGCCTACCACTATGTGGCCGGACTGCCCTACTCCGAGATCGCGGCGATTCTCGACAGCAGCGTTGCCGCCGCCCGGCGCGCCGCGGCCGACGGGATCGCCACCCTCCGACGCACCTATCCCCCTATCGACACCGCACGGAATCACCGATGACCACCCATGACCTCACCAAGCACTTACCCGTCGACCCGGATCATCTGCGGCGCCTGCACGCCCGCCTGGAAAGGAACGCCCAGGCCGGCGATCTCCTCGACATCGCCTACCGCACAGTCGATTCCGTCGTCGGCCCACTGCTGTTGGCGGCCACCCCGCGCGGACTGCTGCGGGTGGCGTTTGCCAACGAAGACCACGACAGCGCGCTGCAGGACCTGGCTTCGCGTATCAGCCCGCGTGTGCTCGAAGCGCCCACGCGGCTGGATCCGATCGTGCGACAACTCGACGAATATCTCACTGGCCGGCGGCACAGCTTTGACGTCGCGCTGGACTGGTCGCTGTCACACGGCTTTCGGCGCAAAGTCCTAGAACACCTCAACGCCGACGTCGGCTACGGCGCCACCGCCAGCTATGCCGCACTGGCCCGGCTGTCCGGCTCCCCCAGGGCGCTGCGCGCCGTCGGTACCGCGTGCGCGACCAACCCGATCCCAATCTTCGTGCCGTGTCACCGGGTGATCCGATCTGATGGGACGGTCGGCGCCTACCGGGGCGGCCCCGCCGCCAAGCGCGCCCTGCTCGATCTCGAACGGGCCGGATGACGGCACAGCGGCGCGGTGGCCGCGGGGCGTGTGTGGACGTTATGCGCAGCATGTATGGTCGACTCGGGCCGGCGCAAGGGAACAGAAGAGCACGCGATGGCAAATGGATTCCCCGACAACGCCTTCACCTCGCGACAGGCGTTGGATCCCGGTTTGCGCAAGGCGGCCCGATTCTTGCGGCGGGGAAATGCGCTGCACCGCGGCTACAGAATCCAGCGGGCGCTCATGAATCTGATGGGGAACGCGGGCCGGATCCGTAGCGTACCGGTGGCGGCGGTCGACGAGCACGTCACCGTACGCCTGCATCGTCCTGCCGGCCTGCCCGAACGGGCGCCCGCGCTGTTGTGGATCCACGGTGGCGGCACGATCATGGGCCATGCCGCCCAGGACGACAGGTTTCTGCGCAAGCTGTCCCATCTCACCGGTGTCGCGGTGGCCGCGGTGCAGCACCGGCTGGCACCCGAGCATCCGTATCCGGCCCCGGTCGAAGACTGCTATGCGGCGCTGCGGTGGCTGGCGCGGCAACGATGGGTGGACCCGGATCGAGTGGCAGTCGGCGGGGCCAGTGCCGGTGGACATTTCGCGGCGGCGGTGGCGCAGCGGGCTCACGATCGCGGCGAGGTCAAACTCGCCTTCCAGATGCTGGTATACCCGATGCTCGACGATCGCACCGGCGCCGATCGTGACGGCTGCAGGCGGTTCATGTGGACCGGAAGCGACAACCAACTGGCGTGGCGCTGGTACCTGAACGGAGCGGATCCGGTTGAGGCCGCGCCGGCGCGCAGAGAAGATTTGTCCGGCCTGCCTCCGCCCTGGATCGGGGTCGGGACGTTGGACCTGTTCTATCAGGAGTGTCTGGACTACGCGCGACGCCTGCGGGCGGCGGGCGTTCCGGTGCACGAGGAGATCGCTCCCGGGGCCTTTCACGCGTTCGACCAGATCGCCGACAAGGCGCCGATTTCGGTGAAGTTCTTCGCCAGTCAGCGCGATCACCTGCGAGATGCCCTCGTCAGGTGACCAATCTGTCGCCATTTGACTGCAAAGTGTGCATAGAGTGCAACTATGAGGGTTATGGCGAATCAGATGGGTCTGCGCGAGCGCCGCCGCCGTCAGACCAGTGCGGACATCCGCGACGCCGCCGTGCGCCTGGCCCGCGAACGCGGCTTCGACAGGGTGACCATCGAGGACATCTGTGTCGCGGCCGGAATTTCACCGCGCACGTTCTTCAATTACTTCCCGAACAAAGAGTCCGCGATCGCCTACGGCCCCTCCGACATACCCCCCGAGCTGGTCGCGGATTTCGTCGCCGCGGGACCCGCTCCCTATTCGGTAGTGCTGGCGGAGCTGATCACTTTGGCGGCCCACCATCTGCGTGACATGCCCCCGGCGCGCGAACAGGCGGTCAGCATGTTGGAACTCGCCAAAACGACCCCCGCGGTGTTAGCGGCATTCCTCGCCGATTTGGAGCGGTTTCAGAAGCACTTGACCGACGTTGTTGCCCGCCGCCAGGCGATGCGGCCCGACGACGAGATACCCGCTTTGATCGCTGCGATTGCGTTGACGGCCGTGCGTTCGGGCATCGAGCGCTGGTCCAGCGGCGAGCCAGAGGATGCCGACGACACGCCGATGCCCTACGTTGAACGCGCTGCTGCGCTGGTCAACAGCATCTTCACCCAGTGACAAAGTGACCGGCGACACATAACTTGCATACTCTGCAAAATATGCACATCATGTACTATGCGCTGGTGCGGGTGCTCGAGAACGCTTCAGCAATGCGAAGCACGTGTCGGTACCGGGGGCGATCGCCGGTGTGCTTGGGCCGCTGTCCCAGCACCTGACGGTCGAGCGCGCCCGCATCGGTGCAACCGCCGAATTCCGTTGTGGCGCATGACAGCTCGTGGCCGCCCACCTGCGCAGTACCCCGCCTGGGCCGTCGTGCCATGAAGGCAACCACATGACCGTCGCGTGACAAGAAAGGGAACCACCCAGGTGCCGGCATCGAAGGTTGTGCGCAACGCGTGGTTGCCGCTGTTGATCGTGGCGGTCGTGGTGATCGGCGGCTTTGCGGTGGTCCGGGTCAAGTCGTATTTCGGCGCCCACGACACCGGCGTCATGACGAGCCCACGCCTTGATGATTCCAAGCCGTTCAAGCCCAAGGTCGTCAAGTACGAGGTCTTCGGCTCGGCCAGTCATGCCAACGTGAACTACTTGGATCTCGGCGCCGACCCGAAGCGGGTGGACGATGCGCCGCTGCCCTGGACGCTGGTGCTTAGCACGACCGCTCCCTCGGTCTTCCCGAACATCTCGGCGCAAAGCGACGGTGACTACCTCGGTTGCCGCATCACCATCGATAACGAAGT
>NZ_JBKQQD010000431.1:0-5464 GCF_052144515.1 Mycobacterium sp. | reverse complement strand
GTTTTCGCGCATGTAGCGGGCGGTGATGGGGTCGCCGCCGGTGAGGCGTTTCATGGTGGCTTCGGCGAGTCGTCGGCCTTCGTCGGTCTCGCTGACGATGACCAGCCGCCGGCCGAGTAGGTCCATCTGGCCGGTGGGGTGGGCGCCGTCGCGGTGCATGAATAGTTCGGGTTCGGCGGCGCGGCCGTAGTCTCCGACCGCGTACAGCAGCGCCTTGTAGAGGGTGCCTTTCCCGTTGGCTCCGACACCGGTGAGGATCGGCAGGAGGTGTTCGCGGACCTCGCCGAGCAGTGACAGCCCGGCGAGCCGCTGCACGAATCCGCGGACCGCTTCGTCGGGCAGCACCCGGGCGAGGAACACGTCCCAGACCGGCGTCTCGGCGTCGGCGTGGTAGGCGCCGCGGCAGATTTTGGTGATCCGGTCGGCGGGGTCGTGGTCGCGCAGCTGCAGGGTGTGCAGGTCGAGGGTGCCGTTGGCGCAGTTGAGAAGCCAAGGGTCGGCGTCGATAACGTCGGTCGCAGCCGCGAACGGTGTGAGCGCGGCGGCTTCGGTGAGGATGCCGCTGATCGCGGACGCGGTTTCGTAGCGGGCAATCTGTTTGGCGCGTTTCTCTCGCTCCTCGGCAGGCAGTTCCTCGCATTTGCGGCGGTCCCGCCTGATCACCGCGTGCACGGCGCGGCGCGCGCCGCCGTCGCCGTCGGGTGCCCAGCGTTTGCCGTCCCAGCGGTGCCAGCCGATGCGGTAGACGTGCAGCAGTTTGCCGCGGAATTGTGTGGCGAGTTTGATGGCCATTCCGAGGTGCCCAGAGTGTTTGACGTCGGCTGTCGTTGCGGTGTCGGGCGGCGGTTCGTCAGGTCCGGGGTCACCGTCGGGCTGCCCGGCCGGGGTGTCGCCGTTGGCGGTGATGCGGTCAGTCCATTCGGTGTCGTGGATCCGGGCTTGCCGGTCGGTGTGGATCTTGTTCCAGCTGGTGGCCACGTCGTCGTCCTTGCGTTCGTCGAGCCGTTGGGCGAGGTCTCGGCGGGTGCGTACCGCCCAGCGGGTCTGCTCCACGGACAGGCCGGCGTCGACGCAGGCGGCGACGACGCGGTAGGTGTCGGCGGATCGGTCCGCCGGGGTGGTGACCATCGCGATCGCGGCCGCCACAAGCGGGTAGTCGTCGAGGTTGAACGGCTCGGTTGCGCTCGAAGCCCCCGCGGCCCGGTGTGGGGCTTCCCCGTTCTCGTGGGTGAGGATGACGTCCAGTTGGGAGGCGAGCGCGTGCGGGTCGACCCGCGCCGCGGTCACTGGCGGCCCACCCATCCGACTGGGGCCCGGTCGCCGCCGGCGAGGGTCGGTTTGTAGTTCCACGTTCCGGGTGGGCGGAGCAGATCGTTGTCGGAGATCTTCGCGTCGGCCGCGCCGAAATATTTTCGGAGCGCCTGGCATAGCTGCCGGTGCTGGGGGTGGGTGACCGATGCGGATAGTGGAACGTAGACGTGCCCGTTGCCGGGTGTGCCTGAGCCGATGGCGAACCCGCCGAGGGCGCGGACCTTGTCCAGGTCGAGGCGGCCGTTGTCGACGTCGGCGTGCACAAGGATATGGTTGACGGCCGCGCCCTGCGCCCGCTTGTTCGCCCACATCAGGTAGGGGCACACGTAGACGTCGTAAAGCGTTGCCTCCCGCAGGATTTCGCGCGCGGCGTGGTCGGCTTCGTCCGGGTAGGCGAAGTGGCTTTGTACGAAATTCTTGAACTTGTATTTGCCGTTGCGCAGGTAGGGTTCTTGTCCTACGGCGATGTGTAGCTGGCCTGTTGTGTCGTCGAAACATGCGTTGAAGTAGTCGAGGATGTCGCTCACTGGGTCACCCCCTGCCGGTAGGTCTGCGGTCGCGGATGCGACCAGGTGGTCGGTGCTCATCGGTTGTCCCACCCGTCGGCGATGCGGGTCAGGATTTCGCGCTCTGAGCGCTCGGCGATTTTGGTGAGTCGCAACGCTTCCCGGTCGATCCACTGCTCGATGGCATCACGCACCAGATCGCGCAGCGCCGAGGAGGGGATGGCGTCGACCTCCACCGATTCGCCGTCGAACTTCGCGGCGCGAGTGTCGGACTGCTTGGTGGGCCGTGTCGGCAGAGCCAGTTCGGTGATCTGCTCCGGTGTGACGGCGATCCGCTCGAAGGTCACGTCGATGCCGTCATCGACGAAGTCGCGCAGCTTGCGTTGGATGTCGTCCCAGGCGGCGACCCCGCTCGGGTCGTGGTCGCCGAGCTGATAGATGACGGCGGGGCAGCCTTCCTCGTTGATGTCCTCAGCGGTCTCGTAGAGGAACGTCTCGGAGCTGAAGCCGCGCGAGATCATCAGCGGCACGTCGTATTCGGCGGTGATGGGTGAGACGACGCCGCGGATGGCGTCTTTCTCGGTCCAGACCTCGACATGCAAACCCTGGTCGATCCACAGATCTTTGCGGTACATGCGGGCGGTGTTCTCAAGGGCGGCTTGGGCGTTGGAGAATGTTCGTGGTTTCAGGCGTAGCCGGCTGCCGTCGGTGATCCACCCGTAGGGAAGGTCTCCGCGCCGGCGCATCTTGAGGGCTCGGCGTTGTACGACGCTGTAGCCCTGCTCGGACTTGGGCACCAGGCCCCGCGACATCACGCGGTAGAACAGACCGCGGACCGTGACCGGTTCCTCAGCTTCGGCGATCTCATAGATAGCGGCGTCGATCTCGGCTAGTTCGGCGTGGGTGCGCCGATACCGACCACCGTTTAACGCACTAGTCCCGTAAACCGCTGTTGTGGTCATGCGACCACCCCGCCAGCCAATGCGTGCAGTTGTTCGGCGAGAGCCCGGTCAGTCCCGCCGCGACGGTAAAGCGCTTGCAGAATCTCGATCTCCAACAGTGGGATCTCGCCGGCATCAAGAATGTGCAGTGCGGCGTCGCGGCCGGCGTCGACCATCCGCTCCGACAGCGGCGGTTGTGTGCATCGGCATGGCCACGGGTCGCGGCAGCCGCAGTCCAGCGGCACCACCCGCCAGGACGTGTTGCGGCGCCGGTGTAGTCCTGCCACCGTGTCGCCGCCACACTGCCGGAGCCGCCCCGTGCCATACTGGGGATGGTCGACGGTTTGGGTGGTACCTGCTAGAGACTTGTAATGGAAAGGCCCGGTTCCAGGGGTGGGGCCGGGTTCTTCCCTTTCAGGGCCCGGCGGCCCCAAGCCGTTTCGCCTCATGCCGTTGCAACCTCGCTGAGTGAATCCACGTACGCTGCAAGGGATTCGGCGGTGATAAATGAGCGCCTTCCGATGTTGACCTTGACCAGTTCACGGCGATTGATCAGGTCGTAGATGGTGGTGTGGCCTATGCCGCCAAGTTCCGCCCTGGCATCCGGTATTGACACCAGACGGCGCTTAATCTCAGTCATCCAGCACCTCTCGCTGTCGTTCTGACGTTTCCGCTGGGGTGTCAGCGGCTATTGACAGCATGGCGGGCTGATGACAATATTGTCCTCGTCAGTGACGAGGTTTTTGTTGGCTAGGTTGTGATGCGTGAGTGACGGTAACAGCGACGCACACCTTCTGGGATGGCTACGGGCGGGCGACCTATGAACCCGGCGACAGAGTCCAGGTTGGTGACCGCCGCATTCCGCGAGCGATATTCGTGCAGATCCGCGGCGGCGAGAACCAGCCAGACTTCGCAATGAAAATTGAAGTGCGCGAAGGCATTCCGCAATGGGTCGAGGTCCAGCTGCAGGCACGGCCGGACGGGCCCGAAGTCCGAGACAAAGACCTCGCCACGATCCGCCTGGGCGACTGGCTAGAGCAGATAGTCGCGATGTGCTCGCTCAAGTACTCCGGGACAGGCCCCGGTTGGACGAGCTGGTCGAAGCCCGTCGTCGACCGGACCGCTGTTCCCGACATCCGGCGCGCCCTCTCAGGCCGGCCCCGCACCGTTACCCCGGAACGGCTGCAGAAGGTCGCCGAGATCTACCGGCAGCATTTCGAGCAACGGCCCACCGAGGCCGTCGCGCGCTCGTTCGGTGTGTCTCACCGCACCGCGGCGCGCTACGTCCAACAAGCACGCTCGGCAGGGCTCTTACCCGAGACCGAGCCAGGCAAGAAGAAGGTTTGAATTTGATGAGTAAGCGACAGCAGCTGCCACCGCAGATCAAGAAGATTCAGGTGAAAGATCGCAGCACCGGCAAAGCGGTCGTGCGCTACCAGTTGACCGTTGATGCTGGTCGCGACCCAGAATCAGGTAGGCGCCGCCAGATCCGGCGCCGGCTCGCGACAGAGGCTGCGGCGCGGGCCGAACTCGCTTCGATCCAAGGCGGCGTGAACGCCGGCACCTACGTCCATGCCAGCAAGTTGACGGTCGACCAGGCGTGCGAGGCGTGGCTGGCGTCAAAGCACGCGCTGAAGGAATCGACGCTGACCGGGCACCGCTCGAAGCTAGAGGCGCTGCGCGACGAACTCGGCCACATCGAGATCCAGAAACTCTCGAAGGCCGACTTAGACGGTCTCGTGGGCCGGTTGCGCCGCGGCGAGGTCGAAGGCCGCAAGAAGTGGACACCACGCTCATGCAACTACCTGCTCTACCTGACGACAGCCGTCCTTGACGACCAGGTGGCGCAGGGCAATGTGGTGCGTAACGTTGCGCGGCTGGTGGACCGGGTGGCCGGCGATCCTCAAAAGTTCCGCACACTGACCGCCGATGAGATGTTCCGCATCCTCGACCATGAGTGCCGCGATCGGCACCTGTGGACGTTGGCGCTATACGGGCTGCGCCGCGGCGAGGTCGCTGGTCTGCGGTGGGCCAATGTCGACCTGAAGGCCAAGACAGTCAGCATCGTGGAGAACCGCGTCGCTATCGGCAAAGAGATCGTTTCCGGCACGCCCAAATCGAAGGCGAGCACCCGGACACTGCCGCTGCCCAACGAAGTGGTGGACGTGCTGAAGGCGGCACGCAGGCGCCAGGCAGAGGAGCGGCTGGCGTTCGGTGAAGGGTATGGCTCGGGTGATTACGTCGCCTGCGACGAGACGGGCCAGTCGTACCACCCCAACCTGCTGACGTTCCGGTGGGGCCGAATGCTCGACGGGCTCGGGATCGAGCGGGTACGGCTTCACGACGCGCGGCATTCGTGTGCGACATTGATGCACCTGCGTCAGGTGCCTATCGCGGTGATCGCTTCATGGCTCGGGCACGCAAGCGCCGCCTTCACCATGTCGGTGTATGCACACAGCCAGGACGACGCTCTACGCGCCGCCGCAAGCAGTTTCGGTCGAGTTGTGACAACTCGTGACACCGAGACCGGATCACCGGTCTAGGAAAGCGACCCGCACTCGTGTTTACCTGCTGTTTCTGGTGCCCCCAGTCGGACTCGAACCGACACTGGACGGATTTTAAGTCCGCTGCCTCTGCCAATTGGGCTATGGGGGCCCGGCGGCGAATGTAGCGCGCGGAGGGCGGAGCCGAGGCACCGCGTCCCAC
>NZ_JBKQQD010000430.1:0-22776 GCF_052144515.1 Mycobacterium sp. | reverse complement strand
GTCGATCTCCGACTTGCGGGCCATTCCGTGGGTGCTGGCCTGGAGCCAGTCGCGGGTGATGCTTCCCGGCTGGTACGGCACCGGCACGGCGGTCGCCGACTGGATCGCCGAGGGTGACGGCCGGCTGGACGTTCTGCGGGAGCTCTATCGGCGCTGGCCGTTCTTCCGCACCGTGCTGTCGAATATGGCCCAGGTGCTGGCCAAATCCGACATGGGTTTGGCCGCAAGATATTCGGAGCTGGTCCCCGACGAGACTCTGCGGCGCCGGGTGTTCGACAAGATCGTCGCCGAACACGAACGCACCATCTCGATGTACCTGCTGATCACCGAACAAGACAGCTTGCTCGCCGACAATACGGCGTTAGCCCGCTCGGTGTTCAACCGCATCCCGTACCTGGAGCCGCTCAACCTCTTGCAAGTGGAGCTCTTGCGGCGCAGCCGCTCCGGGGACGACGACGAGATGGTGCAGCGCGGCATCCTTCTGACGATGAACGGACTGGCCACTGCATTGCGCAACAGCGGCTAGGGGTATCGATGAGTCCGCAAGCAGAACGGAGGGTTATGTGAAGACGTTGATAATTGGAGTTGCCCTGACGGTCGCCGGGGTGGTGGTCGCACCGGTCGCGCGAGCTGACATGGCACTCGGCAACTACGAACTTCAGATCCTGGGGAGGTATGACTTCCACACGTGGGTGTGGGTGATTTCTGGATGCTACGTATCCGGCAGCCGGCTGCCGGCCGCCGGATGTGCCCACGTGAGCGCTGTGGCGCGGCCCGTAGCAAAGGCGTTCAGCTACGAAGGATTTGCCCAGAACTCCGATGGTCGATACACGTTGACCGTGGACATTCCCGACGGACTGCGCTGCGGTGACATCTATTACGGCCCCACGATACCCACGCACGACATCTATTCCTGGGATTCCACCACGCTGGCGGGTTCTCTGGAGTCCTCCTTTGCAGCGGGCTGCGACGGTGCTCCGGCCGGGACAAACACTTACCCGTTCACGCTCGTGCGGATGTAGGTTCAAACTAGGCATGAAGCGGTTGTCCAGTGTTGATGCGGCGATGTGGTTCGCCGAAACGCCGAACTGGCATATGCACATCGGTGCGCTCCTGGTGTGCGATCCCGCCCTGGCGCCCGACTTCTCCTTCGACGCGGTGCGTGATCTCATCGCGGCCCGGTTGCCCGGCATGCCGCAATTGCGCTACCGGGTGGCGGGTGCACCGCTGGGCCTGGATCGGCCGTGGTTTGTCGAGGATGCAGAGCTCGACATCGATTTCCACATTCGACGCATCGCGGTGCCTTCGCCGGGCGGTCGTAAGGAGGTCGAAGACTTGGTGGGCCGTCTGATGTCCTACAAGCTCGACCGCAGCAGGCCGCTGTGGGAGCTGTGGTTCATCGATGGCGTAGCAGGCGGACGGGTGGCCGTGCTGACCAAAATCCACCATGCTCTCGTCGACGGCGTCTCGGGTGCGGGGTTGGCCGAGATCATGTTGGACGCCACCCCCGACCCGCGGCCGCCGGCCGGCGACGCGGGGCGGCCCGTGGCCGGTGTCGGACTACCACGCTTGGAACGACGCGCCCTAGGCGGGATCACGAACGTCGCCGTCAGGACCCCCATCCGCCTCCTGCGGCTTGCGCAGCAAACGCTGGTGCAGCAGTGGTACGTGCGCCGGCTGGCCAACAAGCCGCCCAGCCTTTTCGAGGCGCCTGCCACGCGCTTCAACGTCCCCATCTCGGCGCAGCGTCGGGTCACCAGCTGCCAGGTCGCACTGGACCGGGTGAAGGCTGTCAAGAACGCGTTCGGCGTCACGGTCAACGACGTGGTGCTGGCGCTGGTGTCCGGGGCGGTGCGCCGCTACCTGCAAGACCGCGGCGAGCTTCCCGAGAGGCCACTGGTCGCCCAGGTTCCGGTGTCGACCCGCGGTGACAGCACCGAAGTAGGCAACCAGCTCACCTCCGTCAGGGTGAGCCTGTCGACCGACGTCCCGGACGCCGCCGCGCGGATGAAAGCGATCTACGCCCATTCGCAAGGCGCCAAGGAAATGACCAGGACGCTCGCCGCACATCAGATCGTCGGTCTCACCGAACCGACACCGCCCGGGCTGCTTGCGCTGGCCGCCCGCGCCTACACGGCAAGCCACGTCGGTGGCCACATCGCCCCGATAAACATGGTGGTTTCCAACGTGGTCGGACCCGATTTCCCGATGTATCTGGCCGGAGCCATCGTCGAAAGTCTGGTACCGATAGGGCCGCTAATCATCGACGTCGGCCTTGACATCAGCTGCTTGAGCTATCGGGGATGGGTCCATTTCGGCTTCACGACCACACCGGAGATCGCCAACGACATTGATGAACTGGCCGACGCCATCGAACCGGCGCTGCGGGAGCTGGAACAGGCGGCTTTGGTCGCGGACTGACCGAATGCACTCCAGACGTTCCTGGTTCAGCGCGCCGCCACCGCCGACTCCAGCTCGGCGAGCGAGCGTTCGGTCAGCGGGATGAAGGACTCGATGTCCGGCACCGCGTCGCGCCCCGCCACGTAGCCGAATGCGACCTGATCGACGTACGAGCACACCGTCGCATTGAGCGCGAGCCCGTCGAAAACCGTTGATACCGGATAGATTTCGTCGAGATGCGCGCCGTTGAAATACATGTCCTCTTGCGGGCCGCGGACATTGGAAATCGGGAGGTTGTAGCCGGTACGCCACCTGGGTCCGAACGGAATCATCGACTGTAGCGCGGTCGGTGCGATCGCGGGTGCGGCGAGCAGCGTCGTCGCGGCGGACCCGTGAGTCGCCACCTGTTGTTTGGCCCAGACCATCGCGCGGTGGATCGATGCCAGCCGTTCTGCCGGATCCTCCAGGTCCGTGCCCAGCCGGCACAGCTCCAGGCCGAACAGGTTGGCGTGCTCGGCTTGCCTCTTGTCGCCGCTGACTCGCACTGTGATGGGGCAGCACGCCACCAGCGACCGCTTCGGCAACTCGTCGAGGCCGCTCAGCCAACTGCGCAACACGCCTGCGACGACGGCCATGATCACGTCGTTGGTACTGACCCCGGTGGCCTCCTGCACCGCCGTGAAGCGCTTTCTCGGCCAGATGCCGCCCGCGGCGACGCGCTGCGCATCCAGTCGGCCGTTGAGCCGGGTGAACGGCGCGCCGAGGGGGAGCACTGTGGTGCCTCGGGCCAGGCCACCGGCGAGGTAGGACACTTCGCCGCCGGCCACCTGTCGCAAGAGTCCGATGCTCGACACGGCGGCGCCGACGACCGAGCGCAGCGCCGCAAGGGGATTCGCGATCGGTCGGGTACCGGCATGGTCGGCGGGGGCGTGCGGTCCCGTTGCATAGAACGGCTTCATCGACCGTCGACCCCGGTCGGTGGTCAGCGCGTCGCCGATCATCTGCATGCCCGCGACACCGTCGACCACGATGTGGTGGACCTTAATGTAGAACGCGAAGCGGCCGCTGGGCAGTCCGTCGATCAGGTATGTCATCCACAGCGGCCGAGTGCGGTCGAGGCGCTCGGAGTGCAGATCGCCGACCAAGCGCCACAGCGCGTCATCGCCCGAAGCTTCCGGCAGCGTCCGGCGCTGCAGGTGCTCGCGCATGTCGACGTTGTCGACGTCTTGCCAGGCCCACATCCCGAGGGTGTCCACGCCATAATGAGGTCGTCGGCGAAGCCGTGGGTCCAGGTCGTCGCCATCGATGAGTCCATCCCGGTAAAGCTCGTCGATGTACGCAGGCCCGGAGTCGCCGGGCGGGGACATGATCAGCAATGCGCCGGCGTGCATCGGGTTGGACAGAACCTCGCCGATCATCATCACGGCGTCGAGCGGATCCATCAGCTTCATGGATCGACTGTGGCCCCAACCCGCGGTGGTTGCAGCCGAACAATCCGGCCTGTGGAAACCTGCCGGTCCCTCGGTCGCGCCGTCAATACGATGGCGGCGGCTTCGCTTTCGAGTGCCGATGACCTCCAGCAAGGATTACTAACTGTGCAGCGTCCGGTCACCGTCGATCCGCGTTATCACGATGCCGTGCTGTTCAACCTCGACGGGTTCGGTAATCAGATAGTCGACGGTGCACCGGCGCTCGATTTGATGGTGGAACTGGTCCAGCGGCTGCATGCAGCCGGGGTGGCCACGGCCGCGTTCTCGGCGAGCGGCGCCGTTGAACAGCGCGAAGCCGCCCGGATGGATGAGCTGTTCCACGTCCGTGTCGACGGCGTCCCCTCTGGCGGTCCTGGACCGTCCGACAGCCCCGAATCGGCGCTGATGCTGGAAGCCGCCCGGCGACTCGATGTGTCGCCGGAGCGATCGGTCGTGATCGGAAACAGCGACGCGGTGGCACAGGCCGGATGCGACGCCGGATTCGGACTGGTGATACTCGTCGACGAGATCGGCCTCGGCAACGACCTCGCGCACTGCAAGGGGCAGGCCGTGATCCCCGACCTTCTCGAGGTCACTGTCCGCACGGGAGACAAGTGCATCTCGAAAATTCCCAACGCGCTCGAATCGTATGGTCAGCTCGTCGCGGTCATCGGCGCCCGGGAAGCGGTGACGTTTTTCGACTTCGATGGCACGCTGGCCGAAATCGTGTCCGAGCCGGACACGGCCACGCTCATCGACGGAGCGGCCGAGGCATTGGAGCACCTAACGGCGGAATGTCCCGTCGTCGTGTTGAGCGGTCGCGATCTGGCGGATATCCAGAGTCGGGTGGGGATACCCGGCATCTGGTATGCCGGCAGCGACGGCTTGGAGGTCACGGCACCGGACGGCAGCTATCACCCAAACGTAGCGGCCGCCGCCGCGGTGCCGAACATAGAGCAGGCGGCAATCGCGCTGAGCGACATCATTGCTCATATCGCAGGAGTTCGCCTTGAGCACAAGCGCTTTGCGGTCGCCGTCAATTATCGCGATGTCGCGCCCGAATACGTCGCAGATGTCGCCCCGGCAACGTATCAGCTCGGTAAGCGGATGGGCCTGCGGGCATCCACCGGCCGCAACGTAATCGAGTTGCGCCCCGATATGGACTGGGACAAGGCCGCTGCGCTGGCCTGGATCCGTGGTCTGATCGACGAAACGGCCTCGCGGCTACCGATTTACCTTGGCGACGAGTTGGATGACGAAAGCGCCTTCGACGCAGTGGATTTCGATGGAATCGGCATCGTCGTGCGACATCGTGCGGACACCGGGCGCCGCTCGGCTGCGCACTTCGCCTTGGAGGGTCCTGCGCAGGCTTGCCAATTTGTCCGGCAGCGTGCGGGCTGGCTCGCCCATATGCAACGCACGTCCGACAAGGCATGGGAATTCACGTACGACGGTTATGACCCGCCGACCGAAAAGCTTCGGGAGGCGTTGTGCACTTTGGGTAATGGCTATTTCGCAACCCGCGGTGCCGCGCCGGAATCGAAGGCTGGGCAGGTGCACTATCCCGGCACTTATGCCGCCGGCGTTTACAACCGCCTTGACGATGAGGTTTCGGGCAGGACGATCAGCAACGAGAGCCTGGTGAACTTGCCGAATTGGATTCCCATGACCTTTCGCATCGATGGCGGCGCCTGGTTCGACATCGATGCGGTCGAGGTGTTGTCCTACCGTCAGACTCTCGACATCAAGAGCGCGGTGCTGATCCGGGAGTTTCGCTTTCGCGACGATGCAGGCCGCACCAGTTCCGTGACCCAGGAACGATTCGTTGCGATGCACACGCCCCATGTCGGCGCGGTCACGACTGCGATAATCGCCGAGGATTGGTCGGGAACGCTCGAGATCCGGTCGACGATCGACGGCGGCGTGTCGAACTCGCTGGTGGAGCGATATCGCGACCTGGGCGGCAAACACCTTACTTCCCTGTCTAAGCGCCAACTCACCGACGACTCCGTGTTACTGGCGGTCGAGACGACTCAGTCGCACGTCGGCATCGCAGTGGCGGCGCGGACCACCGTGTGGCGCGAGGACGCCGCAGTGGCGGCTCCCCGCCGTCTGGCGGAGAGTGACTCGGAGATCGGTCACGATATATGCGTTGAGCTGGCCGCGGGTCAGTCGGTGAGCGTCGAGAAGGTCGTCGCCATTTACACCGGGCGCGATGTCGCGATCTCCGAGCCGTCGCTGGAGGCCCAGCGCGCGCTAAGTCGACTCGGTCGCTTCGGCGAGCTGCTGTCTGGGCACCGGCGCAGCTGGGCGCACCTATGGGAGCGGTTGTCGATCGACCTGGAGGGTCACGTCGAAGAATTGCGCATCCTCCGGCTGCACCTACTACATCTGCTGCAGACGGTGTCCTACAACAGTGCGGACCTCGATGCCGCTGCGCCGGCCCGGGGCCTGCACGGTGAGGCGTATCGCGGGCATGTCTTCTGGGATGACCTGTTCATCTTTCCCGTGGTGAACATGCGGCTGCCCACCGTCGCCAGATCGCTGCTGCTGTATCGCCACCGACGCTTGCCGGAGGCGCGCAGCGCCGCCAAAGTGGCGGGCTATGCGGGAGCGATGTTCCCGTGGCAATCAGGCAGCAACGGAAGTGAGGAAAGCCAGCAGCTGCATCTGAATCCGCGCAGCGGACGGTGGAACCCGGACTCGAGCGCGCTCGCGCAACACATCGGCATCGCCGTTGCCTACAACGCATGGAAGTTCTACCAGGTCACCGGCGACCTTGCGTACCTTATCGACTACGGCGCCGAGCTGCTAGTGGACATCGCGCGGTTCTGGGTCAGCAGAGCGAGCTATGAGGAAGAGCGAGACCGCTTCAGCATCCGCGGTGTCATCGGACCCGATGAATTCCATTCCGGGTACCCCGGGAGACCGCATCAGGGCATCGACAACAACGCCTACACCAACGTGATGGCGGTGTGGGTCATCCTGCGCGCTTTCGATGCGCTGCGTTTGATGCCATTGCCCAACCGGCTCGACCTCCGCGAAAAGCTCGGGCTTCGCGCGCAGGAGCTGGCGCACTGGGATCGGGTTTGCCGGCGGATGTTCGTCCCGTTCCACGATGGGGTGATCAGCCAGTTCGAGGGATACGGCGAGTTAGCGGAACTGAATTGGGATCTTTACCGCCGGCGCTATGGCAACATCCAACGCCTCGATCGCATCCTCGAGGCCGAAAACGACGATGTCAACCGCTATAAGGCCTCGAAGCAGGCGGACGTACTGATGCTGCTTTACCTGATGTCGGCACCTGAACTGCGGGAAATCCTTGACCGGCTTGGCTACCGCTTCACACCGGATCGAATCCCGAGGATGGTCGATTACTACATCGCCCGCACCTCGCACGGCTCGACGCTCAGCGGCGTGGTGCATGCCTGGGTGTTGGCGAGGGCCAACCGCGATCACGCGATGGAGATGTTCCAGTGGGTGCTCACGTCCGACATCGCCGACATCCAAGGCGGCACCACCTCGGAAGGCATCCACCTTGCGGCCATGGCGGGCAGCATCGATCTGATGCAGCGGTGCTTTACCGGCATGGAGACGCGCCAGAATCGGATAGTCCTGAACCCTAACTGGCCGAAATCCCTTGGCATGCTGGCCTTCCCTTTCCATTACCGCGGCCTGCACCTACACCTGAGGGTTAGCGGAAAGGGTGCCATCGTCAGCGTCGACCCCCGAGACAGTCATGGTGTCGAAATCGAATACCGCGGACGTGTGCAGTATCTGAGCCCCGGCACCACCACCCACTTCTCCGATGCAATCGATTTCTGAACGCGGGCGAGCTTAGACGGGCGGCACGGCTACCGGTCAGGTACGTCGACCCGCCCGCAATCCACGGCCGCTACGCCTCCAGGCCGAGGTCCGCGCTGAAAACACCGTAGCCACTGCGGAAGAACAGCAAGGGCTCGCGGTGTTCGTGGGCGTACAGTGCGCTGACCCGGGCCACGACAATCGTATGGTCACCTGCGTCGTGCTCGAACTCGATGTCGGCCTCGATTGACGCCAGTGTCCCGTCGAGGACGGGAGCGCCGTTCCAGCCGCGGTGCCAGTTGACTCCCGCGAACTTGTCGTTGCCGCTTCTGGCGAAAACATCGCAAATTGGTCGTTGCTCGACAGCAAGGATGTTGACGCACACCGCGCCCGGATCTCGCATGCGTGCCCAACTTCTGGATGTCTTGGCCGGGCAGAACGAGATGTAGGTCGGGTCAAGTGATACGGCAACCACTGACTGACACGTGAACCCGATCGGGCGCTGCCCGGCGTGGTTGGCCGTGACGACCGCAATGCCAGTGCAGAAGTGGCCCATAACCTTGCGGATCAGTGCGTCGTCGAACGCGGGGCGCCGGGGCAGGGCGACTCTGGGAAGTTCCGTCGCCGTCATGTTTCCTTACCTTTAGTTCCGCTTATCGCGACGGCGGGCCCGCGGGGCCCTTTCGCCGCGTCGAGCGCGGCCACGTAGCCGAAGACGAGGCCCTGACCGATCGTTGCGCCGGCGCCCGGATAGGTGACGCCGAATACGTTCGCGGCGGTGTTGCCGATCGCATACAGGCCGTCGATGGCGGTCCCGTCTTCTCGAAGCACCCGAGCCCGCGCGTCTGCCCGCAGACCACCGCAGGTGCCGAGGTCGCTGAGAACCATCCTGACGGCGTAGAACGGCCCATGGGACAGCGACCGCAGGTTTGGATTTGGAGAGATCGTCGGGTCGCCGTAATAGCGGTCATACGCACTGTTTCCGCGGCCGAAATCGTGATCCTCACCGTCCGTGGCGAGCGCGTTGAATCGCTCCATCGTCGAGGCGAATGTGTCGACCGGAAGCCCCATGGCTTGCCCCAACCCCACGAGGCTGTCGCTGCGATAGGCGATCCCCGCGTCATACCAACGCTTCGGGAGTGACTGGCGGGGCAAGAGTTCCCCCGCGAGAAGATAGCTGTTGCGGTAATGCTGGTCGAACACGATCCACATCGCCTCGACCGGTTCTCCGGCTTGCTCACGCTCGAAGAACCGTTGGCCGAAGGACATGTAATCGGTCGCCTCGTTGACGAATCGGCGGCCGTTCTGATCGACGACCAGTGAGCCCGGAAGCGAGCGCTCGGCCAGCATGATCTTCGGATTGCGGCCGGGCAGGGCAGCGAACGCCGGAAACCACCATGCCTGGTCCATCAAGTCGATTCCCGCGCCGACGTCCTGTGCGATACGGATTGCGTCGCCGGTATTGCCTTCCGCACCCAGGCTGGCTTCCGCCACAAGCGATTCGGACTGGAACTTCCAGCGCCAGCCCATGTCGTGATCGAATCCGCCGGCTGCCAACACGACGCCACGACGCGCGATGATCTCGATGGACTGCCCGCCGCGGTCGACGACGGCGCCGGTGACGCGATTCCCGTCCGTTAAGAGCCGGCGCAGCGACGCTCTTGTCCAGAGCGGGATGCGGGCGCCCAGAATACCGGCGAACAACCCGGCGGCCAAGGCCTGGCCACCGGCGACGTAATGGCGGCGCAACAGCTGCCCACCCAGACCCTGTGCCGCTCGCCGCGCGATGCGGGCCACCCCCTTGGACGGCACCCGCGCGACGAGGTTCACCCAGCGGTAGTCGGCACCGGTCGTCGGCATCGGAAACGACGACTTCATCACGCCCGGGCGAAGCTGGGATTCACGAGCGCCCAGCCGGCGAGTGTCGAAGGGACGGCTCTCACAGGTGCGTCCCAGCACCGAGCCACCTGGGTGCTCCGGGTGATAGTCCGGGTATCCCTTGGTCCACATGAATTTCAGCGGAGTGGTGCGCCGCAGCATCTCGACGGTTTCGGCCGAGTGATCGAGGAAGCTGTCAAGTCGCTCTGGTGCCCCGGTGCCGGCGACGACCGACTTGAGATATGCACGTGCGGCCTCCAGCGAATCACCGGATCGGGCCGCGCGCAGTACCGGATTGGCCGGCAACCAGAAGGCGCCCCCAGAGCGGGCCGTGGATCCACCGACGTACTCGGTTTTCTCCAACACAAGGCAAGACATCCCGAGTTCGCTGGCCGCCAGTGCGGCGGCCATGCCGGTCCCGGACCCGACCACCAGCAGGTCCACGGTCATGCGTGCAGGCGTTTCGGGCGGAACAGTCGTCACCAGTAGTTCTCACCTTCCGGTCTCTCGGTTTACGCGGCTGTCGCCGCTCGCGCCGGTCCCCACCGTCAAACGCTAGGGCCGCAGGACGGCATCGACGGCCGACATTTCCTCCTACCGGAACAGTGGCTTTGCAGCCCGGGACAGGAAGTGAGCACGTTCACAACCCGCCTTACCACTGACCGGACGCTGCGCTTGATCCCGGCCACCGGACCGTGCAGGTTCGCTTATGACTGACGCACCGACGGGAAGGACCCCCGCATGTCCGCTGCACCCAGAGTCGCCTCAGTGCCGGACCCCTTCTCCCCGGCGACGCTGGGATCGGTGCGGTTGCGCAACAGGGTCATCAAAGCGGCCACTTCCGAGGGTCGATCTCCGCGTGGCGAGGTCACCGAAGACCTGATCGACTTTCACCGCAAACTGGCACGCGGCGGAGTCGGCATGACGACGGTGGCGTACTGCTGTGTGTCCAGGGAAGGGGCCAGCGCTCCCGGGCAGATCGTGATGAGTCACTCGGCGCTACCGGGACTGCGCAGATTGACCGATGCCGTTCATGCGGCCGGCGCGGCCGTCTCGGCCCAACTCGGCCATGCCGGCGTAGTCGCCTCCCGCAAGCTCACCAAAGTCACACCGGTGGGGCCGAGCAAATTCCTCAACCCGCTGACGTTCGATTATTGCCGCCCCATACAACGCCATGAGATCACTCGCGTGATCGACCAGTTCGGCGATGCCGCCGACGTTGCGGCGTCGGCCGGATTCGACGCGGTCGAGTTGCATTTCGGTCATCTGTACCTGCCGAGCTCGTTCCTGAGCCCGCTGCTCAACCGCCGTCGCGACGAGTACGGCGGGAATATCGAGAATCGTTCGCGCTTCGTCCGAGCGATCGCCCAGCGAGTGCGTGAGGTCGTCGGTGACCGCATGGCGATCACCGCGAAGCTCAACATGACCGATGGCATACGAGGGGGCATCCGGCTGGAGGAGTCACTGCGCACGGCGCAACTCTTGGACGCCGACGCCAATGTCGACGCCATCGAACTCACCCAGGGTTCGTCGGCCTACAAGCCGATGTATCTATTCCGCGGCGACGCACCGATCGACGAATTCGCCAAGGTCTTTCCGCAGCCGCTGAGTTCCGGCATCCGGCTGTTTGGGGACAAATTGCTCGGCGATTACCCATATCAAGATCTGTACATGCTGGAGTCAGCGCGCCAGTTCGTCCCCGTGATCAAGAACAGCGTGCTGATTCTGCTTGGCGGAGTCACCAACCGTGATCACATGCACATCGCCATGCGGGAGGGCTTCGGCTTCGTCGCGATGGCGCGATCCCTGCTGCGCGAGCCGGATCTGGTCAATCGACTCCAGTCCGATGCCGGCGCACAGAGTCGCTGCAACCACAACAACAAGTGTGTAGTGACGGTTTTCGGCCGCACCCATTGCGTTCTCGATCCCGACCAGCACTACGGGCCGGTGGAGGCCAGTGCCGAATATTCGCGTTCACCGGTCCGAGCCGAGCCCGTTCCCGACCAGCCCAATGCGACCGCTGCTCCATAACTGAGGCCGACATGCGTTTTTCGGTATGGCCCGGCGCCGCACAACCGTGGTCTGGACTGCTTGACCTCGCGTGCCAGGCAGACGAAAAGTTCTGGCATTGCGTGTATGTGGCGGATCACTTCATAGCCAATGACTTCCTGCCCAATACCGACCGTCCCGAGGACGGAATCCTCGAGGGCACCGGGGTGCTCGCCGCGCTGGCCGGCGCCACGACTCGCGTGCGACTGGCCAACCTGGTGCTGTCCGTCACCTATCGCCACCCTGCGGTACTGGCCAACTGGGCAGCCACGGTCGACCACATTAGCCACGGCCGACTCACCCTCGGTCTGGGCACCGGTTGGCAGGGCAACGAGCATCGGCAGTACGGCCTGGAATTGGGCCCGCGCGGAGAACGGGTCAACAGATTCGCCGAGGCGGTGACCGTCATCAGCGGGCTGCTGAGCCAACCGACGACCACTTTCAGTGGTCACTACTACCAGCTCACCGACGCCGGCTGCGATCCCAAACCAGTGCAGTCGCCGCTGCCGTTGTTGATCGCTGGCAGCGGCGCACGGATGCTGCGGCTGGTGGCGCGCTATGCGCATGAGTGGAATTCCTGGTCGGCGCCCGGGCGGTTCCGGGAGAACGCCCGGAAGCTCGATTCGGCCTGCGAAGCGGTGGGCCGGGACCCGTCGACAATCTGGCGTTCGACGCAGGCGCTGACGATCGTCACACAGTCCGCCGAGGAGGAGGCGCTAGCCGCGCGAGTCGCGAAACACTTGCCGCTACCCGTAATCTACGGCCCCCCTACCCGTATCGCCGATGCTGCGGCGACCTGGCGTGACGAGGGGGTCGACGAGGTTATATTTTCGGACAGGTCGATGAGGGAGCCGAAGCGGCGACGCGACATCTACGACGCGCTGGCCGAAGTCTTGTCGCCACTGACGTGAGTCCGAAGCGGCGGTGGTGCGCCCGGCGAACTCAGAATCCGATCTCGACCTCGTCGCTGACAGGGCGAGCCTGACATCCCAGGATGACACCCGCGTCGATGTCCTGTCGTTCAAGGATTGCCGCGTCGCCTCTATCGACTTCACCCGTAAGCAATGTGCAGGCGCACGAGCCGCATCGACCTTCCCGGCATGAAAAGGGTACGTCGATTCCTTGGCTGAGCATGGCTTCGACGAGCGTCTGCCTGCGCGGCCACCGAAAGACATGGCATTGGCCATCGAGTTCGACTTGGGCCCGGGCCGCGTCGTTCTGATGGTCGGCGGGCTCCTCGGCGGCAACTTCGACGAAAGGATCTCCGGTAAGCGATGTGAAGATTTCCGCGTGGGTGTTGTCCTTCGGAACACCAGCGGCGGACAGGGCCTGGATGACGGCGTCCATGAACGGTTTAGGCCCGCAGAGAAACGATTCAGAGTCGTTGAAGGCGGAAGCGAACCTGGCCAGTTGCGTGGCAGTCGGCAGTCCCTGTAGGGACTCCAGCCAATGGATCACCGTCAATCGCTCAAGGTGTTGCTCTGCCACACAGCCGATTTCATCGGCAAAGATCACGGATCGTTCGTCGCGGTTGGCATATATCAGCACGATGCGGCCTGCGCCGGCGGCCAGTGCCGACTTCAGGATCGACATCACCGGCGTGATCCCGCTGCCGGCAGCCCACAGCAGGAAATCGCGGTTGAGATGCCTGGGAGTGAAGATCCCGGCCGGCGGCAAGACCTCGATAGTGTCTCCCGCACGGACGTTGTCGCACAACCAGTTTGACCCGTAGCCGCGAACAGTGCGCTTGACGGTCACTTTCAACTTGACATCGGTGTGGGGTGAGCTGGACAACGAGTAGCACCGCGCTACAAAGCCGGTGCGGTCGCTCGGAATCCGCACGGTCAAGAACTGCCCCGGCTGGTAGGAGAATCGCTCGCGCAGCTCATCTGGGAGATCGAAAACGATTGAGCGAGCGTCGTCGGTCTCGTCGATGATCTTCGCCACGGTCAACATTGAGGAATGCGAGCCGGCGCAATTGACTGCACTACGCGGGATTTGGGAATCACCCATCAGCGGCGATGCGGTCTGCGGTCGGATTCCATGCGGCCGAGGCGGTGGAGTCGGGCTGATGGCGGCGGGCTGAAGGTGCTGGCTGCACCGCTTGAGTTGCGATATCTGGCACGTAGTTCTCCGCAAGTTCAACGAGTAGCGTCAAGGTTCCCGCTGATCGGAAACGAAACCTCTACGGCGTTTCCCGACGCGTCAGGAATGCCAGTACGGTGCTCTGGAACGCCTCTTTGGCCTCGATCATCGCCCAGTGCCCGCAGTTGGGGAACACGTGCAGTTCGGCGTTGGGTATCGTGCGCATCGGTATCAACGCCATGTCCAACGGGCTGACGCGATCGTCGCGGCCCCATGTCAGCAGCGTCGGGCTCCCCAGTTTGTGCATCATGGCCCACGGCATCGCGGCGTCGGATGCCGCCATCGCGGCCATCATCCGCGTGAACGCTGCTTTGCCGTACATCCGGCGTGCGGCAGCGAGCGCCTCGCGGTCGGTGGCCAGTTGCCAGCGCTCCTCGATCAGTTCCTCCGTCACCAGCGCCGGGTTGTACACCATCGAATTCAGCCAGTCGATCAGGCGCTGCCGGGTGGGTTCTTCAACGAACGCCTGAAGCAGCCTGATGCCTTCGCTGGGCCCGGGGCTGAAGATGTTGGTGCCGATGCCGCCGATGGTCACCAGGCGGCCGACCTTGTCTGGGTATCGGACGGCGAAGTTGATCCCAACCGCACCGCCCATCGAGTTGCCGACGACGTCGACCCTGTCCAAGCCAAGCCATTCTACGAAAGAGACCACCGCGCCATGGGCGGTGACCATGGGGTGGCCACCGAAGTCGTCGCTGACGCCGAATCCGGGGAACTCCAGGACGAGACAGCGAAAGCGCTCGGCGAAAAAGGGGAGAACACCGCGAAAATTGCGCCATCCGGTAACCCCAGGTCCCGATCCGTGCAGGAACAGCAGTACCGGGCCTTCTCCGGCCTCGTGATAACGCAACATACCGTCGGCGGTTGGCATCTCATGCAGGGTCGCACCGTAACTGAGATTGATTGATGACGCCGTCACTACACCTCCCGGTCGCAGCTGCTCTCGACAAAGTTGCCACGCGGCCAAAGCAGTTCTTTGGCGTTGTTCCGATCAGTGGGCGAGCGGCTCAGTCTGCGTGGGGATCAATCGGTCCTCGCACAAGGAGCCGTGGTTTACGGGCTCGGGTAAAGCACGTCGACTGGCACCGGTGTCGACTCATTCTGGCCCGACTGAGAGATTGTCACGACGCTGTCACACGGAATGGCAAATACCGTGGGACCCTGAGCGACAGGCAGGGATCGTTTTCCCAGCTGAGCGGGATCTTGGATACAGTCAGAGACACCTCAAGTCAGTCTCTGGCTGACTGGGGGTCAAGTGGTCGCAGGTTCAAATCCTGTCAGCCCGACGCAGGTCAGAGGGTATCTTCGCCTCTGGCAACCACCCGCAAGATAGGGTGTGACCCCAATTGCTACCCCAACCAGGAATTAGAATGTGTCCGTGGCGAAGCGCCGGGCAAACTCCGAGGGATCAGTACGGCAGCGGCGTGACGGGCGCTGGGAAGCACGGCTGAGCTACCTGGATCCGGACACCGGAGTACGCAAACGTGTCTCGGTGTATGCGGGCAGCCAGAAGGCAGCGCTTGCCGAGCTGGACAAGGTGCAAGACCGCATCGCCGAGGGCCAGCCGCCCAGGGACGCCTCGCTCACCCTCGCCGACTGGTTGCGGCATTGGCGGGAGACCACCCTGGCGGCATCGGATCGCAGGGCAAGCACCAAGGAGCTGTACGCCAACCTCGCCCGCAACCACTTGGAGCCCGAGCCGTTCGGTGCCACCCGGCTGGATCGGTTGCGGCCCTCACACATCGAGGGCCTAATCCTGGTCATGCGCGCCAGGTCCAAGCCCGGCAAGCGCACCGTGGATAATCCCAACCCCGAGCCGGTACGGGCACTATCCGACTCGACCGTCAGGCAGGTCTACACGATCTTGCGGCGCGCGCTCGACGGTGCCGTGCGCGATGGCCTGCTGGCCCGCAACCCCGCCGCCGCAGTGCGCCGCCCCGGCATCGAACAGACCGAGGCCAGGTACTTGGACACCAAGGAGGTTTCCGCCGTGCTGAAGGCCGCTCAGGGCCTGCGGTACTACCCGGCCGTGGCGCTGATCGCCGCAACCGGTATGCGCCGGGGTGAAGTACTCGGGCTGCGCTGGGAGCACGTCAACCTTGACGCTGGTCTGGTGAAAGTTGTCGGCACCCTCAACCGCGTACAGGGCAAGCTCGTCATCTCCGAGCCCAAGACCCAACGATCCCGACGTGAGATTCCGCTGACGCCAGCCACGGTGGCGATGCTGCGGGCACACCGCAAGGCACAGCTCGAGGAGCGTATGCGTGCTGCCAACCAGTGGCAGGACCACGGCCTGCTGTTCGCCACCGAGTTGGGGGAGGCCGTCGACCCTCGCAATCTCCTGCGAACCATCGAGATTGCTGCGAGGAAGGCAGCTGTCGAGGGTATCGGTGTGCACACTATGCGGCATAGTGCTGCGGTCGCCTGGCTTGAGTCTGGGGTCCACATTCGCCAAGTGGCTGACCTGCTCGGGCATTCATCGATCAGCGTTACCGGCGATACCTATGGTCACGGCTCCCAGGACGGTGCACGGGCTGCCGTGCTGGCTCTTGGCTCCCGACTTGGCGACTTATAGCCGCGTTTCTGTAGGTAAATTAGAACAAACCTGTAGCAAATGCACGATCTGGGAATTTCACTGTTAGATAGTGCTAAGCATTTCAGCAAGCAAACTCCGGATCCGGTAGAGTCATGCGCATACAAGTGTGCATTGCTCGACACCTTCGCCACGAAATCCTGATGAGTGATTCTGACGGCTCTCGTCAGGCCGAGATCAGACGCGCGCCGGGCAGGGTGCTGAAGCCATCCGGCGCGGGCCCGCTTTCATGGTTGCCTACGCCGCTCATCGTCACGTCATCGGCGGGCAGGCGGCTAGGGACTTTCGGCCTCCGGCGCTCTACGGGTACGTCGTCGGTGTCGGCCAGGTGGTGGTCGTTGGCCAGGACGGGATCGGGGTCTCCTGTCGGCATCGAGTCCGCCCGCGCCGTCGACCATCCCCGACTCGGGTTGCTGTACGTGATGGCGGCGCAGTGCTGGATGCCCGGACGGATCGAGGCCGCTGTCGGCTACAGCGACGCCGCCCAGACGGTGATCGCCAATGGCGGCGAGGTGCCGTTCGGCCTCGAGGGCGGGCTCGGCGGTGTGTACCTGGTCATCGGCCAGCCCGAGCGAATGGTCGAGTGGTGTCGCGCCCAGCTCGCACGCGGCCGCGACACCCATGCACTCACCCGGGCATCGCTGGTCCTCGCACTGTGGGTCGCCGGGGCCGGTGAGGAGGCGCGGGCCGCCGCGAATGGGCTGATCGAAGCCGCCGAAGCCACCCACAACCCCTTTGCGCTCGCGTACGCGCTGAACGCCTACGGCGGGGCCTTCGGCGATGCTGATCCCGTCCGCGCGATGGAAGCCCTGCGCCGGGGTCTGGTGATCGCCCGAGACAGCGGCAACCGCTTCGTCGAATCACATCTGGCGACCGGTTTGTCTCAGCTTGAGCCCGAACACCGCGACCCGCTGGCGGCACTCGATCACATCACTCTGGCCATCGGCAACTTCTACGACTCAGGCCACGTCGCCTACATCCGTGGCCCCCTGGCAACTCTCGCGGTCTTCCTCGACCGCCTCGAACCGGCAGCCACCATCGCCGGTTTCGCACTCGATCCCCTCACCGGGCCGACAGTCCCCCAACTCAGCAGCGTGATCGCCCACCTCCGCGATGTCCTCGGCGAGGCGACCTACGACTCGCTCGCCCGCCAGGGCGAGACGATGAGCACCGCCGCCATGGTGACCTACGCCTACGACCAAATCGACCAGGCCCGAGCAGAACTGAACGCTGTCTCGGAATAGACGAGATATGAGGGTCTCAAAACTTCGTCTCGCCCGGGTCCGACCGAGACCGGCGCGCCGCCTGCGAGACCGCTCTTAGCTGATGGTGGCGCCGGACGTGCGAAGGACACTTCAATATCAATGATTAATGCCGTGCTCATGCGGAACTGGCGGTTATTCGGCCACGTAGCGTGCCATGGGCACCTAGGGTCATCGTTACCCAGTCTGACTCACCTCGTCAGTGGAAGGCTCCGCCAATGACCGAACAACCGCCTGTTCAGTCCGGCAGTTACCCGCCACCCCCGCCGCCCGGGGGCTCTCAATCGCCTACGCCGGGCGCGGTGTGGCCGCCGCCCCCAGGCCAACCGGTCGATGACCTGCCGACGGAGGCCTATGCGTCCTGGATCAGGCGTGTCGGCGCCTTCATCGTCGACCAAATTGTGTACCTGATCCTCTTCGCGATCCTCGGCCTCGGCGGCGGACTGATCATCGGCGCGGCGGGTGGCTCGACACGCCTGGAAGGCATCGTTCAGGCGATCCTTACTCTGGTGATACTGGCGTACTTGATCTGGAATTGGGGCTACCGTCAAGGAACCACCGGCTCGACCATCGGCAAGTCGGTGCTGAAGTTCAAGGTGGTCGATGAACGCGACGGCCAGCCCATCGGCTTCGGATTGTCGATTGTGCGCTACTTCGCGCACGTCATCGACTCGATCATCTTCGGCGTCGGCTACCTGCTGCCGCTGCTCACCGCCAAACGGCAGACGATCGCCGACATGATCATGAACACGGTCTGCCTGCCTAAGGACCCCCCGTCAGCGCGGCGCAGCCGCACACCGCGACCGAGAATCCGGATGGCAGTCGGCGTCATGGTGCTCGCGATCGCGGCCATCCTGACCGTGCTGGCCTGTCTGACAACCACAAGCCGTTGGGTCTGCACGAGTGCTGGGCCATACCCCGACTGTGGACCTCGAGTGTCGGTCGGCCCGATCACATACGGCGCTGCTGGGAACTTTGTAGATCCATATGTCCTGGCGGCCTTCGTTCCGCCATTGTGGACCGCAGGGATCTTAATCTTGCGGCGGTACTACAGGGCGACATATTTGCTTGTCCCGATCGCGGGCATCGTCGCGATCATGATATTTGCGCAGGGTCGATATGACTGGGGCTGGTACCGTAATTACTTTGCGTTCCTCGCGTGCGTTTTCGTAACGACTACGGTGTGTGTGCTTATCGCAAGGGCCATCACCCGTTCTGTCGCGGCACGACAAGAAGAGGCGGCGTACTTCCGGGAGCGCAAGGCCGCCCGCCAGCAGCGGTTGGCGCCGACTTTGCCACCGCCCGGCTGGTACCCGGACCCGGGCGATGCCCGACGGCAGCGCCACTGGGACGGCCGCCAATGGACCGAGCAATGGCGATAGCGGGACGACACACAGTGGACATCGCGACCGCCGCGTTGGCGACCTTCACCTACGACCACATCGACCAAGTGCGAGCAGAACTGAACGGGGTCTCAAAATAGACATACGAGAGTCTCGAATCTCGGTCCAGAAACGACCGGCCGTCAGCTGATCTCATGCGCGGCCAAACGATGTGGCCGAACTGTGTTTGGCGTTCGAAGTTGTCCGTCCGAACATCCGGTCCCTTAAATAGATCGCCGCGCGCTGGCGGACGACAAACGAAAATTGTCAGAGGGATGCCGGGGCGGTATCCAGAAGGCGTCGCTTCTGCTCGTTAAATTCCTCGCCGGTGAGAATCCCCGAGTCGCGGAGTGAGCCGAGTTTGCATAGAAGTTCAGTGACTTCGCGCATCTCGGCGATCCCCGTAGTGGGGCCGCCGGGCGACTTGGGTGTGGGCGCCGGGCATGCACGAGTAGTCGCCCCGATGCGTTCCCGGTGGCCCGGGCTAACCGAGCCTCCGATCGCCCGCCCGGCCATACTTGCCAGGGCCATTTGGCTGAATAGGCTCCCTGGGCTGCCTGCGAAGACTTCTGGGGCGGCACCGAGGCCTGGCAACGCCACCGCGGCCAGCCTGATCGCCGGGGTCGCCGCGGTCCAGCCCGGCGGTACCGACAACGCTCCGACCGAGGCCGCCTGGCCCAAGACCGGCTGAGCCCGCTGACCCTGCCGCGCCCAACTGGTCGAACCGGCTAATTTGACCCTACATGCCGGTAATTTGCTTGGTAAGTGCCTTCTGATCCAAGCCAATTTCATCCTGGGCGGCCTGCATCTCGTCGTCGCCTTGGGCCGCGTCTTTGCCCATGCCCCTGACGCCGTGGTCAATTCAGACGACCCGAGACCCAATGCCGAGGGCTCCAATATGGTCGAAGGGGATAACAGGCTCATGCCCAGGGTCTGCAGGATTCCGGCCAGGCTCTGCGGGATTACGGGAAGTCCGGCCGCCGACGTGGAGGACAAGGGAGCGGCGAGCCCCTTTAGGGCCGTGGGCACGGCGGAGGTCAGCTGCGCCAGCATCGTCTGTGTGTTGGTCGCGACCGGTGTGGCGGTGGCTTGGGCGAGCGCGGCAGCTTGGCCGCCGAGCCCGCCAGGGTTGGTGCTCTGCGGTGGGGGCGTGAACGGCGTCAGCGTTGTCGCGGACGCCGATATGCCCGCGTAGCCGTACATCGCAGCGGCATCTTGTGCCCACATCTCGGCGTAGTGGGTCTCGGTGGCCGCGATCGCGGGGGTGTTTTGACCGAATAGGTTGGTCGCCACCAGCGCCGTCAACTGGGCGCGGTTGGCCGCGATCACTGGCGGGGGCACCGTCGCCGCAAATGCCACCTCGTAGGCGGCCGCCGCCGCTTTGGCCTGGGTGGCCGTCTGCTCGGCCTGCGTGGCGGTGGTTCTCATCCACGTCACGTAGGGACCGGCCGCGGCCGCCATCGCCGCCGATGCGGGGCCACGCCAGGGCCCAGCGGTCAGCCCCGAGATCACTGATCCATAGGAGGCCGCCAACGAGTGCAACTCGCTGGCTTGCCCGTCCCAGGTTGCCGCGGCGGCCAGCGTTGGTCCTGACCCGGGACCGGCATACATCCGCCCCGAGTTGATTTCCGGTGGTAATATTGCGAAATCCATTGCTACACAACCTCCTAATTGATCGCGTTGGTAGCATCGGTGGGCGCATACGACCCGCGATGCGGAGCCGAAGTTTTGAGGTCAGCCGTCTCGCGATTGCGCCACATCCGCTGCATTACTGCAGCTTGCGCCCATATGAGTCGGTGACGGACCAAATCGGGTGAGGTTGCTGGAAATCGGATAACTGTGGTGTTGGCGGCTGGGTGGGGCTGGCCAAGACGGAGGTGGCTATCATTGCTGGCGACGTCCGCCGACCTCTGGGTCCCAAGGCGTTGGACGCTCCGCCCTCAACGCGCTGGCCCGAATCAGCCCCAATTCTGACCCCAATTGGATCTGGTCCACCAGTGTGCACCGAGGTGCACACACGGCTGTGAGCTGCGGAAAAAGACACCGATGCACACCGGGACACGCCGAATTTCTGACTGGGGGTCAAGGGGTCGCAAGTCGACTCCACGCTCGGCTCGCCCGATGGGTTTGTGGGCGGGCGTTCACTCGTTCCAGCGGTCTTGGCAGGAATGATAGTCGCTGCAGGCGGTGATCATGGTTCTCGAACAGTTGGCGCAACGCCGCCAACGGCGTTCACGGGAGTTGGTGGATACCAACGCAGTTCGTAGTGCCAGTCGATGTCCTCGATGCCGTCGCGGCTCCCGATTGCGTTGCCCATCTTGTCGCGCTCAACGATGCGCACCCGGTGCCAGTGAGCCTTGCGGATATGCGGCGGGAGTCGCCAGCCGCCGAGACCGGGGCTTCCCTCCGCTTCACCCGCACCGGACGGGCGCTTGCGCTGCTGCCTCAGCGATGCACCAG
This sequence comes from Mycobacterium sp., assembly GCF_052144515.1. Lineage (GTDB taxonomy): Bacteria > Actinomycetota > Actinomycetes > Mycobacteriales > Mycobacteriaceae > Mycobacterium. The sequence goes on along the minus strand of NZ_JBKQQD010000430.1, from coordinate 1,334 downwards.
TTCGCCACCCGAGGTTGCCGATTATGGAATCACGGATCTGGTGGGGTCGCGTAATCTGTTGCGCGGGGGGCCAGTCGATTTCCGGGTCTGTTCCGGCGGTGTAAAGCAGCAGCGACAACGACAACGGAATGAGTACGGGTAATTCTTCACCCTCCGATTGCCCCACCTCGTTTGCAAATGCGATCTGGACATCGATTAGGTCAGCCAACGTCGCGTCGTTGGCACAAACGCCGCGCAGTGGGAACGTGACACTCTGCAGCTGTGGGTTTGGATCGCCGTCCTCCTTGAACACCCAGATGCATCGAACGCCCTGCCCAGTGGGGATGTCGACGTAGCGTGTGAACACCGCACCCTCAGCGGGTTCGAACCGTTGTCCGTCCGGTCGGATTATCGGTGGAGGAGCGCTCGTCGCCCCGTACCGGACGTTGTTGATGCCCGTTACGACCATGCCGAGGTAATGGCACAATCGGTGGCCGTCATCGAGCGATAGTGGGGTGGCAAGGCTGTAAGCGATGGCGTTGAACGGGAACCGTTCCAACCAGTCAGGGACCAGCTCGACATCGGTATTTGAGTTCACAAGCGCACCTGCGAACTCGCTGTCGACGCGCAGGACGACCGGGCTGTCGGTCCACTTCTCGAATATGAACCGTGCTACATCCTGTATCCACTGGCCACGGGGACCGGTTCCTCGTACCTGGTTCGCCCAAGACTGGACCGCAGCGATTACTGCTGCTGCATCGTCGACCTTGATATGGCCTTTTGTCCTCCGGTCTCGAAGACGTGCACCCTTCCCCACGATTCCATCCTGCCGTACGAATAGCGGGTCGATGCAGCAACGTCGAACGTCGTCCAAGGCTTCCTGCGCCAGAACTCTTGACTGCTCGATAGTGAGGTGTCGACTAAACCGGGGCGGGTGGTTTACCAGTCGGACCGGTCTTCCCGTTATTACGCCCGGTGCGTGTTGATGCCATCAACACCCTTCGCGTATCCGCAGGTCGTTTCGCGTACTTTCGCGTCGTTTCGCGTCGTCAAATTCGAGGTTTTCGCAGGGCAGCGAGATTTTTGGGCTGGGTTCGATTCCCGGCAGCTCCACCAAGAAGGCACATCCCGTGGCAGCTGGAGTGCTGACACTGGGCAGCAACCGCATGTTCCGGCCGCCTCTCGATGCTATGTCGCGGTAACCTCCCGGATCTGGTTGCCGCCGGACCGTTTCGCGTCATACATTGCGGCATCGGCGATGGTGATCAGATCGTCGATCGTCTCGCAGCCGAGGACTGAGACGGACTTCAGAGGAAGGCGGGCGACTCCCAGGCTGGCGGTGATGCCGAACGGCG
>NZ_JBKQQD010000429.1:0-13519 GCF_052144515.1 Mycobacterium sp. | reverse complement strand
CCGGACCCGACCGCCAGGCAGTACCAGCACCTCGACCAACAATGCCGTCCACCACACACCACTTCGGGCACACCAACCACACCGGCAACCCGCCCCGCAGAGGGCACTACATCAGCAGCGTCCTAGGTAGCGCGCCACCAAATGCCACACACCCTCCGCTTTCGCGGCGCTGGTGGCACCGAGCTGCGACTATCTTTTGAGACCCTCATATGTGGTCTATTTGGTGACGCGGCAGCACTCTCAGGAAGCAGGTTCGGGCGTGCGCGTCGCCACAAAGAAGCGGCGCAACGCTTCCCCCATCCGTGCGCGTATCTGTGCGCCTGAGATGACCACGTCCACCATCGCCAGCGACTGGTGGGTGTGGCCGCGCGCGCGGACATACTCCGTCGGGACACCGGCGGCTTTGAGCGCGCCGGCGTAGGCCGCACCGTCGTCGCGCAGGGGATCGAACTCGGCCGTCACCACCACGGCCGGCGGCAGCCCGGACAGGTCGACGGCACGTAAGGGTGCGAAGCGGGGATCGCTTCGATCCGCCACGTCGATGTAGTGGTCGTAGAACCACTTGACCAGCGGCGTCGTGAGCCCATAGCCGTCCGCATTCTCGGCGAAGGATGCGCGCGCCGTGTCGCCGGACGTGCACGGCGTCAACAACACCTGCCCGACGATGTTCGGTCCGCCCAGGTCCCGCGCCAACCGGCATACCACCGCCGCAAGCCCGCCGCCCGCACTCCAGCCACACACCGCGAGCTGCCCCGGTCTGCCGCCGAGCGCCTGGGCGTTGTCGGCGACCCATTGCACCGCGGCCACGGCGTCATCGACCGCCGCGGGGAATCGGTGCTCGGGCGCGTGGCGGTAGTCCGCCGAGATGACGACCGCGTCGCTGCGCACGCAAAGGTCCCGGCACAGCGGATCATCCGCGATGGCGTCGCCCAGAACGTAGCCGCCGCCATGGAAGTACACGACGATCGGGTGCGGGCCCGGGGTCGGCGGTCGGTACAGCCGGTACGCCAAATCGCCTGTGGCGCCGGGCAGCGCACCGTCAACGATCTCGCCGACATCCGGCCCCGGCCGTAAAGCCACCGACATCTGTGTGTACAACGCGCGGGCATCTGCCACGGGCATCGATTCCATCGGCGGCAGATTCAGCGCCGCCGCCTCGTTGAGGATCATCTCGACGTCCGGTTGCAACCGGCGGACCACTCCGTCGTTGCACCGTGAGCCGTTGGAACCAGACAGCGTGAAGCCGAGGTAATCGCGGGCGACCACGTCGTCGCAGCTGAGGTGGTAGAAGTCGACGCCCGCGCAGTAGGGCAGGAAAACCCGTGGTTTGCCGGGCACATTGGCGCCCATGTACCAGGAGTTCGCCGCCGGGTAGAGGGTGATGTCGGCGCAGTCGTTGACGTGTTGCGTCCACCCGGCCTCGGCCATTTCGGTGGGCTCGATGACATCGAAACCGGATGCGCTCAGGTGACCGAGGCAGTCGAGCACCCAGTCCGCGTGCTGTTCGATCGACACGGCCATGTTCGACAGCACCGAGGGGCTCCCGGGACCGGTGATGAAAAACAGATTGGGAAAGCCGACCGTGGTCAAGCCGAGGTAGGTGTGCGGCCCGTTCGCCCATTTGTCCTTCAGCGACAAGTCGTTACGGCCCCTGAAGTCGACGGCCGTTATCGCACCCGTCACGGCGTCGAAACCGGTGGCGAAGACGATCGCGTCGAAGGTGAATGACTCGTCGGCGGTGTCGATGCCGGTTTCCGTGACCTGTCGGATCGGATGTTTCCGGACGTTGACCAGGCGCACGTGCGGCAGGTTGTAGGTGGCGTAATAGTTCGTGTCCAGGCAGGGCCGTTTCGTCCCGATGGGGTGATCGGTTGGGCAGAGATCGGCCGCCGTCTGCGGATCGTCGACGATGGAGCGGATCTTGTTGCGGAAGAACTCGGCGAACTCGTGGTTGGCCGCGGGATTGCTCAGCACATCGGCGAAAACGGTGAACGTCTCGAACAGCAGGCCACCCTCCCAGGCGTGCTCAAAGCGTTCTTGTCGTTCGGACTCCGAGACGCTGAATGTCGGGACGATGCTGCGTTCCCCCGGAATGCCGCCCCACGACACCCGCGCCGCCGCGCGGTATTCCGCCTCATTCGCCAGTTGCGCGAGCTTCTCGGGCGACAACGGACCATTGCGCGCCGGGATCGAGAAATTCGGGGTGCGCTGAAACACCACCAGCTCGCGCGCCTCCTGGGCGATGACCGGAATCGATTGAACGCCAGAGGAACCCGTGCCGATCACCGCCACCCGCTTGTCCGTGAAATCAACTGGCTCGTGCGGCCAGCGGCTGGTGAAGTAGACCTCCCCGGCGAACCGCTCGAGCCCGTCGACCTCGGCTTGCTTGGGCATGGACAGACAACCTGTGGCCATCACGACGAAACGGGAGGTGACCTCGTCGCCGCGGTCGGTGCTGACGTGCCATAGCGATGCGTCGTCGTCCCAGCGTGCCTGCTGCACTCGCGTCGAGAAGGTGAGGTGGCGCCGCAGGTCGTGCTTGTCGGCGACGTGGTTCAGATAGCGCAGGATCTCCGGCTGGGTGGCGTACTTCTCCGACCATTGCCAGTCCCGCTGCCAGTCGGGATCGAAGCTGAGCATGTAGTCGACGCTGGGCACGTCGACCCGCGCACCCGGATACCGATTCCAGTACCACGTGCCGCCGAGGTCGTCGCCCGCTTCGAACACGCGCAATCGGTATCCGGCGCGGCTCAGGCGGTAGGCGAGATACAGGCCCGCGATACCTGCGCCTACAACGACGACGTCGACGTCCGGCATCGGCCGGTCTGCCCTGGCTGTATCGGTCATCGACTGATCATCACGCCGCGCCGATCCGCTGTCTTGAGTACCGCAATACTTCATATCTTCTGACCGGTGCGCCGCACACCGGGCCTATTTGCGCGGCACGACGTCGAGTGCTGTGCTAACCGAATGGCAGACACGGCATCGATCGGCGTCAAGGTCCGCGGCAAAGTCATCGTGATCACTGGCGGCGCGCGCGGAATCGGATTGGCCACCGCGACCGCACTGCACAATTTGGGCGCCAAGGTCGCGATCGGCGACGTCGACGAGGCCAAGGTGAAGGAATCGGGCGGCGAGCTCGGGCTCGACGTCTACGGCAAACTCGATGTCACCGACCGGGAGTCATTTTCGGATTTCCTCGACCAGGTGGAGCGCCAGCTCGGCCCGATCGACGTCCTGGTCAACAACGCCGGCATCATGCCCGTCGGCCGGATCATCGACGAACCGGACGCGGTCACCCGGCGCATTCTGGACATCAACGTCTACGGCGTGATCCTGGGCAGCAAGCTGGCGGCCCAGCGCATGGTTCCCCGCGGATCCGGGCACGTCATCAACGTCGCGTCGCTGGCCGGAGAGCTCTACGCCGTCGGGCTGGCCACCTACTGCGCCAGCAAGCACGCGGTGGTCGCGTTCACCGACTCGGCGAGGCTGGAGTACCGCGCGGCCGGTGTGAAGTTCTCGGCGGTGTTGCCGACGTTCGTCAACACGGAACTCACCGCGGGCACCCACGGGGCCAAGGGTTTCAAGAACGCCGAGCCCACCGATATCGCCGATGCGATTGTCGGGCTGGTGGTCCACCCCAAGCCGAAGGTGCGGGTCACCAAGGCGGCCGGCGCGATGGTCGTGTCGCAGCGGTTCATGCCCCGCGCGCTGGCCGAGGGGCTGAACCGAGCGCTGGGCGGCGAGCACGTCTTCACCAACGACGTCGACGTCGAGAAGCGCAAGGCGTACGAGGCTCGGGCCCGGGGCGAAGAGTAAGCAGCGCGCAGCGCGCCGTTCACCGCGGGCGCGGACAATCAGACGAATGAGCCCCGAAACCGCAACGACGACTGCTCCGGCAATCCTTTCCGACGACGAACTGGCCCTCATCGACGCGTACTGGCGCGCTGCCAACTACCTGTCGGTCGGGCAGATCTATCTGCTGGACAACCCACTGCTGGCCGAACCGCTGTCGGCCCAGCACGTCAAACCCCGGCTGCTGGGACACTGGGGCACCACGCCCGGGCTCAACCTCATCTACGCGCATCTGAACCGGATCATCCGCGCCCGCGACGCCAATGTCATCTACGTCACCGGGCCCGGTCACGGCGGCCCGGGACTGGTGGCCAACGCCTATCTGGAAGGCACCTACAGCGAGGTGTACACGGGAATCGGCGAAAACACCGACGGGATGCGAAAGCTGTTCCGCCAGTTCTCCTTTCCGGGCGGCATACCCAGCCACGTCGCCGCCCAGACGCCGGGGTCCATCCACGAAGGCGGTGAACTCGGTTACGCCCTGGTGCATGCTTACGGCGCCGCCTTTGACAACCCCGACCTGGTGGTCGCGTGTGTCATCGGCGACGGCGAGGCCGAGACCGGACCGCTGGCGGCCGGCTGGCACTCAAACAAGTTCCTCAACCCGGCCGTCGACGGCGCGGTGTTGCCGATCCTGCATCTCAACGGATACAAGATCGCGAATCCGACCGTCCTGGCCCGCATCCCGCACGCCGAACTGGAATCGCTGTTGCGCGGTTACGGCTACCGGCCGATCACGGTCGCCGGAGACGACCCGGCCTCCGTGCACCAGCAACTGGCCGCCGCGTTGGACGACGTGTTCGACGACATCGCGGCTATTCAGCGCGCGGCGCGCGATTCGGATCAGACCGAGCGGCCGGTGTGGCCGATGATCGTGCTGCGCACTCCGAAAGGCTGGACTGGACCGAAGGTGGTGGACGGCAAGCACGTTGAGGGCACCTGGCGCTCACACCAGGTTCCGCTTGCCGAGACGCACGAGAACCCAGAGCACCGTGCGCAGCTCGAAGAGTGGCTGCGCAGCTACCGGCCCTCGGAGCTGTTCGACGAAAACGGCGCGCTGTGGCCGGAACTGCGAGCGCTCGCGCCCGCCGGTGACCGGCGGATGAGCGCCAACCCGCACGCCAACGGCGGCCTGTTGTTGCGCGAACTGGACCTGCCGGACTTCCGCAACTACGCGGTGGAGGTGGCCGAACCAGCCGTCACGACCCATGAGGCCACCCGTGTGTTGGGAACCTTTCTGCGGGACGTGATCACCCGCAACGTCGACCGCTTCCGCCTTATGGGTCCCGACGAGACCGCCTCCAACCGGCTGTCGGCCGTATTCGAGTCGACCGACAGGGTCTGGCTATCCCAGACCACGCCCGACGATGATCACCTGGCCCCCGACGGCCGCGTCATGGAGGTGCTCTCCGAACACCTGTGCCAGGGCTGGCTGGAGGGCTACCTGCTGAGCGGGCGTCACGGCCTGTTCAACTGCTACGAGGCGTTCGTGCACATCGTCGACTCGATGTTCAATCAGCACGCCAAATGGCTGTCCACCAGCCGCGAGCTGGCCTGGCGGCGGCCGATCGCGTCGCTGAACTACCTGCTGAGCTCGCATGTGTGGCGACAGGACCACAACGGCGCATCGCATCAAGATCCCGGGTTCATCGACGTGGCCGTCAACAAGCGTGCCGAGGTGGTACGGGTCTATCTGCCGCCGGACGGCAACACGTTGCTATCGGTGGCCGACCACTGCCTGCGCAGCCGCGACTACATCAACATCATCGTCGCCGGCAAGCAGCCCGCGCTGTCCTACCTGTCGATGGGTGACGCGATCCTGCACTGCACCCGGGGGCTGGGCATCTGGCAGTGGGCCAGCACCGCCGGATCTGAGCGGGCTGAGCCCGATGTGGTGCTGGCCTGCGCCGGGGACGTCCCGACGCTGGAGACGCTGGCCGCCGCCGACATCCTGCGCCGCGAGCTGCCCGACCTGCGGGTGCGGGTGGTCAACGTTGTCGACCTGATGCGCCTGCAGCCGGACTCCGAGCACCCACATGGGTTGCCCGACAAGGAATTCGACGCGCTGTTCACCCGCGACAAGCCGATCATCTTCGCCTACCACGGCTACCCGTGGCTGATCCACCGGCTCACCTACCGCCGCGCCGGTCACGCTCGACTCCATGTGCGCGGATTCAAGGAACGCGGCACCACGACGACGCCGTTCGACATGGTGATGCTCAACGACCTCGACCGCTTCCACCTGGTCATGGACGTCGTCGACCGGGTGGACGGGCTGGCCAGCCGGGCCGCCGTGCTACGTCAGCGAATGGTGGATGCGCGGCTGGCCGCGCGCCGCTACACCCGCGAGCACGGCGAGGACGACCCGCAGATCGCCAACTGGACGTGGGAGGCCCGCGGGTAGGTCATCGAGTCAGCGTCCACGGCGCTCCGGCGGTGGTTTCGCTGACCGTCAGCGCAGCTTCGGCGCCGTCACCGCGGACTCGTGTGTAGGAAACATTGGCACTACGGTGGAGACCGTGGCGAGTGTTCTGTCGGTCAACCTGGCTCGAGTGCGAACGAATCCGGATCCGCACGCGCTATCGAAGGTGACGGGCATCGACAAAGTGGCGGCCACCGAGCCGATCATGGTGCGGGCACCCGGGCCGATGCACGGTGGTGTGGGCAGTGGACTGGTCGGCGACACCATCGGCAACCAGAAGTTCCACGGCGGTGACGACCAGGCCGTCTACGTCTATGCGCGCGAAGACCTAGACGCTTGGGAGATTCAACTCAAGCGCACACTCGCCAACGGAAACTTCGGCGAGAATCTGACCACCTCGGGCATCGATGTGACTGCGGCGCGGATCGGTGAACGTTGGCGCATCGGCGCCGACGGCTTGCTACTGGAAGTCTCCGCGCCCCGGACCCCGTGCCGGACGTTCCAGGCATTCCTGAATTTGAACCACTGGATCAAAACCTTCATCCAGGCGGGTAAACCCGGCGCCTACTTACGGGTGATTTCGCCCGGAACCGTGCGCGCCGGCGACGCGATCACAATCGATCACCGCCCCGGTCACGACGTGACCATCGGTCTGGTCTTTCGCGCCCGAATGTCCGAACCGGAGCTGCTTCCCCGGCTGTTGGTGGCGGACGGGCTGTCGGCAGAGCTCAAGGAGTACGCGCGCCGCCGCGTCGCATCGAACGCGGAGTGAGCGGGTCGCCCGCGGTCTGCGGGTAAACTTGCCGAATGCTCGACGCGACCACTGCGACTGAAGCCGCTGACACCCACCCGCTGGTGTCGCAGCTCTCGGCGCTGCACCGGTTCCGCATCTATGTCGATATCGCGTTCGTCGTCGTCGTGCTGGTCCTGACGAACCTGATCGCGCACTTCACCACGCCGTGGGCGAGCGTCGCCACCGTGCCGGCCGCCGCCGTCGGGTTGGTGATCCTGGTGCGGTGCAACGGTCTGGACTGGGCCGAGCTGGGCCTGGGCCGCGAACATTGGAAGTCCGGGCTGGGTTATGCACTGGCCGCCGTGACCGTCGTGGGCTCGGTCATCGCGGTCGGCGTGCTGCTGCCGATGACTCGGCCGATGTTCCTGAACCATCACTACGCGACGATTTCCGGCGCGCTGATCGCCTCGATGGTCATCATTCCGCTGCAAACCGTCATCCCCGAGGAGCTGGCCTTTCGCGGCGTGCTGCACGGCACCCTGAATCGAGCCTGGGGATTTCGCGGTGTCGCGCTGGCGGGTTCGCTGCTGTTCGGCCTTTGGCACGTCGCGACGTCGTTGGGCCTGACGAGCGGCAACGTCGGCTTCACCCGGCTGTTCGGCGGCGGCGTCGTCGGGATGCTGGCCGGGGTCACGATGGCGGTGCTGGCCACCGGGGCAGCCGGATTTGTCTTCAGCTGGCTGCGCCGGCGCAGCGGCAGCCTGATCGCGCCAATTGCGTTGCATTGGTCACTGAACGGGATGGGCGCGCTGGCCGCCGCCCTGGTTTGGCACCTGGCCTGAGGCTGGTCACACCAGCAGCACCGCCGCGCCGGCGATGCGCCCTTCGCTGAGGTCGGTCAGCGCGCGGTCGGCTTGTCCGAGCGGGTATTCCGGCGTGGTGACCTCGATGTGATGGTTGGCCGCAAAGTCGAGGAACTCGCGCGCATCGGCGCGGGTGTTCGACGTCACCGACCGGATCTGACGCTCCTGGAACAAGTGACGCTGGTAGTTCAGGGGCGGGATATCGGACAGGTGAATCCCGGCGATTGCCAATGTCCCGCCACGGTCCAGCGCCTCCAGCGCGGGCAGCACCAGATCACCGACCGGGGCGAATAGGATCGCGGCGTCCAGCGGCACCGGCGGCGGATCGGCGGCGCCTTGCGCCGACGCGGCGCCGAGTTCCAGCGCCAGCTCGCGCGCCTCGGCTCCGCGGGTCATCACGTGCACCTCGGCGCCCTGCGCCAATGCGACCTGCGCGGTGATGTGGGCGCTGCCGCCAAAGCCGTAGAGGCCCAACCGCCCACCGGGTGGTAGCTGGGCGCGCAGCAGCGACCGGTAGCCAATGATGCCGGCGCACAACAACGGCGCGAGCTCGCTGTCGCTGTAGCCGCTCGGTAGGTGGTGCGCGAACGCCGCAGGGACCGTGGCGAATTCGGCGTATCCGCCGTCAGCGTCCCAGCCGGTGTAGCGGGACTCCGGACACAGGTTCTCATTGCCTCGACGGCAGTACTTGCATACGCCGCAGGTGTGGCGAAGCCACGCGATGCCGACGCGGTCCCCCACGCTGAACCCGTCACCGGCCTCACCACCGACTTCGATGACCTCCCCCACCACCTCATGACCCGGGGTGACCCGTTCGCGGTGGACGGGCAGATCGCCCTCGGTGACGTGCAGGTCCGTGCGGCACACCCCGCACGCATGCACGGCCACCAGCAGCTCGGACGGCCCTGGACGCGGCACGTCGGCGGTAACCCGCTCGAGCGGGCCAGTTTTCATGGGACCGGGCCGGCGCACCCGCCACGCGGTCATGCTTTTGGTGTTCGCCGCCGCGGCCATCACCCCATCATGCCGCGGACGGTTAGGTCCTGCGCACCATGCCGACCACCCAGAGCAGGATCACCGAGCCCAGGATGGCGGTGAACAAGGTGAACCAGAAACCGCCGGCGGCGGTGTCGACGAAAAAGCTCAGTAAGAAGCCGCCGATCAGCGCGCCCACGATGCCGATCACGATGTTCATCAGGATCCCGGATCCGCCGCCTTTGACGATCTTGCCGGCGATCCAGCCCGCGATACCCCCGATGATGATGTAGCCGATCCAGCCGACGCTGGTCAGCGTCGTTGAGCGGGCAAGGTATTCGGTAGCTGCCATGACATCCATACGGGTCTCCTTAACCCCCGGAACTGCGGTCTAAGCGGGCAAGGTCTGCTGTGGCGTGGGTGTGGGCGTCGGGGTGACTTCTCCGGCGGGGGCCTGGCCCGGCGCCGGAGCAGGAGCCGGTGCACCCGGCGCCTCTGGAGCGGGTGCACCCGGGGCCGGAGCGCCCGGCGCCGGAGCTCCTGGAGCGGGAGCCGGGGCCGCCGGCGGGTTCCAGGGCTGGATCGACTCGGCGAGAGCCTTGGCCGCGCCCTTGTCCACCGGGTCGTTCGCGGTCCCGAGCCACACCACAAACCAGCGCTGGGGTGGGCTGGCGTTGGTCGCCGGCGCGCCGATCACGCCCGTCCAGATCTGGCCGTTCGGCTTGGCCGGATCGCTGAACTTGACCTCGTAGTACGACGCGCTGCCGGATATCCCGTTGGCGTTGAGCGGGGTGCTGTCCTGGTTGATCCGCATGCCGGGGTACGGCATGAAGAATTCACCCATGTCCGAGCCAAGCCGGACCGCGGCCTTGGCGTCGTTGGCTTCGGCACTGGCGTAAAGCTTTTGGTCCAGCCGCCCCAGCACGACGCGGGTGTCGTTGGCTACCGGCGGCGGCTGCCCGGGCATCGGCGGCTGCCCGGTCGTCTTGCTGAGCAGCGCCGAGCCGTAGTCGAGGTGAGAAGCGTCGGACTCCACCCACCCGGGGGGGACGACGAAGCTGAACCCACCGACGGCATTGGTGACGCGACCGGCGTTCGGGTCGACGACGGGCGGGGGCGGCGCATTCGGATCGACCGGTGGCGGCGGCGCAGCATTGGGGTCACCCGGTTGGGCTGGTGGTGCGCCCGGGGCACCGGGCGAGGCCGGGGCGGGTGCGGCCGCGGTGGTGGTCGGCGGCGCGGGTACCGGATCGGCCTTCGAGGTCGCCGGTAACGCGATCGTGACGGCGCTGGCGCTGGTCACCGCTGTAATCGCCAGCGTCGCCCATAGTCCCTTACGCCGCGTTGAGCTCGGGATCACCTGGTCCATGGCGACGAACCTACCGTGTTACGGCTGTGACGCAAGGGTGCCTTGCGGACGATGTGGTGGGGTTTTCGGGTTTGCCGGAGCGCAACCCGTCGCGCGGCGCCGCGGCTCAGCGGTGCGGCGCCGGGTACAGCGCCACTTCGAGGGCTTTGACGCTGAACCACACCCGCTCCCCGGGCGTCAGCCGCAGCTCCGCGGCGGCGTCGACGGTGATTTCCGCGGCCAGGCCCGGCGCGCCGTCGGGCTGCTCGGGGCCGCGCACCAGAACCGCGGGTCCTCGGGTGTCCAGCTCCGCGACGGTCTGCTCGACCGTGTTGCGTGGGCTGCCGTGCGGCGCGTCCCGGTAGACGGCCACCGCCGTCGGCGCGAACACCGCGACCGCGTCCTGCCCATCGGTGACCGTTTCGCCGAGCTCGTGCGCCGGGGTGCCGTACCAATGGACACCCGACCCGGCGCGCAGCGAGCCATCCGGCCCGATGGTGCCGTTGACCAGATTGATGCCGGCGATACGGGCACCGAAATGACTGCGCGGTGCGGTCAGCACATCGGCGACCGGGCCGATCTCGGAGATCTTCCCCGACTCGAGCACCAGCACCCGATCGGCCAGGGTGAATACGTCCAGGAGGTCGTGGGTTATCAGGATGACGGCGCAGCCGCTGCGGCTGACCACGGTGCGTAGCACGGCCCGGATCGCCGCGGCTGCGGCGACGTCGAGGCCGGTCAGCGGCTCGTCGAGCAGCAGCACGTCGGGTGCGGCCGCCAACGCCCGCGCGATCGCCACCCGCTGGGCTTGACCGCCCGACAGCTGGCGCGGTTTGCGGTCGGCGAACTGCTCGGCATCGACCTCGCGCAGCCAGCGCAGCGCGAGCGCCTTGTCCTTGCTGCGTGCGGACCCGAACAAGCGACACATCCGGTGCCGGCTGTGCGGTCCGAATGCCACATTGGCGGCGACGCTCAGGTGCGGGAAAAGCAACGGATCCTGCAGCAGCAGCCCGACGCGGCGGTCGTGCGTCGCCACGTTCACCCCGGCGTCGGTATCGGTCAGCACCCTGTCGCCCAGGCGCACCAGGCCCGCGTCGGGGGTGACCAGCCCGGCGATGACGTGCAGTGCGGTGGACTTGCCCGCGCCGTTGGGCCCGAGCACGGCCAGCACCTCCCCCGCGGACACCGAGAACTCCACGTCCAGCTGGCGGTCTGTCACGACCGCGCGAAGCCGCAATTCGGTCATCGCCGGCTACCTCGCGTCGGTCCCGGTCAGCCTACGCGCACCCAGACCGAGCACCACCAGCGCCGCCACCGCCACCAGCAGGATCGACAGGGCCACAGCCGCATTCGCGTCGGTCACCCGCTGCAGGTAGATCTCCAGCGGCAGGGTGCGAGTGACCCCCTGCCGGGAACCGGCGAACGTCAGCGTCGCGCCGAACTCGCCCAGTGAGCGTGCGAATGCTAGCACCGCCCCCGACACCAGGCCCGGCACCAGCAGCGGGAGGGTGACCCGCCACCAGACCGTGCTGGGCCGCGCGCCGAGCGTCGCTGCCACCACTTCGTAGTCGGCGCCCGTGGTGCGGGCGGCACCCTCGAGGGAAATCACCAGGAACGGCAATGAGACGAAGGTCTGCGCCAACACCACGGCGGTGGTGCTGAACGCGATGCTGAGACCGGCGGCTTCGAGGTACTGCCCGATCAGTCCGAGCCGGCCGAACGCATAGAGCAACGCGATGCCGCCCACCACCGGCGGCAGCACCAGCGGCAGCAGGATCAGCGGTCGCAGCAACCGCACCACCCGCGCACGGCTGCGCGCCAGCACCAGCGCCATCGGAACCCCGAGCAGCACGCACAGCGCGGTGCTGGCCGCGGCGGTCTTCAGGCTCAGCCACAGTGCCGTCTTCGACGAAGCGCTGGTGATCAGCGACCAGAAATTCGGCCAGTCAACCTTGATCGCAATCGCCAGCAGCGGCAGCACCACGAAGAGCGTCCCCACGGCGGCGGGCGCATACACCCAGCGGGGCAGGTCCGTGCAACGCTCGCTAATACGTACACCCCCTAACCATGGTCGGGAGATACACACCGCCTCAACCTAGCGCTGGGCGAGTTGCGAATCGGCTAGGAGAGCTGTGCTCGGCGCGGTAGTTTCCGCCGATGTGCGAGTTCGGAGCGCGTCTGTTGTGAGATTCTGCAGAGGTGCCCGCTCCTTCGGGTGTCGTGACGTTTCTGTTCACCGACGTTGAGGGTTCGACCCGTCGGTGGGAGGCCGACGCGGATGGGATGCGGGTGGCGCTGGCCGCACACGACGAGGTGTTGCGTGCGGCGATCGAGGGGCACGGCGGCTGGTTATTTAAGCACACTGGTGACGGGGTGTGTGCCGCGTTCGCCTCGCCGAGGTCAGCGGTTGATGCCGCGGTGGCCGCGCAGCGGGCGCTGGAGTTGCCGGTGCGGATGGGGATCGCGACCGGCGAAGCCGAATTGCGGGGGGCGGATTACTTCGGTGCGGTGCTCAATCGCGCGGCGCGGGTGATGGCCGCCGGGCACGGCGGTCAGGTCCTGCTGGCCGATTCGACGGCGGTGTTGATCAGCGGCGTCGATCTGGTGGATTTGGGGCCGCGGCGGCTGCGGGACCTGCCGACCCCAATCGGTGTGTTTCAGGTCCGAGCGGCAGGGTTGCGCACGGATTTTCCGCCGTTGCGGGCGCTGGATGTGAGTCCGGGGAATCTGCGCCCTGCGCTCACGAGCTTGATCGGGCGCGAGTCCGAGGCCGGCGAGGTGCAAGCCGCGGTGAAGGCTCATCGGTTGGTCACGTTGACCGGGGTGGGTGGGGTCGGTAAGACCCGGCTGGCGCTGGAAGTGGCGGGGCGGCTGGTCGACGAATTCCCGGACGGGGTGTGGTTTTTCGAGCTGGCTGCGGTCAGCGATCGGGCCGCGGTGCCCGACGCGGTGGCTGTCGTGCTGGGCATCACCCAACAACCCGGCCGGAGTGTGGCCGAGAGCGTGGCCGCCGCGCTGGAGGGCAGGGTGCGGTTGTTGGTGTTTGACAACTGCGAGCATGTGCGCGACGCCGCCGCCGATCTGGTCGAGGCCATCCTCGCGCACTCGGCGACGGTGAAGATCCTGGCCACCAGCCGCGAAGGGTTGGGCGTCGCCGACGAACAACTGTGGCTGGTGCCCTCGCTGGACGTGGGGGCGGGCATCGACTCGGCAGCGGTGGAACTGTTTGTTGAACGCGCCCGGAGCGTTGCCTCGCGCTTCGCGTTGAGCAACGCCGACGACGGGGCTGCGGTGGTGGAGATCTGCCGCCGCCTGGACGGGAT
>NZ_JBKQQD010000428.1:0-12195 GCF_052144515.1 Mycobacterium sp. | reverse complement strand
CATTGGATTCGTCCCTTCATCCGGGTGATGGCCGTTTGTGCTTTGTCTACCCGCTCGTTGTAACCTGTCTGGCGGCAGGTTGCCCGAGCGGCCAATGGGAGCGGACTGTAAATCCGTCGCGAAAGCTACACTGGTTCGAATCCAGTACCTGCCACCACCAGGTCAGGGACTGTTTCCAGTCCCCGCGATCGGCTTCACGCCAGATGATGCAGCGGAACCGTCGATACCTGCGGATCGCCGACACCGCATCGGTGAAGGCGTACCGGACCTGGCCCAGTGTCAGATGACTACCAAGGGCAGAATGGAAGACCAGCGCGCCAACACCCTGATGGACCACAATCGGGTGCCGTGTGCAATCTCCTGACGCGCATCGTGCTACCGACCATTATGTGAGCCACCGTCATCTGAACACGCACCGGCTGGAAAACCAACATTCACCCGTTGCAGATCCAGTGGATTGTGTGGGTCAGGTCAACGTCGTTGTCGGCGTCGCTGTTTGGGTTCAGCACCCGCACCTTTTGTTGGGGAAACGGGCGCCGCAAGTTCTGGCGCCGGCGCCGCTGGGCGGCTGGTGAGCAGACTCCGCACCCAGCTCACCCCGCCGCTGATGTCGTACGGCGAGTAATGCGGGTTCGGTTTGTCGTCCAGGAACACCACCCCCGAAGTGATCGCACGGATGATCGCCCAAACCTCCTCCAGGGGCCTGTGGAACAGCTGGCTGATTTGGAAGGCCAGCGAGAACGGGTCCGAGAACGCGTCGCCGCGAGCGACGGCCTGGTACACAGCCGCCCTGGCCTTGCTGGCGTCGTCGTCGCCGTTCTCGGCGAAGATGTCGCCCTCGCGGTAGACGTCCATCCAGTTGTCCGGCTTCACCGGAAACCCGGTCAACCCGAACCGCCTGTAGGGATCGAGGCCGTGCGTTCCTGTATTGGTGACCTGGCCAACAGCCCAGGGAGCTATGCTGTCGGTCTGGCGGCATGGGTTGCCGTACGCCAGCACCCCGAGCAGGTCGGCCTCGCGCCACTCGAGCGGCTTACCGGGTGCGAGTTGATTGATCCAAAAGTCGAATCCGACGATGGCGCCCTGACTGAAGATGCCGAGCACCCACTTGGTGCCCGCCGGGAACGGCACCCCGTTGTCCATCACGGTTGCCGCGACCAGGCGGGCGAGTTCGTTCTCCCCGCTGGAGTTGTCGAACGGGATGGCCCCGTTGTTGTAGCCGATCGGCTGGTGGTGGCAATGGCCCTCGCTCTCCAGTTGAGTAGCCGTGTCAGCCACCGGCCCGACGAACATGTTCGAGGTGTGCCCTTCGACGGTGAACATGATCGGCAGGATCGGCGCCGAGCGCAACCGCACCGGGTCGTCGGCGCCCGGTGGTGGATAACTGCCCAGCCGCCGCCTGACGGCGAGATTGGCGATCGCGTACCCACTCGGGTCGCGGATGATCGACAGACCCGTGCGCTGACAGAACTGCTCGATGGCGCGGGCCACCTGCTGGTCGTAGTTCGGCTGGGCCACCACGCCCAGGTCGCGCGCCCACTGGTACTTGTCGTGCAGCTTGCCCGTCAGCAGCGTGATCGCGTTCCAGTTGGGAGCGTTGCGCGTCGTGTCAGGGTTGTCGACATCGCCGACGCCCAGGCCGATCCATTGGCCGTTCGCGTCATTCACCATGTGAAAGTCGTGTCCTTTGAGTTGACTTCGCTGGTGGCCTTTTCCACCAGCACGCCACGGTCTCGATCAGGGTGCGGCCGCCGGGCTCATCCCAAGTTTCATAGCGCAGGTTCTGAAACCGTCGAACTAGCTCCTCGACTTGTTACCGCTCAGGACGAGGGCCGTTCACCGGCCTTCTTCACCTCCGCCGATAGCGACTGGGCGAGTTCCTCGATTTTCCTGCCGTACGCCGAATTCACTGCCTGCTCGATCAGTGGCTGCGATTCGTGGAGGGAGATTTCGGTCGGGCCCGCTGCGAAGGGTTCGCCGCGTGGGAGAGAAATCTCGGTCTTGAAGTAATCGCTCGGCGGCTGGAACACCAGCGGCTCCACTTGTCCAGAGTCGAAGGGTTGCGCCGCGTCGGGGTCGACGGTCTTGTATTGGCTCACGTAGTCGCGCTCGGGCGCTAGATACACCGGCGGCGGTGGATCGGTCTCA
The DNA here is from genome assembly GCF_052144515.1 of Mycobacterium sp. Lineage (GTDB taxonomy): Bacteria > Actinomycetota > Actinomycetes > Mycobacteriales > Mycobacteriaceae > Mycobacterium. Next base: position 10,047 of record NZ_JBKQQD010000428.1, on the reverse strand, counting down.
CTGCTGGCGTCGTTCCCGGGCGTGGTCTGGCTTCCGCCGCCGGGCGGAGGGGGCGCATCCGGCGGGCGCGGGGGAGAGGATTTCCAGCGCTCGCCGGGGGGCTGCGCGGGCGACGGCTGCGGCGATCCCGGCCGCATGCCCGTCATCTGCTCGAGGTATTGCCGCCAAGCCTGGAGATAGCTGAACAGCTGCTGGGCGTAGTCCCCCGGTGCGGGAGGCATCGGTGCCACCTGAGCGGAGGGTGGCATGAACGGCGCCGTGGGCGGCACGAACGGTGCCGGGGGCGGCATGAATTGCCCTGCCGCGGGCGCGCCGGGCATCACGCCCGGGGGGGTCGGGAATGGCAGTCCTGCCGTCGTGGCCGGCCACTGTTGCAGAAACTGTTGCCAGGCCGAGAGGTAGGCGAGCAGCTGCTGGTTGTAATCCATTGCGGGCGTGAACATTTGCGGACCTCCAGCGAGCGGGGGGATAGGGGACATGGGGACGCTGAGCGCAAGCGCGGCCGGTGCGTCCAACGGATGGGGCAGCGACCGCTGACAGAAATCCGAGTCCAGCGTGCGTAGAACACGGGTGTCGGCCGGCTCCCGGTTTTCGATGTCGAAGACGTAGCAGTAGTCACCTGCCGGTGTCGGCTGCCGAATCGGACTCGACAAGCCCTGATCGAGAAAGCCGAAGGGAAAATCCCACTTGAGCGTGGTCTTATCGCGGCGATCAAGACCGCCCGACTGAACCCAGATGTAGTGGTCGAGAATGGCGTTGACGGCATGGCGTCCCGACTCGCACGCGGCCTCCATCGACGTCATCCGGGTGAAGGTCTTGTTCCAAGTGCCCGCGAAGACCACCGAATTGTTGTGCACCTGATAACCGCCATGGCGCGCCTGCCAGAAATTCCGTTGCTCGAGATCTTGGAGCCACCAGTCCTCGGGCGGCACCCTAGTCCACGACGATACGTGCGGGTTCCACGGGTCGCTGCTGGGTCGATTGTTCCAGTCTCCGACGATCGGAACGAGGTACGGTGACTCATTGCGAACCACGCGGCCCCGGCCCTGACCGGGTCCGGTAGTCATGATCAGGCCGCGATCGAGCGCGTACCACACCGGCCACGGCATGACCTTATCCTCAACGGATTCGACGTTGCTCGTGAGTGCGGAAATGATCTGGCGCCACACCTCCCCGGCGATCTCGTCGGGAGTGCAGTCACGGGCCGCCTTGCCCCGCCCGAACTCGTCGACGAGGTGACTGGAGGGGCTATTGAAATCCCCGATGTCGACCGAGAGCACCGAGACGTAGCCGTCGCGGTCCAGAGTCGGTCGGTTTTGCCACATGCCGTGCTGGTTGATCGATGACAGCGCCCACTCCGTGCCGGCGTACAACATGTGTCCGCGAAGCAACTGGAATTCCGTGTCGAAGTAGTACTGGATGCCACACAGCGTTTGGAACCGATCCCACGGCACCCGTCCCATCTCGTCCAGGGCGTAGGGATTCCGCCGGTGCTCGGGCCGGGTTGGGTTGGGCTGCAGGGGGCCGTCGGGCGGGGGAGGGATGGTGGTGAATCCGTCCAGCCTGGCCACGGTGCCGCCGGTGCCCGCTGCGCGCAGTGCGGAGGTGATGCTTTCGGCTGCCGGGGCGTCGACGGCGACGACCGTGTAGTCCGGGGTCACCCGCGTGCCGTCGGAGAACGTGACCTGAACGCGGGGTCTCAGATGGGGCGGCTGACGCGGGTCGACGGCCGGAGGGTCAAGGCGAGTGGCCGCACTGCGGACGAAGCCGACACCGAGTGCCACGAGGTGGCGATACCAATGGTCGAACCACGACTCGGTGGTGGGACCGTTGAGCACCCCGTCGGCCTTGTTGTCGCGGCGGTCCATGTTCAGGTACAGCTGCAGGTAGGTGGTGATGTTGGTGCGCGCGTCCCCCCATCGCGAGTCGAAAGCGGCCAGCACCCTTGGCATTTTGCGCAAGAAAGCGTCGAAATTCGGTGCGTAGGAGAACTGGTTGGTCCCGGTCTGGCTGTCGTGTCCGACGAAGAAGTCGTAGGCGGACACGTTCTGCAGTTCCAGTTCCCGACGCAGGGGACTGGTGACGAGGTAGCGGAGCAGCCTGCCCTCGAAGGTCGCGAGATCGCCGGCGGTGAAGCCCAGTGTCGTCAGCTGGTTGAGGATGCCGAGAAGCTCACCGGGGCTGCGTGGGAGTTCGCGGGGAAAGACGAGGGACGGCTTGCCGTCGACCGTCATGCCCTGGGTGATCACCCGCCGGACGTTGTCATAGACGGTCAGAGAGGTCGGTGTCCACGCGACCGTGCCGCTGGCCGTCTCCGTGAGTTCGTACACGGGGATGCGCTGGAACAGGTCCCAGATATGGAGGTAGTACGCCGGGAAGAAGCGGAAGCCGTGTTCACCCGCAACCGCTCGTTTAGGGGGATTTGGCTGACCCCGCCGGCCCGGGAAGGGACGCAGCTCAGCTTGGCTCCCGTCGTGCGCGCCCACGGTCGAGTACTGCGACGCGGCGAGGCCGCCGAGCTTGATGGGCGGGTACGTCCCTGCCGGTTCGGTTCCCAGCCCGTTGCGCTCATCCTGCGCAGTCTCGTAAACCGTTACGACGAAGCCGCGCTCGGCAAGTTCCTGCGCGGCGGTGAGGCCGGCGATGCCGGCGCCGAGGACCGCCACCGTGGGACGTCGTTCGCAGGAGGCCGGCGTCCATATGCGCTCGCTCATGGCGGCCCCGCACGGAGTTCGGACAGCAGTGCGGGTTGCGAAGAGGCCCGGACGGCGGCGTGGACGTACGCCAGCAGGGCGTCGTGCGCCCGCTGGACGTCGTCGAGTGAACCCCGGACGCTCACCCTGCCCGCCTCCACGGCCTCGCCGAGGGCCACCTCGGCATCGAGCACCTCGAGGATGGTGGCCCGCGAGGTGGCGATCCGGGCACCGGCGTTGTCCGCCGGACCGTCCGAGACCTGAAGTCGGCCATCGCCGCGCAAGGAAAATAGCTCGCCGTCGACGTCGAGTTCGACCACCATCGGGCCGAGCTCGGCGACCAGGAGGCGATAACTGTCAGGCACCTCGTCCGCCAGGTGCTCGACCGAGCGCCGCAATAGCGACGAAACAGGTTCAGCCATAAATGAACTCGAATACACCGGTGCCGACGAAGTCAATATTCTCGCCGTTGACAGTCCCGCTTGCCCGGGCGGCACCGCCGGTTTCACAGAGCACGGTCGATCGGTCGAGGCGCACCTCGCTCGGCTGGGCCAGGCGGGCGTAGGACTGCGAGCGGAACTCGGCGTGCACCCTGTCACCGGCCCGCGTCGCGGTGACATCGACGCGTTCCGGCACACCGGGCACCTCGCCGTCCAGGAGCAGCCGCATCGGGGGCGGCAACGTGCAGTCCGCTGCGCGGCCGAGTCGGCCGTCGGTGCGGGTCCGCACCGCGGCGTGCCGGAATATCGCGGCGGGCTCATCGTGGTGCCACACGTAAAGCGCCTGGGACAGGCAGCGCAGCCGGCTCCGGTCGGTCATCTGTAGGAACACCATCGACCACGGGTCGGTGGGTTCGGCCGGCAAGATGGTGCCCCACGTCCAGCCGAAGTCGTCGCCCCACCAAAACCGGCCCCAGTTGTGGTCGTGGTAGGCGAGTTCGTCCTCGATGCGGTGCTCCCCGTCTCCGATCCGCAGCCACCCGTGGGCGCGCAGCCTCGGTACGAACAGCCAGCTCATCCGGCCGTCGCCGACCGGTTGGTTGTTGACCACGAAGGGCCGACTCGCCGACGCGAAGTGCAGTTCACCCCGAATGCCGTTGTCGGGCAGATCTATTACCACATGGTAGCCCTCGGGGAGCACGGTCAGCCGGTTGCCGCCGATGGTCAGTTCGCCGAGGTCGGCCGCGACGTCCAGCGCGCCCCCATCGAACCGCTCGATGGCGCCGGTCCACCTCTCGTCGTGGGCGATCACGATGACGCGTGGCGCAAGCCGGAGTTCGTCGGCGCCGGACTCGTTGGTGAGGCTGAAGTTGATCAAGAGCCGCACGCCTCGCCCGTGCACCACGAAGTGGTGCCACTCCTTGAAACCGTTGGGCCGCGCCGCGGCGAGCACGGGGGCGCGGAGGAAGTCGCTGTTCGCGAGTACCGCGCTCATCGCAGCCACCGCAGGGTAGCAAAGGCGGTCGATAGCGGCTCGGGAGTCGGGTTCGGTTGTGGTCCCGCGAAATTGGCGAGTCGCTCGATTGCCGCGCCGAGGCCGGCGAGCCCGAGTAGCGCGTAGACGAAGTCGTCCGGGTCACGGGGACGGCCGAATTTTTTATCGGTGTCCGCGGCCAGCGTGTGAACCACCCGGCCCAGCCCGGCGAGGCCAACCAGGTAGCCGATGAAATTGCTCTGGTCGGCGAGCGCCTCGCGGGGATCCGTCAGCGTCATGCGAACCCCTCGGGGCGCAGGCGAGCCAGGATGGAATCGTCGAGGCCGCGCCCGATGACAGCGTCGGCCAACAGTTCCGCCCACGCGTCGGGCGCGGCGTTGGCCGCGGCGGGGCCGTCGAGAACGTTGAGGCTCAACGTTTCCCAGACGCGTCGGAGGTTCTCAACTGCTTCCGAGGTGACCAACGCGTCGCGCAGCTGGGCCCCGTCGGGTGTATCCGCATAGCGGCGACCTTCGGCGACGAGCAGATCGTGCAGCCCCCGGGCGGCCGCGGGGTTGCCGAGCACCGCGCGACGCACGCCCACCAGCAGATCGAACACCGTCCGCTCCGACCCGGAGGCCTCGTCCGGCGGGGCCGGGAGCAACCGTGGGGTCTCCCGCTCGATGAGGTCGAGGGTGAGCTCGCGGATCCGCTCGAGCTCGGCGAGCATGCCGATCATGGCTTCCGCGTTCATCGGGTCCGCCCGTGTACGTAGTCCACGAGGTCGCACAGCACGTCGCGGTGGCGGCTGCGGGGGAACCAGTCAAGATTGGCAAGCACTTTGGCCGCCTCCCGGGCGTGGCGGCCGGCGACATCCCGGGCGTGCTTGAGCGAACCGACGCGGTGCATCAATTCGTAGAGCCATTGAATGTCGTTGAGGCTCTTCGACTCCGAGGGATGTTGTTCCTGCAGTCGGGCCTGAATTGCGGCCCTCCCCGACGGGGACAGCTGGCCGCTGGCAGTGAGTCGGTCCAGCAGTTCGGTCAGCCTTAGCTCGCCGTCGGGGCTCGGGCGGCGCTTCGCCAGAATCTGCACGGCGCGCTCTTGGTCGTCCGGTTCGGCGCACCGCAAGGTGTGCAACAGCATCAGGGTCCGCTTGCCCTCCCAGAGGTCTCCGCCGATTTCCTTGCCGTAGTCCTCGGGGTCCGCCCGCAGGTTCAGCAGGTCGTCGGTGATCTGGAAGGCCGCCCCGAGGTGCCGGCCGAGGGATTCCAACGGCTCCATTCGCTCGGGCCCGGCTCCGGCCGCGACCGCGCCGGCCTGTAGCGGCGTGATGAACGAATACCAGCTGGTCTTGAGTTCCACCATCTTGAGATAGTCGGCATCGTCGAGCCGCCAGGTGTTGGACCGGACCCACTCGAGCTCCAGCGCCTGGCCGTCGACGGTCAGGCGGGTCATCTTGGCGACGGCCCGCAGGATGCGCAGGGCGGGCCCGAGCCCGACGCGCTCGACGTTGTCGAGCAGCGGTTGCAGCGAGAGCGACAGCATGGCGTCGCCGACGTTGACGGCGATCGGCACGCCGTGGTCGATGTGCATCGTGGGTTTGCCTCGCCGCCACCACGATTCGTCCTCGATGTCGTCGTGGATGAGAAACGCGTTGTGGTAGAGCTCGAGCGTCGCAGCGGTCGGCAGTACCGCTTCGAGGTGGCCGCCGAGCGCGAGGCAGGTGGCGATGCTCAGGGCCGGCCGCAGCCCTTTTCCGCCACGCATCGGGTAGTCGAGGACCATCTCGTGCAGGCTGCTCGCGCCGCCGTCACCATAAAGCCGTTTGATCTCACCGACGCAGGCGTCCCTGCACAACGCGAGATACTCCTCGAGCGGAATCGGCGCCACTGGGACTGGGCGCGCCTCGGGCAGGGTCGATGTCATTACGGATTGAGGATGGCGACGTACCCGTTCACATCCTTGATCCTGAGCGCGTAGCCGATGCGAACGCTGAGTTGGATTGTGTTGGTGGATGTGTCGCCGACGACCTCCAGGCTTGGAGGGATGCTGACTGCAAGGTCCAGCGCCTCTTCGCCCGGTGAGGCGTCCATCGCCCCCGCGGGAGCGATCCGTTGGCGCCGGCCGAGCAGGTATGCCATAACAGATTTTTTGTTGGGTGGCGGCTGCGGCTCCAGCGCCCCAGCGCGTTGTAATGAGTTGATGTGTGCCGGCCGCAACAGCACATCGGTGGCGGGAAACCCATTGGTCGTCAAATTGGTCAGCTGCTTGAGCCCCGCGGTATTTGTGATGAGACACGACGGCGCGCGGTAGCCGCCTGATTCGACCGACACTCGGGCATCGATCAGTGCGTTAAGGATCTCCTGAGGGCCGACCGACCCGCCGCCGCCCGCAACGATCTGCGCGGTTTTCAATGGGGGGGCGACGACGGTGCGAAGAGCGGTGAAGACCGCATCGTCGACCGTCGAGGCCAATTGCACGGTGTCGGCGATAACATTTGCAAGCAGCTCGTCGGGCGTCGGCGCGATCGCCTCGGCCAGCGTCACCTGGAAGGGCACGGCTAGCGGAGGTGTAAGGGGCAAGAAGACGTCCAGGGGAGGGCCCACGTTGTCTCTAGGCACCTGAGTCTTGCTCGGGTCGTGGGTGTCCCAGTGGGGAATGGCTTGCCAGGCGACGCAACACTGCGCGAATGTCTCTGCAACCGTCTTGTTGGCGAGGGCTAACCGCTCAGCGCTCAGGTACATGGCTGTGACTCCTCGAGTGTCGCTCAGATCATGGCAGACAAGGTCAACAAATGCGCAGTACTTCGCCTCAGTTCCAAGAAGTGGAGTATTGCACTACTTATTCATCAGCGCTATCTCCTGTCCTGGGGAAATCTCGCCGCGCGCCACCGCGTCGCAGTGCGCCAGATGCAATGGCGCGACGGGGTCGTCGGGCAGTAACTGGCGGCATCGCTCGAAGGCGGCGCGTGCCGCGTCGACATCGCCGGCGTCGAACAACGCGAAGGCCTTTTCGAAGGCGGGCTGTGCCGAGCGCTTCGCGGCGCGAACTTTAGCCGAATCCTCGTTGTAGACCTCGTAAATCGTCACTGGCTTGCGGCGGTTGACCACCATCACGCGTTCCATCCGACGGACGTCGAACCTATCCGTATCGGCGAGGCGGGAATAGGTCGCATCGGAGATCAGCAAGGCGGAGCCGTAGCGCTTGTTGGTGCTTTCGATGCGCGCGGCAAGGTTTACCGCGTCGCCAATGATGGTGAGCACCATGCGGTTCACCCCACCGACGAGCCCGACTCCCACCGCGCCGGTATTGATGCCGATTCCCGCCCGCAGTTCCTCGGAGCCGTGTGCGACCCGCTCTCGGTTGTGCTCGCGCAAGGAGCGCAGCATGGCCAAGCCCGCCCGGACGGCGTCGGGCTCCGATTCGAAGACGGCGACGATCTCGTCCCCGCGCACGTCCTGGATCATGCCGTTGTAGCTGATGATCGGGAGCTCGACAGCCCGCAGGAAGCCCATCGCCAAGTTGCTCGCCTCGGCAACGTTCATGTCCTCGAGCATCGTCGTGTAGCCCCGGATGTCGCTGATGAGAACCGTCATTTCGCGTTCGACTCGGTAGCCACTGCGGACGCGGCGAAGGTCGTCGATGTCGAGGATGCGCAACAGCTCGTTGGGCACGAACCTCGATTGCACGTCCATGAGGGACTGTCGATGCTCGTCGGCGGCCCGTAGCTGTGCCTCGAGCCGGAAGTTCCACAGGGGCGCGGCGGCCTGGGCGCACAGGAAGGTGGTCGCCTCCTCGTGGCTAGCGCCGAAGTGTCTGCCGGACTCGCCCTGCTCGGCGTAGATCACGCCAAGTGTCTTGTCCTGCAACCTTATCGGGACCACAAGGATGGACGGCCCTGACGCCCGAGCTGCCTGATGCTGACGCCGTCCGGGTGACTCGCCGTTCGGATGGACGTGGTCTGCGACGATGGCCGCGGAGCCGCCGTCCATCACTCGGCACACGATATTCCTGTCGTAGGACACCTCGGTCCACGGCCCGTCCACAATCGAAACGTTGCCGTGGTCATGGATGGCCCGGACCGACAGATCGTCCCCTTCGCCAGTGAGGAACAGGACGCGGTCCGCACCGGTCGTGTCCGCGACCGAGCCCAGAATAATGTTGGCCAAGGCGTCCGGGGTCCGCGCCCCCGACAGCGCACGCAATAGCTGATGTGCGCCGACCGGATCTATACCGGCAGAACCGGACTGAACGAGATCGCGTCTGACTAGCCAGGGGTGCTCCCGCGCTAGCCAGTCCGTGCGCACTGCGAAACCCAGATTGAGCCAGCGCTGGTATGCCGACCGCAGCATGTGTTCGTGCAGCGTCGTCCGCCCGGTGTTGGCATAAAGGCCAGCGACCTCCTCGTGGGCGTACGCACTAATCATTGGAAGCTGGCCTTCCTCGGCCAGTTGGATCGCTTGGTGAAGGTAGCGCTCTGCGTTGGCGTGTTGCCCGCGCGCCCGCGCCCACGACCCCTGGATCAGTGCGTGCGATGCCGCGTAGTTTTCCGGTGCGCCCGCCGCCCACTTGCGATGCAACGACAGTGCCTGGCGCACGAAGCGGGCTGTCGAGCGGTCGCGCGGTGCGTACCGCAACATGCTGAGGGCGCCGACCATGTAGATGAGTTGTGAGACCGAGGTGCCGGCCATACCGCCGATGTGTTCGATTGCCTCTGGCGTGGCAGCGACCGCGCCGGCATGGTCGCCGCACCAGAAGTGCAGGCCCTGCTTCATGGTCGCGGCTACGCTCAGGGCCACCTCGTCGCCCTCACGGCGGGCCGCCGGCAGCACGTCGCGCTCGTCGTAGCCGCTCTCACCGGCGAGGAGGAAGGGATCGGCGCTGCGGCCCATCAAATTGAGGCAGAGCTGCTGCATGGCCTGGCAAAGAGCGGTGGGCACGGGCTGGGAACGGATGTGGGGGATGAGGGAGCTCGCGAGGGCGTCGATCTCCGCGAGCGGACGACCGACCCAGAACGACTGGGAGAGCAGGACCGCGACCAGGAATCCGGCGTATTCCTGGTCGCCTTGGTCGAGTGCCTCCTCGACGGCGTCGCGAAGCTCGCCCAAACCGTCGCGGAGAGGGTGGCGCCAGTGGCGGATGAAATCCAGATACATGAACAGCGTCTCCGGCCGGGCCGCCCGGAATTCCGGTCGCTCGGCAAGCAGCATGCCGACCTCGCCGAAGCGTTGGCTGCCAGCGTGGTCGCCGAGTATCACCAGGAGCAGCCCATAGCTGGCGAGTACCAACGGCGAGGACGGTGTGTGGCCGTGGGCCAGAGTGAGGTCGAGTTGTTTTCGCACCAGCAGGGGAAAGAGGTTGGGCCGGACGATGTATGACATGCTGCGCAGTTCGGCGAGGATGCGCTGGATCTCGATGACGCGCTGGTCATTGCAGTGTGGCAGCCCCAGCAGCCGCTCGTTGTTCCAGCGGAGCATCGTCAGCTTCATTTGGACCATCGCGTTGCCCATCCGCGGCTTGCCCGCCTCAGCCGGCAGCTTTTCGCCGAGCTCGTCGAGCGCCTGCAGCCCAATCTCGAGTGCCTCTCGAAGGCGGTTCTGTGCGACTCGCCCCTTGAGCCGGAGGTAAGCGAGTCGCGCGCGGTCCGCGGGCTCGCGCAGGTTTTCCTCGGCCTCGTCGAGTAGTGCATATAGCGCCGTCACGTCACCGACTAGCAGTGCGGCATCTGCGGCGTCGAGCTGCAGCTCCTGGGTCAGGGGAAAGTGAGTGGCCCAACGCTGCTCACCGAGCAGGTCCAGTGCGTCCCGGCAGTAGTTGAGCGCCAACGGAAACGAGGCCTGCGCCGTCGCCTTCCGCGCCGCACGCCGAAGCACCACGACGAACCGAACGCGCTCGGCGTCGTCTGCGAGCCCACGTCCGCCGATGCCGACGTGGCGCG
>NZ_JBKQQD010000427.1:0-94143 GCF_052144515.1 Mycobacterium sp. | reverse complement strand
GGCAACGACGTCGACGACGCCATCCGCTCCAACTGCGCGCGCTGCTCATCGGTGACCGGCATCGCCGCGGCAGTCATAACAGGCATACTACAAACTACCGCATTATTTAACAGACGGAGCACTAGCGGGTCAGCTGCCCTTCTTGATGGTGTTGTTCGTCCCGATGTTGTCCACCTTGGGGTCGCCGTCCTTGTAGCTGATGGTGTTCTCGACGCCCAGCACCGTCAGGCGGGTGTTGATCTTGTCGATGGTGATCTTGTTGCCGGTGCCCCCGATGCTCACCGTCTCGCACGTTCCGGTGACGGTCAGCGTGTTGTTCGATCCGGCCACGTTCAGGGATTTCCCGTTGGCGCAGTCAAGGGTCGCGGTGGTGTTGAACGATCCGTACTCCAGTGAGTTGCCGATCTCGACTGAGGTGCTCACGCTATTGCCGCCCGAAGTCGTCGTCGTCGCCGCGCTGGTGCTCGTTGGCGCGGTGGTGGTGGTCGCAGACGTCCCAGACGTCGGGGCGCCGCCCGGGGGGTTAGCGGTCGAACTACAGCCGGCCAGCCCGACAGCCGCCGGCGCAACAGTCAGCGCCAAGGCGACGGCGGCTAGTCGGGACGAGTGGTCAAACGTACGGGCGCGCATTGTCTATTGACTCCCCTCTAGTGGTAGTTGATGAGGTCGAGTTGCTTCAGGGGCCTACCCGCTGGAGTCGGTTGACCATGCCCAGTTCGCGGCCGCGGTCCCAGATGATCGGGTCGCCGTCGTGGAAGAACACCGTTTCGTCGTAGCCGTAGACGGTGATGTCGTGCGTCACGGAGTCGGCGACGACGGTGTTGGACGAGCCCATCACCGTGACCGCCCAGCAGTTTCCCTTGGCCGTGACGATATTTGACGTGCCATCGACCATCAGGGTGGCATCGTTGCAGTCCAGCACCTGCTCGATGCCCTGCCCGATGACGTGGGTGTCGCCGTTCTTGGCGTGCACGATCGGCGCGGGTGCGGCCGGAGTCGCAGCGAAGGTGACGGCACAGGTGGCCAGCGACCCGGCGACGCGTGTCCATTTCACGCCCATGTCACGGAGGCCCCCTTCGCTATCGCGAGTGATGTGCGAAAAAAGCCTACGTGCATTTGCCCGCGTGATGAACAGGTTCTTTGCATTTGCCGGACGCAACCCCCGCCCGGCGTCTGGCTCGGTGATTTCAACGTCGGGTCAACTAGAGTCATTAGTTGAACCTCTGAACAAGGTCTGAACCAACGTCCACCGAGAAACGGTCATCGCAAACCGAAGGGCATCGCCATGGCAGCTCAGCCGGAACCGTCGCCAGCGGGTGGGCGCCAGCGTCCGGGCCGGCCGGCCGCCCGGCCGGCCAAGCTGAGCCGCGCCAGCATCGTCGATGGCGCACTCACGTTTCTGGACCGGGAGGGCTGGGACTCGCTGACCATCAACGCGCTGGCGACGCAGCTGGGGACCAAGGGGCCGTCGCTGTACAACCATGTGGAGAGCCTGGAGGACCTGCGTCGTGCCGTGCGGATCCGGGTGATCGACGACATCATCACGATGCTGAATCGGGTGGGCGAGGGGCGCGCGCGCGATGACGCGATCTTGGTCATGGCCGCCGCCTACCGCAGCTACGCGCATCACCACCCCGGCCGGTACTCGGCGTTCACCCGAATGCCGTTGGGTGGTGACGACCCGGAGTACGCCGCTGCGACCAGGGGCGCGGCGGCCCCGGTGATCGCGGTGTTGTCCTCCTATGGGCTCGGCGGCGACGAGGCCTTCTATGCTGCGCTGGAGTTCTGGTCGGCAATGCACGGGTTCGTGTTGCTGGAAATGACCGGCGTCATGGACGACATCGACACCGACGTGGTGTTCTCCGAAATGGTGCTGCGCCTGGCAGCCAGCTTGGATAGGCGCACCGCAGCCGGTGGTGCTAGGCCCACTTGAGGCCCACTTGAGGCCCACTGAAGTCGCCCACTGAACTCGCTTTGACCTGCCACACCGCCGACGGGTATTGTGGTGGCTCGTGCCTGGCGGCTTACGGCGCCTGACGTAAGGAAGCGGATGCCGGGCTAATTCGTATGTCCACGATGCAACGGCTAGGTGCGGTGCTAAGTGCGTGCGACACACCCGGCCGCGGGGTAGTGGATCTACACTGGATCCGGTCCAAGGCGGGGCAGAACTGCAGTACAGAGACTTTTGAAGCAGTAACAAACACGTCGAACACAGAAAGCCGGTAGATGCCAACCATTCAGCAGCTGGTCCGCAAGGGTCGCCGGGACAAGATCGCCAAGGTCAAGACCGCGGCTCTGAAGGGCAGCCCGCAGCGTCGTGGCGTATGCACCCGCGTGTACACCACCACTCCGAAGAAGCCGAACTCGGCGCTTCGGAAGGTCGCGCGCGTGAAGCTGACGAGTCAGGTCGAGGTCACGGCATACATCCCGGGTGAGGGCCACAACCTGCAGGAGCACTCGATGGTGCTGGTGCGTGGCGGCCGAGTCAAGGACCTGCCGGGCGTGCGGTACAAGATCATCCGCGGTTCGCTCGACACCCAGGGTGTCAAGAACCGCAAGCAGGCTCGCAGCCGTTATGGCGCCAAGAAGGAGAAGAGCTAATGCCGCGCAAGGGACCCGCGCCCAAGCGTCCGTTGGTCAATGACCCCGTTTACGGTTCGCAGCTGGTCACCCAGCTGGTGAACAAGATTCTTCTGAAGGGGAAGAAATCGCTGGCCGAGCGCATTGTTTATGGTGCGCTCGAACAAGCCCGCGACAAGACCGGCACCGATCCCGTCATCACCCTCAAGCGGGCACTGGACAACGTCAAACCGGCCCTGGAGGTCCGCAGCCGCCGCGTCGGTGGTGCGACCTACCAGGTGCCCGTTGAGGTGCGTCCGGACCGGTCGACCACGCTGGCGCTGCGCTGGCTGGTCAGCTTCTCGCGGCAACGCCGGGAGAAGACCATGATCGAGCGGCTGGCCAACGAGATCCTGGATGCCAGCAATGGCCTCGGGGCCTCGGTCAAGCGTCGTGAGGACACCCACAAGATGGCCGAGGCAAACCGCGCCTTTGCGCACTATCGCTGGTAGAGGCGCCACCGGCGCCGAACTGGCAGAGTGGCCGGGCGCGAACTGACAGCGAACTACTAAGCAACCGAAAGAGTGGGAAGACTTCTGTGGCACAGAAGGACGTGCTGACCGACCTCACCAAGGTCCGCAACATCGGCATCATGGCGCACATCGACGCTGGCAAGACCACGACGACAGAGCGCATCCTCTACTACACCGGTATCAGCTACAAGATCGGTGAGGTGCACGACGGCGCCGCCACCATGGACTGGATGGAGCAGGAGCAGGAACGCGGCATCACCATCACCTCCGCGGCCACCACCTGCTTCTGGAAAGACAACCAGATCAACATCATCGACACCCCCGGGCACGTCGACTTCACCGTCGAGGTGGAGCGCAGTCTGCGGGTGCTTGATGGTGCCGTGGCGGTTTTCGACGGCAAAGAAGGTGTCGAGCCGCAGTCCGAGCAGGTCTGGCGGCAGGCTGACAAATACGACGTGCCCCGCATCTGCTTCGTCAACAAGATGGACAAGATCGGCGCCGACTTTTACTTCTCCGTGAGGACCATGGAGGAGCGCCTGGGCGCCAACGCCATTCCGATCCAGCTGCCCGTCGGCTCCGAGGGCGACTTCGAAGGCGTCGTCGACCTGGTCGAGATGAACGCCAAGGTGTGGCGTGGCGAGACGAAGCTGGGCGAAACCTACGACACCATCGACATCCCGGCCGACCTGCAGGAGAAGGCCGACGAGTACCGGACCAAGCTGCTCGAGGCCGTCGCGGAAACTGACGAAGCGTTGCTGGAAAAGTACCTCGGCGGCGAAGAGCTGACTGTCGACGAGATCAAGGGCGCGCTCCGCAAGCTGACCATCAACTCGGAGGCTTACCCCGTGTTGTGCGGCAGCGCGTTCAAGAACAAGGGCGTGCAGCCGATGCTCGACGCCGTCATCGACTACCTGCCCTCGCCGCTAGACGTTCCGCCGGCGATCGGCCACGCGCCGGGCAAAGAGGACGAAGAGATCGTACGCAAGCCGTCGACCGACGAGCCGTTCTCCGCGTTGGCGTTCAAGGTCGCCACCCACCCGTTCTTCGGCAAGCTCACCTACGTCCGGGTGTACTCGGGCAAGGTCGACTCCGGCAGCCAGGTCATCAACGCCACCAAGGGCAAAAAAGAGCGTCTGGGCAAGCTCTTCCAGATGCACTCCAACAAGGAAAATCCGGTGGAGACCGCGTCGGCGGGACACATCTATGCGGTGATCGGCCTGAAAGACACCACCACCGGTGACACCCTGAGCGATCCGAACAACCAGATCGTGCTCGAATCGATGACCTTCCCCGCCCCGGTGATCGAGGTGGCCATCGAGCCCAAGACCAAGAGCGACCAGGAGAAGCTGAGCCTGTCGATCCAGAAGCTCGCCGAAGAGGATCCGACCTTCAAGGTGCACCAGGACGTCGAGACCGGCCAAACCGTGATCGGTGGCATGGGCGAGCTGCACCTGGACATCCTGGTCGACCGCATGCGCCGCGAGTTCAAGGTCGAGGCCAACGTCGGCAAGCCGCAGGTGGCCTACAAGGAGACCATCAAGCGGACAGTCGACAAGGTCGAGTACACCCATAAGAAGCAGACCGGCGGCTCGGGCCAGTTCGCGAAGGTGCTCATCTCCCTCGAGCCGTTCCACGGGGAGGACGGTGCCACCTACGAGTTCGAGAGCAAAGTCACCGGGGGACGCATCCCGCGCGAGTACATCCCTTCGGTAGACGCCGGCGCGCAAGACGCCATGCAGTACGGCGTGCTGGCCGGCTACCCGCTGGTGAACTTGAAGGTCACCCTGCTCGACGGCGCCTTCCACGAGGTCGACTCGTCGGAAATGGCGTTCAAGATCGCCGGCTCGATGGTGCTGAAAAAGGCTGCGGCGCAAGCACAGCCAGTCATCCTCGAACCGATCATGGCCGTCGAGGTCACCACGCCCGAGGACTACATGGGCGATGTGATCGGCGACCTGAACTCCCGCCGTGGCCAGATCCAGGCCATGGAGGAGCGGGCAGGTGCGCGCGTTGTCAGAGCGCACGTGCCGCTGTCGGAGATGTTCGGCTACGTCGGCGACCTTCGGTCAAGGAGTCAAGGCCGGGCGAACTACTCCATGGTGTTCGACAACTACGCCGAAGTGCCGGCACAGGTGTCGAAGGAGATCATCGCGAAGGCGACTGGAGAGTAAACCGAGGCGTACGCGTAAGCTGACGCGGTTAGCACGCGGCACAACTA
Organism: Mycobacterium sp.; assembly: GCF_052144515.1. GTDB lineage: Bacteria > Actinomycetota > Actinomycetes > Mycobacteriales > Mycobacteriaceae > Mycobacterium. Next base: position 88,833 of record NZ_JBKQQD010000427.1, on the reverse strand, counting down.
AGAAAACATCAACACTGCTTTTTCAAGCACCAACAAGTCCAGGAGGACACAGAAGTGGCGAAGGCGAAGTTCCAGCGGACCAAGCCCCACGTCAACATTGGGACCATCGGTCACGTTGACCACGGCAAGACCACCCTGACCGCGGCTATCACCAAAGTGCTGCACGACAAGTTCCCCGACCTGAACGAGTCGAAGGCGTTCGATCAGATCGACAACGCCCCTGAGGAGCGTCAGCGCGGTATCACCATCAACATCGCGCACGTCGAGTACCAGACCGACAAGCGGCACTACGCCCACGTCGACGCCCCCGGTCACGCCGACTACATCAAGAACATGATCACCGGCGCGGCCCAGATGGACGGCGCGATCCTGGTGGTCGCCGCCACCGACGGCCCGATGCCGCAGACCCGCGAGCACGTGCTGCTGGCCCGTCAGGTCGGTGTGCCCTACATCCTGGTCGCGCTGAACAAGGCCGACGCCGTCGACGACGAGGAGCTGCTTGAGCTCGTCGAGCTGGAGGTCCGCGAGCTGCTGGCCGCCCAGGAGTTCGACGAGGACGCCCCGGTGGTGCGGGTATCCGCACTCAAGGCGCTCGAGGGCGACGCGAAGTGGGTCTCGTCCGTCGAGGAGCTGATGGACGCGGTCGACGAGTCGATCCCGGACCCGGTCCGCGAGACCGACAAGCCGTTCCTGATGCCCGTCGAGGACGTCTTCACCATCACCGGCCGTGGCACCGTTGTCACCGGTCGTGTGGAGCGCGGCGTGATCAACGTCAACGAGGAAGTCGAGATCGTCGGTATCAAGCCGACCAGCACCAAGACGACCGTCACCGGTGTGGAGATGTTCCGCAAGCTGCTCGACCAGGGCCAGGCCGGCGACAACGTCGGTTTGCTGCTGCGTGGTATTAAGCGCGAGGACGTCGAGCGCGGCCAGGTCGTGGTCAAGCCCGGCACCACCACGCCGCACACCGAGTTCGAGGGTCAGGTCTACATCCTGTCCAAGGACGAGGGCGGCCGCCACACTCCGTTCTTCAACAACTACCGTCCGCAGTTCTACTTCCGCACCACCGATGTGACCGGTGTGGTGACGCTGCCGGAGGGCACGGAGATGGTGATGCCTGGTGACAACACCAACATCAACGTGAAGCTGATCCAGCCGGTCGCCATGGACGACGGTCTGCGTTTCGCGATCCGTGAGGGTGGCCGCACCGTCGGCGCCGGCCGGGTCGTCAAGATCATCAAGTAGGGCGCTTTACGTAGCGAAGCCCGGATCGCCGATTTTCGGCGGTCCGGGCTTCGTGCTGCTTGGGCACGGAGCTTCCCGTCAGCAAAGCTTTCACATCAGGCGTGTCGGACCTCAAAAACTGTGATCGGTAGCACCGGTGGGAGCGCTAGTCTGACGGCAACTTCCCGGCGAGGCAAGGAGCGGACACGTGTTGGCGCGCTATCTGAAGGCCCAGTTACTGGTTTTGCTGTGCGGCGGTCTGGTAGGGCCGATATTTCTGGTCGTCTACTTTGCTCTCGGGCAGCTGAGCCTGCTGCAATGGATGCTCTATGTCGGTCTGCTCGTCAGCGTGGCCGACGTGCTCGTCGCGCTCTGGTTGGCGAACTTCGGCGCGAAATCGGCTGCCAAAACGGCGGAGCTCGAGCAGTACGGCGTGCTGGCGCTCGCCCAAATCACCGGGCTCAGCGAGACGGGGATCCGAATCAACGAGCAACCGCTGGTGAAGCTGGACCTGCACATCTCCGGACCGGGGTTTGTGCCCTTCGACAGTCAAGACCGGGTGATCGCCAGCGTCACTCGGCTGGGCAACCTCACGGCGCGCAAGCTCGTCGTCTTGGTCAACCCCACCACCCACCAGTACCAAATCGACTGGGAGCGAAGCGCTCTGGTCAACGGGCTGGTGCCGGCCCAGTTCACCCTTGCCGAGGACAACAAGACCTACGACCTCAGCGGGCAGGCCGGCCCGCTGATGGAGATCCTGCAGATCCTCAAGGCCAACAACGTTCCGCTCAACCGGATGGTCGACATTCGATCGAATCCGATTCTGCGTCAGCAGATCCAGGCGGTGGTGCGCCGCGCGGCCGAGCAGCAGGCGCCCACCGCGCAGCCGGCACCGGTCGCCGCGCCGCAGCAGTCGGTCGCCCAGCGGCTTCAGGAGCTGGAGACGCTGCACACCAGCGGGGCTTTGACTGAACAGGAATACGCCGCCAGACGCGCCCAGATCATCTCCGAAATCTGAGATGGCACGGACCCCCCGGCACGGTGAGGTGAGACAAAGTGTTAGCGCGCTAGCTGAAGTTGCAGTTGTTTTTCCTGGTATGCGGTGGGGTCGGACCGGCCTTTTTGATCGGGTATCTCGCCCTGCGCCAAGCAAGCGAGACATGGATGTTGAACGTGCCCAAATCATCGCCGACCTCTGAGGGCGACAAGCCAACTAGAACACGTTTCAGTTTCGGCTGCTAACCTGTCAGTCGTGGTTGGGCAGACCGGATCATTGCAAGGGCGGGTGGCATTCATTACCGGCGCCGCTCGTGCTCAGGGGCGGGCGCACGCGGTACGGCTGGCCCGGGAAGGCGCCGACATCATCGCGCTGGATATCTGCGCGCCGGTGTCCGACACCCTGAGCTACGCGCCGGCCACGCCGGAAGACCTCAGCGAGACGGTCCGATTGGTGGAAGCCGAGGGCCGCAAGGTGCTGGCCCGCGAGGTGGACGTCCGCGACGACGCGGCGCTGCGGCAACTGGTGGCCGACGGCGTTGAGCAGTTCGGCCGGCTGGACATCCTGGTGGCCAACGCCGGCGTGCTGGGCTGGGGCCGCGTCTGGGAGCTGACCGACGAGCAGTGGGACACCGTCATCGGGGTGAACCTGACGGGCACGTGGCGCACGCTGCGTGCCGCGGTGCCCGCGATGATCGAGGCCGGCAACGGCGGCTCCATCGTCATCGTCAGCTCCTCGGCGGGACTGAAGGCGACGCCGGGCAACGGCCATTACGCGGCCAGCAAGTACGGCCTCACCGCGTTGACCAACACGCTGGCGATTGAGCTCGGTGAATACAACATCAAGGTCAACTCGATCCACCCGTACTCGGTCGACACCCCGATGATCGAGCCGGAGGCGATGATGCGGATATTTGCCGATCATCCCCGTTTCGTGCACAGCTTCCCGCCAATGCCGTTGCAGTACAAGGGGTTTATGACAGCCGACGAGGTGTCCGACGTCGTGGTGTGGCTCGCCGGCGACGGGTCGGGCACGCTGTCGGGCACGCAGATCCCCGTGGATAAGGGTGCCCTAAAGTACTGACCGGCTATCATGCTATGAACTCCACGTGACCAATAACGGAATCGTGATCGTGGGCGGGGGTCTGGCCGCCGCTAGGACCGCCGAGCAACTGCGGCGCGCCGAGTACACCGGCCCCGTCACGATCGTCAGCGACGAGGTGCATCTCCCGTACGACCGTCCGCCGCTGTCCAAGGAAGTGCTGCGCAAGGAGGTCGACGACACCGCGCTCAAGCCGCGTGAGTGGTACGACGAGAACGACATCACCCTGCGGCTGGGTTCGGCCGCCACCGGCCTCGACACCCGTGAGCAGACGGTGACCCTCGATGACGGGTCGGTGCTTGGTTACGACGAGTTGGTCATCGCGACCGGCCTGGTGCCGCGGCGCATTCCGGCGTTTCCCGACCTCGAGGGCATTCGGGTGCTGCGGTCGTTCGACGAGAGCCTGGCGCTGCGCGAACACGCATCGGCCGCGCGGCACGCCGTGGTCGTCGGCGCCGGTTTCATCGGCTGTGAGGTGGCCGCCAGCCTGCGCGGCGTCGGGGTGGACGTCGTGCTGGTCGAGCCGCAACCGCAACCGCTCGCCGCGGTGCTCGGCGAGCAGATCGGCGAACTGGTGGCGCGGCTGCATCGCGATGAGGGCGTCGATGTCCGCCTCGATGTCGGGGTCACCGAGGTACGCGGAAAGGGGCACGTCGACACGGTGGTGTTGACGGACGGCACGGAACTGCCGGCCGATTTGGTGGTGGTGGGCATCGGCTCACGCCCGGCGACCGAATGGCTGGACGGCAGCGGCATCGAGGTCGACAACGGTGTGCTCTGCGACGAAGCCGGCCGCACCAGCGCCCCGAATGTATGGGCGCTCGGTGACGTCGCTTCGTGGCGCGACCCGCTGGGACACCAAGCGCGGGTGGAACATTGGAGCAACGTCGCCGACCAGGCCCGTGTCGTGGTGCCCGCGATGCTGGGGCACGACGTACCGTCCATCGCGGTCGTTCCCTATTTCTGGAGCGACCAGTACGACGTGAAGATCCAGTGCCTGGGGGAGCCGCAAGCCACCGACATCGTCCACCTGATCGAGGACGACGGCCGCAAATTCCTGGCCTATTACGAGCGCGACGGCGTGCTGGTCGGTGTGGTCGGCGGTGGGTTGCCCGGCAAGGTCATGAAGGTGCGCGCCAAGATCGCTGCCGGCGTGCCGATTTCGGAGATGCTTGGCTGATGTGTTCGGCTTCACCCTAGAAGCCGGACACATGAGGGCCCTCGACGCACTGCACGACGGCACCCGGGTGCTGCACGATCCGCTGACCTTCACCGGGACCTAGTAGCCAGTCGATGCCTGGCCGCATCGATAGGGCGAGGCTATTGCCAATTCACGGGCGGCCCGTGCGGATGGCATTCGCCCAGGACCCGCATCTCGCCACCCGGCCAACTACGGGCGCGCGCCAGGAATTTGAGTCCGTCGTTGTCGCGCGCGGGCTCGAGGGTCAGGTGCGCGAACGGCGAGGAGCCATCGGCTTGTGCGGCCAATGCTTCGACACCGTCGCGGATCGCGACGCGTTCGTCGTCGGACAGATACTGCCAGGTGATCGAATGCCACAGCACGGTCAGCGCGCCGTCGGCGAGTGTCATGCCGGCCACCGCGTCGGCGGCCGTCACGCGGTGTAGCCGCGCCGGAACGGTGCGGGCCACCGCGATGGCGCCGCGCAGCCGCTCCAGCCGGGCGCTCTGGTCGGGCCACACGTAGCTCAGCACCGTCATTTCCCCGTCGCTGCCGGTGACATCGATGGGTGCGATGTCGTAACCGTGTCGTTCGACGATCCGCACCGCGCCGTCCGGCGGCAGCTCGCCGCGCCACGCGTCGTCGATCGTCACCGGCGAGTCGAGAGGTCCCCACTGGCCATCGGGATAGCCATAGCGGTAGTGCTCCGCGCGCAGGTTCAGTCCGGCACTCGTTCCGATCTCGAAAAGCCTGACCGGCAAATCGAATTGGCGAGCGAAAAACAGCAGCCCGCCGATCAGCACGGCCGATCGGCCCACCTCGTTGGTCTGCGGCGGCTGATCCAGCGCCGCATGCAGATCTTCGGTCCGGTCCCGGGCGGTGAGCACGATTTCGGGCCACGCGGCCGCGGCGTCCCAGGTTCCGCCGGCGCTGGGATAGAAGCGCCGCAACGTCGGTGCCCGCCCGTCGAGCGCCAACCGGTGCAGTCCGCCGAGCAGTCGCAGCGGCACCGCCTGTCGCGCCGAATCGTCCTCGTGGCCGGACAGAATCGTCGCGAAGACGCCGCCGGCCTCGACGTCGTTGGCGACGAGCTCGAACAGCTCGTCGTACATCGGGGAGCCGGAGGCACCGCAGAACCGTCCCTGCGACCGCAGCGTGTGCACCAGGTGGTGGGTGTTCATCCGTGCAACCCGTTGAGGCCGGCGCCGACGACGTCGAACGCGTTTCCGAGTGCCTCAGGTAGCGTGACGGATTCGTCGCTGAGCCACTGCTCGTAGGCGCTCAACGCGACTCCGAGCATGGTCCAGGCGACGGTCTGGGGGAGCGGGTCGATTGTTTTGACACCCAGCCGCCCGGCCACGAAGCCGGCCATCACCTCGCGCCAGCCGGCGTACATCGTCATCGAATAAGCTTGCAGTTCAGCGGTTTCCAGGATGACCCGCATGCGCTGGCGGTGTCTCACCGTCTCGCACTCGTCAAACGTGTTGAACGCCAGCAGCGCCGCACGCAGCGCCTCGTCAATCGCAACCCGCGGGTCGACGTTGTCGAGCAGCTCCTGCAAATGTGCAAGGTGAGCATCGAAGTCGCCCCACAGGATGGCGTTCTTGGATGCGTAATAACGGAAAAGCGTGCGCCGCGCGATGCCGGCCGCATGCGCGACATCGTCGACGCTCACCTCGGCGAACCCACGGGCGGCGAACAACTCGAGGGCAACGTCGGTGATGTGCTCCGGTGTCGTCGAGCGGCGCCTACCTACCCGAGACTGCGGCGACATCAGACCCCCTTCCATTGCGGCACTCGATGCCATATTGTGTCCAGAACGATCCATCGTTGTCGAGTCCCAAAGAGAGGCAAATTCACATGGACCACGAGAACCAGACTGACACCGAGCTCGTCACCGAGACCCTGGTTGAAGAGGTGTCCATCGACGGGATGTGCGGGGTCTACTGACCGTGACCGCGCCCGTACGGGCTCAGTCGGGGGTGTTCGATCCCGATCGCGGCTGGCGGTTGCACCCGCAGGTGGCGATTCGGCCAGAGCCATTCGGCGCGCTGCTCTATCACTTCGGCACCCGCAAGCTGTCCTTTCTGAAAAATCGCACCATCCTCGCGGTGGTGCGGTCGCTGGCCGATCATCCCGATGCCCGCTCGGCCTGCCGCGCCGCCGGGGTCGACGACTGCGGGCAGGAGCCCTACCTGCACGCGCTGAGAACGCTGGCCGATTCCGACATGCTGGTGCCCAAGGAGACACAGTGAGCGCCCCAACCGCGCGAGTACCCCGGCTGATCGAGCAGTTCGAGCGCGGTCTCGACGCACCCATCTGCCTGACCTGGGAGCTGACCTACGCGTGCAATCTGGCCTGCGTGCACTGCCTTTCGTCGTCAGGCAAACGCGATCCCCGCGAGTTGTCCACCCGCCAGTGCAAGGACATCATCGACGAGCTGGAACGCATGCAGGTGTTCTACGTGAACATCGGCGGCGGGGAACCCACGGTGCGCCCGGACTTTTGGGAGCTGGTGGACTACGCCACCGCGCACCACGTCGGGGTGAAGTTCTCCACCAACGGTGTCCGGATCACTCCCGAGGTCGCCGCGCGGTTGGCGGCCAGTGACTACGTGGACGTTCAGATCTCTCTCGACGGCGCTACCCCCGAGGTCAACGACGCCGTCCGCGGCGCCGGATCGTTCGCCATGGCGGTGCGCGCCCTGGAAAACCTAGCTGCGGCCGGGTTTGCCGACGCGAAGATCTCCGTCGTGGTCACCCGGCACAACGTCGGCCAGCTCGATGAATTCGCCGCGCTGGCAAGCCGTTACGGCGCCACCTTGCGGATCACCCGGCTGCGCCCGTCGGGCCGCGGAGCCGATGTCTGGGAAGACCTGCACCCCACCGCCGCCCAGCAAGTGCAGCTGTACGACTGGCTGGTCGCCAAGGGCGAGCGGGTGCTCACCGGCGACTCCTTCTTCCACCTGGCGCCGCTCGGCCAGTCCGGCGCGCTCGCGGGCCTGAACATGTGTGGCGCCGGCCGGGTGGTGTGCCTGATCGACCCGGTGGGCGACGTGTACGCCTGTCCGTTCGCCATCCATGACCGCTTCCTGGCCGGAAACGTGTTGACGGACACCGGTTTTGGTGCTGGCTTCTCCAACGTCTGGAAGAACGCCCCGCTGTTTCGCGAGCTGCGCGAACCCCAGTCCGCGGGCGTCTGCGCCAGTTGCGGGCACTACGACAGTTGCCGGGGCGGGTGTATGGCGGCCAAGTTCTTCACCGGCCTGCCGCTCGACGGTCCCGATCCCGAATGCGTACAAGGTCACGGCGCGCCGGCGTTGTCGCGCGAGCGCCAGACACCGCGGCCGCGGGTCGACCACTCGCATGGGCGGCCCGTCCGTGAACCGGTGCCGCTGACGCTTACTGTCAGACCGCCGGCGCACGCGCCGGACAGGCTGTGCAACGAAAGCCCGCTGTAGCCGTGGCCGACGAATGGTTCGAAACGGTCGCCATCGCGCAGCAACGCGCCAAGCGGCGGCTGCCGAAATCGGTTTACTCCGCGCTGGTTGCGGCCAGCGAAAAGGGAATCACGGTCGCCGACAATGTCGAGGCCTTTGGTGAACTCGGCTTTGCGCCCCATGTCGTTGGTGCGGTGGAAAAGCGCGACCTGTCGACCACCGTTATGGGACAAGGTATTTCGCTGCCGGTCATCATTTCGCCGACCGGCGTCCAGGCGGTCGATCCAGACGGTGAGGTCGCCGTCGCGCGGGCTGCGGCGGCACGTGGGACCGCGATGGGTTTGTCCTCGTTCGCCAGCAAGCCGATCGAAGAGGTGATCGCCGCCAACCCCAAGCTCTTCTTCCAGGTCTACTGGCTGGGCGGCCGCGACGCGATCGCCGAGCGCGTCGAACGGGCCCGTGAGGCCGGCGCGGTCGGTTTGATCGTCACCACCGACTGGAGCTTCTCGCACGGCCGCGACTGGGGCAGCCCCAAGATCCCCGAGCAGATGGACCTGCGGACCACACTGCGCATGTCTCCAGAGGCGATCGTCCGGCCGCGATGGTTGTGGAAGTTCGTCAAGACGCTGCGCCCACCGGACCTGCGGGTGCCCAACCAGGGCCGCCGCGGCGAACCCGGCCCGCTCTTCTTCGCCGCCTATGGGGAGTGGATGGGCACACCGCCGCCGACCTGGGAAGACATCGCCTGGCTACGCGAACTGTGGGGCGGACCGTTCATGCTCAAGGGTGTGATGCGCGTCGACGATGCCAAAAGAGCCGTGGACGCCGGTGTTTCGGCGATTTCGGTGTCCAACCACGGGGGCAACAACCTGGACGGCACCCCCGCGTCGATTCGCGCCCTGCCCGCGGTGGCGGCGGCGGTCGGTGACCAGATCGAGGTGTTGCTGGACGGCGGCATCCGGCGCGGGAGCGATGTGGTCAAGGCAGTGGCACTGGGCGCCCGTGCGGTGATGATCGGCCGCGCATACCTGTGGGGCCTCGCGGCGTGTGGCCAGCCCGGCGTCGAAAACGTCCTCGACATTTTGCGCGGGGGCATCGACTCGGCGCTGATGGGCCTGGGGCATGCCTCGGTCCACGACCTGGGCCCCGACGACATCCTGGTTCCGGCCGGATTTGCCCGGGTCCTCGGTGAGCCGTCTGCTGGGGAGCGCTAGCCACTTAAATCCAAATCGTGGTACAGGCGTGGCAATCGTGGCGGACGAGCCGAATTTCAACCCATCAATCGTCTGGCGATAAAAAATACTAAATGGATGGTGCAACAATTGGTGCACACCAGGTGAATTCGTCCTACCATCGGCGAGTGCCCGTACGCGGCGAACTGGGGAATGCGACGTCGATCGAGCTATCCACCGTGCCGCCGTCACTGCTGGTCCCACTGGGCTCTACCGAGCAACACGGTCCGCACCTGCCGCTGGATACCGACACCCGGATCGCGACGGCAGTCGCCCGCAGCGCTGGAGTCCGGCTCGAGCACGACTGGCTGGTGGCACCGGCCATCGCCTACGGAGCCAGCGGTGAGCACCAGGATTTTGCCGGCACGATCTCCATCGGCACCGAGGCCCTGACGTTGCTGCTGGTCGAGTACGGCAGGTCGGCGGCCTGCTGGGCCGGCCGCCTGGTCTTCGTCAATGGTCACGGCGGCAATGTGGATGCGCTGGCCCGCGCGGTGAGCCGGCTTCGCGCCGAGGGTCGCGACGTCGGGTGGTGCCCGTGTACCGCCGTCGGCGGCGACGCCCACGCCGGGCATACCGAAACATCGGTGTTGCTCCATATTTCGCCGGACGACGTCCTGACCGATCGGTGGCTCGCCGGTAACGGCGCGCCACTGCCCGAACTGCTCCCGTCCATGCGGCGCGGGGGAGTCGCGTCGGTGAGCCGGGTCGGCGTCTTGGGGGACCCGACGACCGCGACGGCAGTCGAGGGCAAACGCATCCTCGACGAGATGGTCGACGGGTGCACGCGTCGAGTCGCGCGGTGGTCGCCCGGTCCCGACGGGATGCTGACATGACTCAAGCTCGACTGCCTGACGGGTTCGCCGTTCAGGTCGATCGCCGTGTGCGGGTGCTCGGCGACGGCTCGGCCCTGCTCGGTGGCTCACCCACCCGGCTGCTGAGGCTGGCTCCCGCCGCCCAGGACATGCTGTCCGATGGCCGGCTGAAGGTACGCGACGAGGTCAGTGCCCAACTTGCGCGCACCCTGCTAGACGCCACCGTGGCGCATCCCCGCCCCGCGGGTGGCCCTTCACACCGCGACGTGACCGTGGTTATTCCGGTGCGGGACAACACTTCTGGCGTGCGCCGTTTGGTGAGCTCACTGCGCGGGCTGCGCGTCATCGTCGTGGACGACGGTTCGACGTGCCCCATCGAGCCGGAGGACTTCATCGGCGCACACTGCGATATCGAAGTTTTGCGCCACCCCCGCAGCAAGGGGCCGGGGGCGGCACGCAACACGGGTCTGGCCGCCTGCACCACCGACTTCGTCGCATTCCTCGATTCGGACGTCGCGCCCCGGCGGGGGTGGCTGGAGGCGCTGCTCGGTCATTTCTGCGACCCGACCGTCGCCCTGGTCGCCCCGCGCATCATCGGGCTGTCGCAAAGCGAGAATGCGGTAGCGCGCTATGAGGCGGTGCACTCGTCGCTGGACCTCGGTCAGCGAGAAGCGCCGGTGTTACCGCACAGCACGGTGTCCTATGTTCCCAGCGCCGCGATCATCTGTCGCAGGTCGGCCATTCATGACGTCGGCGGGTTCGACGAGACCCTGCAGTCCGGCGAGGACGTAGACCTGTGCTGGCGGCTGATTGAAGGAGGCTTCCGGCTGCGCTACGAGCCGATCGCGCAGGTCGCCCACGATCACCGCACGGAACTACGGGATTGGATCGCGCGCAAGGCGTTCTATGGCGGCTCGGCGGCTCCGCTGTCAGTGCGTCACCCGGACAAGACCGCCCCGGTGGTGATCTCCGGCTGGGCACTGATGGTCTGGATTCTGATGGCCGTCGGAACGAGTATCGGTCAGCTGGCATCGCTGGTGGTCGCCTTCCTGACCGGTCGACGGATCGCCAGGGCCATGCGCAGCTCCGAGACTTCGTTACGCGATGTTGTCGAGGTCGCCACCCGCGGCCTGTGGTCAGCGGCGCTGCAACTGGCCTCGGCCATTTGCCGGCACTACTGGCCGCTGGCTTTGCTGGCGGCCGTAGTCTCGCGGCACTGCAGACGGGTTGTGCTGGTCGCCGCCGTCATGGACGGCGTGGTGGACTGGCTTAGCCGCAGGGATGCCACCGGCGACGATGCCGAACCGATCGGACTGCTGACCTACCTGTTGCTGAAGCGGGTCGATGACCTGGCCTACGGCATCGGCCTGTGGTGGGGCGTGGTGCGCGAACGCAACGTTCGCGCGCTCAAACCCCAGATTCGGACTTAGCCGCCGCCTTGACTCGCCTTGATTAAAGCCGTCTCGCACAGCGATGTGCTGATCGTCGGTGCCGGCAGTGCTGGATCGGTTGTTGCCGAACGTCTTTCCGCCGATCCCGGTCGTACCGTGACCGTGCTCGAGGCCGGGCCCGGGCTCACCGACCCGGGGCTGCTGGCACGGACCGTCAATGGGTTGCAACTGCCGATCGGGGTGGACAGCCCCCTGGTCCACCGTTACCTGACGAAGCTCACCGATCGACCGGTCCGCCAGTTGCCCATTGTGCGCGGGGCGACGGTCGGCGGCTCCGGCGCGGTCAACGGCGGCTACTTCTGCCGCGGGCTGCCCGGGGACTTCGATCGCATCGGCGTGCCCGGGTGGGCGTGGTCCGACGTCTTGGATCACTTCCGTGCTATCGAGACGGACCTGGATTTCGGCACCCCCGCCCACGGCGACAGCGGCCCCATCCCGGTTCGCCGCACACACGACATGACCGGTACCACCGAAAGCTTCGTGGCCGCCACCGAGCGCGCGGGGTTTCCGTGGATCGCCGACCTCAACGACGTTGGTCCTGAAATGCCGTCGGGGGTGGGTGCGATCCCACTCAACATCGTTGACGGCGTGCGCACCGGAGCGGGGGCCGGCTTTTTGATACCCGCACTGAGCCGGCCCAACCTGACGCTGCTGACGCAGATGCAGGCGGTGCGGCTGCGTTTCTCCGCGGCAACCGTGGTGGGTGTCGACGCGATCGGCCCCGAAGGATTGGTGACCTTGACGGCCGATCGAATTGTGCTGTGCGGCGGAGCGATTCAGTCGGCACACCTGCTGATGCTCTCCGGTGTCGGTGACGAGGCGATGCTGAAGGCGGCCGGCGTTGACGTGGTTGCGCCGCTGCCGGTCGGCACGAGATGCAGCGACCACCCGGAATGGGTAATGCCGACCGGCTGGGCGGTGGCCGCGGACCGTCCCGTGTTGGAGGTGGTGCTGAGCACCGACGATGGCATCGAGATCCGGCCGTACACAGGTGGTTTCGTGGCGATGACGGCCGACGGCACCCCGGGGCATCGCGACTGGCCGCATATCGGGGCGGCGCTCATGCGGCCGCGGTCGCGGGGATGCATCACCCTGGTCTCGTCCGATCCGGGGGTGCCGCCGCGGATCGAGCACCGCTACGACAGCGAACCGGAAGACGTCGCGCTGCTACGGCAAGCCAGTGAGTTGGCGCGCGAATTATGTTGTGCTACAACGCATATCGGTCCAGCCGTGTGGTCTACGTCGCAGCACCTGTGTGGCACCGCCCCGCTGGGCGTCGACGATGATCCGAAAGCCGTTGTCGACCAACGGTGTCGGGTCCGCGGCATCGATAACCTCTGGGTCATCGACGGCTCGGTCCTGCCGGTAGTCCCCAGCCGTGGTCCGCACGCAACGATCGTGATGCTCGCACACCGTGCGGCGGAATTCGTTGTGTGAAGCCGACTACTCTGCCCGTGCCGCCGACGCGGGTGTTGCCGCCGGTTGCTCGTTGGGATTGCCCGCTGGCCCAGCCGCTGCCGGTGGGGCAACCGTCGGCGCCGCCGCCACCGGTGTGCCGGCTAGTGACACGGCGGGTAGTGCCGCTGCCGGAGAAAATGCCGGCGCTCCTGCCTCTACTGCCGCTTCCGGCGTGATAGCTGACGCCGGGCTCCCCGTTACCGCAGGGACCTCCGATTCCACCGGCACCGCCGCTTCCGGCGTGCCCGCAGGTGCCAGTGCCGCCGACCCGGTCGGCGCCACCGCTTGCGCCGCTGCTGCCGGCGTGCTGGCCGGAACGAGCGCCGACGGAACTGGCGACGCCGACGGAACCGCCGTCGCCAGCGGTGCCGCCGATACGGCCGGCACCGAGCCACCCGTCGGCCCCGCCGTGGCCGCGGTGGCCGCCGGTACCCCCGCCACCGCCGAACCGGCCGACGCCGCGCTGCCGACCAGCGGCTGCGTGGTCGTCAGCGCCTGGCTGGGTCCGTTGATCGCCCCGAGGACGCCTTGTTCGACACTCTGCAGCGGCGAGGCATTCGCGGCCTCGGTCAGGGCGTACTCGGACGCTCCGCTGCTCATGAGCTGCACAAATTGCTGATGGAACTGCGCCGCCTGAGCGCTGAGCGCCTGGTAGACGTGCGCGTGTGAGTTGAACAATGCGGAGATGGCCGCCGATACCTCGTCGGCACCGGCGGCAAACACGCTTGACGTGGGGCCTAACGCTGCTGAGTTGGCATCGGTGAGCGACGAACCGATGTTCGCCAAATCCGATGCTGCGGCGGCCACATACTCCGGTGCCGCGATCACGTATGACATGTGGGATCCCCCAGCCAGTCCGAGACATCGCTCGCCGTCCCCCCTGGCGAACGTGTTCGAAGCGCAGCGTAACGCGATCTCCGGTTCCCCCGAGGCGTTTTTGCAGGACCGAGGGGCCAATCGAGATCCCTGCGTACACAGGTGGTTCGGAGCGATGGGCCGGCGACGGCACCGCAGCCGCCCTGTTGATCGGCCCGCTGGTGCTTGGGCGCCTGTCCACGCTCCCGGAATTCGATTACCGCGACTGCGCGTACGCCGCCGTCGACGGTTTCCTCTATGTCCGGCATGTTCGGCGCGGTCGAAACACCCGCACCACCGGGGCGAGTATCGAGTCGGCAGGTACTTGAGCGAGCGCTAGGCTAGTGCGCGCGCATGGCCTCGGGATGCCCGTGTAACCCAGCTCGTGATGTCCGCGTGGACCACTTCGGTGCCGGTGCGGTCGGTCACCCGTACCGGTACCACCACTTCGGCACCTTCGGTGATCTGCGAAAAATCCGGCGGGTCCAGCCGGGCCTGCGCGTGCAGTGATGTGGTGGCTTTGGCCAGATACTGCACCGTCATCGCTTTCGGGATCCAGCGGCGGCTAGGCGGCACCGTCGCCTCCATCAACATGCCCATGGCCATTTCGGCGGCGTTGCAGGAAGCGATCGCGTGCACCGTGTGCAAGTGGTTGTGCACGAAAAACCAGTTGGGCACTGTGACTTCGGCCAGGCCCGGCTCCATCCGCACAACATGCGGCAGGATCGAGGCGAAATAGGGGACTCGTGCCACCGCCGCCACCGAGAACAGGCGGGTGCCGCCGGGGCGGGCGGAAAGCGTTTTCCATGCTCTGTAGGTGCTGCGGGTACCGGTCATGTCATGACGACAAACCTACTGACGCTAATGACCCAGGGCAGGTCCGATCCTCGATGTGCTGGCTGCCCGGCTACGGTCCGACGCTGATGGGGAGTGATGCCGTGGGGCTGGCGCCGATCGGGGTGTTGGTGGTGACGTTGGTCATCGTCACGTCCACGGCGGACGCACCTTGGTTGACGGTGAAATTCTGGTTTGGGTTGAGCTGCAGCTGAAGTTGGTAGGTGATGGTTTGCCCTTGAGCGAGCGTAAGCGGCGCGAGGAGTGGTTGGGCGAGGAAATCCGTCCCGGTCCCTTCGGCGACATACGGCACCGTCACCCACGCGTTGGTGTCGGAGCTTTGCAGCTGCATCGTCCCGGCGGGCATCATCGCGGCGCCGGACGGATTGCACGAACAGTGACCCAGCGACACCACCATCCCCAGTTGGGCGATGCTGGCGGTCGTGGTGTTGAGCAGCGTGACGCTGAAGGGCATGGGCGCCCCGCCGGGCCGGACCGCCGTAGGCCCCGGCGCGGTAATGGTGACGTCGATGCCGCCCGCCGACCCTTTCGTGGTGGCCTGGGGCACCGGCGATGCGGACGTGGTCGCCGACGAGCTCGACAGCGACGCGGATTGCCCTGTAGTGGTCGTGGTGGAAGCGGTGGGTGTGGTGGAACTCGTGGTCGTGCCGGAATTCGAGCACCCGACAAGGGACACGGCCAGTGCCGCGCCGACCAACGTGGCGGTCAGACTTGAAGCTGTGTTCATGACGTCCTCCCTATCACCCGCCGCTGCGGTGCGGCTCCGGCGTAAGCTTAGGCCCGTTCGGTACTCCTGACACCAGGTCGCGACCGAATATCCCGGACCACTTTCAGGCGCTGATGAAACGGCTTATCTTTTAGGCGTATCACATCGGTCGACTGCGCCAGCGGCGTGGTTGCAAGCGATTGAAGGGGCAGCCGAATGACAGCACGCGTCTCGGTGGTGAAGTCCGGATTGGTCATCGCCGTCGCTGGGATCGTCACGCTGGCTGCGGCGGGGTGCTCGAAGAATACGTCCGGTACGGGCTCGTCCTCGACCACGGGTGCCCCCTCAAGTCCACCGGTGGCCAGCACGGCAAGCGCCAGTTCCGGCCCGACAGGCTCGATCAGTCCATCGGGGACGGCCAGCGCCCGGTTCGTTGGCCACTGGCAGCGCCACGTCTCGACCCTGGACATCACTGCGACAACGGCCACCCTCTTCGCGGGCCTGGACGTGGGCCCGTGCAGTCAGGGACAGGCCGCCTGCTCGGAGACCGACACGCTGGGGGTGGTGTCGGGTGACGATACGCAGCTGACGCTCGCGGTCACCGCCGTGAGCTATGGCCTGAAAAACGGCCAGACGACCTCGGTCAACCCCAGCCCGGGTCCGTCGACGGCCGTGGGTGACTCGATCCAGCTGGTTTCGCAGGCGCCGGGCTTGCTCAAGCAGACGGTGTTAAAGGGCTTTCCCGGCTGGCAAGGCGGCGACCTCTATTGGTGCGGTGTGCCGGCGTCAGCCCGAGTGACCAGCAGCGCTGTGGCGCATAGGGCCCGGTGAAGACGGGGCCCGCCCGGCTCATCGCGCTGGCCCACTGACCGTTCTGACGAGGGCTGTTTCGCGAGCCTGTCGGCCCTACCTGCACGACAAGATTTCTTCAAGAATTTTTATAGAGCCACCTCAGAGCCTTTTCTCGACGCACCAAACCGCCACCGCGGCGCCTCGAGAAAAGGACATCCATGACCAGCACCTTCAGCCCCAAGGCCGCCGTCGCGGCGCGCGTCGCCGGCTTCCTGGCTCTGCTTGCGGCCGGCGCTGCGTTGTTAGTCCTGTTCGCCGCTGCGGCCCACGCCGCCCTGGGCACTTCGTCACCCAACGCCAAGCACGCCGTTGTGCTGCACCGCGCCCCCGGCGCCGCGCCCCACTTGCGCCACCAACACTCTGGACTGCGCAGAGACGGTGGCCGACACGGCCGTCCCGATCACCAGTTACGCGCCCGCCGGGCGGCAGATTGCCGCTCCGGCCAGCAGCGCCCTGCGCACAGCAACTCCCGGACCGAGCTGGCATCTCTGCGGTTCAACCACAAGACCGCGGGTGCCGCCCCGGCGGTACGGCACCTGGTCCGGCAACACGCAGAATGCCGGCGCGCCGGAACAGGATCTGCGCTGAGGGTCCAAGGGGCTCGTTACACCCACGTTCGAAGCAATCCGGAACTCGTCTGGCAGCTCTGACCGGACCGTTCGAGAAAAAGCTGACAACCCTTACGGGCCGGTGAGTTCGGTGATCGCGGGCGGCACGGGCCGCACGGTCGCCAGTGTGGCCAGAACTGTGGCCAGGAATTTGGCGGTCACGGTGATCTGAGGCATACTGTTCAGGTTGCCTTGCGCCAGGTTTGCGCTTGGTTGGGCATACGACCAGCGTCCACACGGGCGCGTCCGGTCTCATCCTTGGAGCGCGACTCATTTTCGGTCGCGAACAAGGCTGCGTGCGGGTGACACACCCGAGCGCGGGGGCCGGTTGGACCACGACAGGTAAACAGCGGCGCAGTATCCGGCGCGACGCTAGATCGGCCCAGACTTGGGCGGGCCGATTGGCGCGCCGGGGGCACCAGGCCCGGACACGGGCCTCAAGAAGAGTGAGGGTAGGAGAAGCGTGGCGGGACAGAAGATCCGCATCAGGCTTAAGGCCTACGACCATGAGGCTATTGACGCCTCGGCGCGCAAGATCGTCGAGACCGTCGTCCGCACCGGTGCCAGCGTCGTAGGGCCGGTGCCGCTGCCGACCGAAAAGAATGTGTACTGCGTCATCCGCTCCCCGCACAAGTACAAGGACTCGCGGGAGCACTTCGAAATGCGCACGCACAAGCGGTTGATCGACATCCTCGATCCGACGCCGAAGACCGTTGACGCCCTCATGCGCATCGATCTGCCGGCCAGTGTCGACGTCAACATCCAGTAGGAGATCCAGGGCAATGGCGAGAAAAGGCATTCTGGGCACCAAGCTGGGCATGACGCAGGTGTTCGACGAGAACAACAGGGTCGTTCCGGTGACTGTGGTCAAGGCGGGGCCGAACGTGGTGACCCGCATCCGCACCCCGGAGCGCGACGGCTACAGCGCTGTGCAGTTGGCCTACGGGGAGATCAGCCCGCGCAAGGTCAACAAACCGGTGACCGGTCAGTACACCGCTGCTGGTGTCAATCCGCGTCGCCACGTGGCCGAGTTGCGTCTGGAAACTCCGGACGCGGCGGCCGAATACGAGATCGGCCAGGAGTTGACCGCCGAGATCTTCGCCGACGGCAGCTACGTCGACGTGACCGGCACCTCCAAGGGCAAGGGTTACGCCGGCACGATGAAGCGGCACGGCTTCAGCGGGCAGGGTGCCAGCCACGGCGCCCAGGCTGTCCACCGCCGTCCCGGGTCCATTGGCGGATGTTCCACCCCCGCACGGGTGTTCAAGGGGACTCGGATGTCCGGCCGTATGGGCAACGACCGGGTGACCGCGCAGAACCTGTTGGTGCACAAGGTCGATGCCGAGAACGGCGTGCTGCTGATCAAGGGTGCGGTTCCCGGCCGCACCGGTGGACTCGTCATGGTCCGTAGCGCGATCAAACGAGGTGAGAGCTAATGGCAGCCGAGAAGACGGATCAGAAGATCCTCAAGATTGACGTCAAGACGCCGGCCGGCAAGGTCGACGGTTCCATTGAGCTGCCGGCCGAATTGTTCGATGCCCCGGCCAATATCGCGTTGATGCACCAGGTGGTCACCGCGCAGCGGGCGGCGGCCCGGCAGGGTACGCACTCCACCAAGACGCGCGGCGAGGTCAGCGGCGGAGGTCGGAAGCCCTACCGGCAGAAGGGGACTGGTCGCGCCCGGCAAGGCTCGACGCGGGCCCCGCAGTTCGCCGGCGGCGGCACCGTGCACGGTCCCAAGCCGCGCGACTACTCGCAGCGCACACCCAAAAAGATGATCGCCGCGGCGTTGCGCGGTGCGCTGTCGGACCGCGCACGCAACGGACGCATCCACGCGGTCACCGAGCTGGTGGCGGGTCAGACGCCGTCGACCAAAAGCGCCAGGGAGTTTCTGGGCACGCTGACGGATCGCAAGCAGGTGTTGGTCATCATCGGCCGCAGCGACGAGACCGGTGTGAAGAGCGTGCGCAACCTGCCCGGTGTGCACATCCTGTCGCCGGACCAGCTCAACACTTACGACGTGTTGCGCGCCGACGACGTGGTGTTCAGCGTCGAAGCCCTCAACGCCTACATATCCGCTAACGCGGCCAAAACGGCCTCCGAAACGACCTTTGAAACAACCAAGGAAACAACCAAGGAAACAACCAAGGAAACAACCAAGTCCGAGGAGGTTTCGGCCTGATGGCGACCATCGCTGATCCCCGCGACATCATCCTGGCCCCGGTCATCTCGGAGAAGTCCTACGGGCTACTCGACGACAACGTGTACACGTTCGTGGTGCGCCCCGATTCGAACAAGACGCAGATCAAGATCGCCGTCGAGAAGATCTTCTCCGTCAAGGTCGCATCGGTGAACACCGCGAACCGCCAGGGCAAGCGTAAGCGCACCAGGACCGGATTCGGCAAGCGCAAGAACACCAAGCGCGCCATCGTGACCCTGGCGCCGGGCAGCAAGCCGATCGACCTGTTCGGAGCGCCGTCCTAGTCGGGCGCGAGAGAAAGATCTGATTAGACATGGCAATTCGCAAGTACAAGCCGACGACCCCCGGTCGTCGCGGCGCGAGCGTGTCCGACTTCGCGGAGATCACCCGTACGGAGCCGGAGAAGTCGCTGGTTCGCCCGCTGCACAGTCATGGCGGCCGCAATGCACACGGCCGCATCACCACCCGCCACCAGGGTGGTGGTCACAAGCGCGCCTACCGGGTGATCGACTTCCGCCGCAATGACAAAGATGGGGTCAACGCCAAGGTCGCACACATCGAGTACGACCCGAACCGCACCGCAAATATTGCGTTGCTTCATTTTCTGGACGGCGAGAAGCGGTACATCATTGCGCCGCAGGGCTTGTCGCAGGGCGACGTGGTGGAATCCGGCGCCAACGCCGACATCAAGCCGGGCAACAACCTGCCGTTGCGCAATATCCCGGCCGGTACCCTGGTCCACGCCGTGGAGCTGCGGCCGGGCGGTGGCGCCAAGCTGGCGCGGTCGGCCGGGTCGAGCATCCAGCTGCTCGGCAAGGAGGGCACCTACGCGTCGCTGCGTATGCCCAGCGGTGAGATCCGCCGCGTCGACGTGCGCTGCC
Organism: Mycobacterium sp.; assembly: GCF_052144515.1. Classification (GTDB taxonomy): domain Bacteria; phylum Actinomycetota; class Actinomycetes; order Mycobacteriales; family Mycobacteriaceae; genus Mycobacterium. Next base: position 68,979 of record NZ_JBKQQD010000427.1, on the reverse strand, counting down.
GCGCGACCGTCGGCGAGGTGGGCAACGCCGAGCAGGCAAACATCAACTGGGGTAAGGCCGGCCGGATGCGGTGGAAGGGCAAGCGCCCCTCGGTCCGTGGTGTCGTCATGAACCCGGTGGACCACCCGCACGGCGGTGGTGAGGGCAAGACCTCCGGTGGCCGGCACCCGGTCAGCCCGTGGGGCAAGCCCGAGGGCCGCACCCGCCACCGGAACAAGCAGAGCAACAAGCTCATCGTCCGACGCCGGCGCACCGGCAAGAAGCACTCTCGCTAGGAAGTCCAGGAGTAGCCAACCATGCCTCGCAGCCTGAAGAAGGGCCCGTTCGTCGACGGCCATCTGCTCAAGAAGGTCGACGTGCAGAACGAGAAGAACACCAAGCAGGTCATCAAGACCTGGTCGCGCCGGTCGACGATCATTCCGGACTTCATCGGCCACACCTTTGCCGTGCACGACGGACGCAAGCATGTCCCGGTGTTCGTCACCGAGTCGATGGTGGGTCACAAACTTGGTGAATTCGCGCCGACCCGCACCTTCAAGGGACACATCAAGGACGACCGGAAGGCCAAGCGGCGATGACCACCACTGAATTCCCGTCGGCGACTGCCATAGCGCGGTTCGTCCGGGTGTCGCCGACAAAGGCGCGCCGGGTGATCGACCTGGTGCGTGGTAGGTCGGTGGCCGACGCGCTGGACATCCTGCGCTGGGCGCCGCAGGCCGCCAGTGAGCCGGTCGCCAAGGTGATCGCGAGTGCCGCGGCCAACGCCCAGAACAACAACGGACTCGACCCGGCGACCTTGGTGGTGGCCACGGTCTACGCCGACGGGGGCCCGACCGCCAAGCGCATCCGGCCGCGCGCCCAGGGGCGCGCCTTCCGGATCCGCAGGCGCACCAGCCACATCACGGTGATCGTGGAAAGCCGGCCCGCCAAGGATCAGCGGTCGGTGAAGTCGACGAGGGCTCGCCGCGCCGAGGCCAGCAAGGCCGCGGCGAAGGCTGTGCCTGGTTCCGCGGCGAAGAAGGCGGCGACGAAGGCGCCCGCCAAGAAAGCGCCTGCCAAGAAGGCGGGGACTTCTGTGGCCAAGGCGCCCGCAAAGAAGGCGCCGGCCAAAAAGGCTGCGACTAGTCCCGAAGCCAAGGCTTCTGAGACTTCTGAAGCGAAGGGAGGCTCAGACTAGTGGGCCAGAAGATCAATCCGCACGGCTTCCGGCTGGGCATCACCACCGACTGGAAGTCGCGGTGGTACGCCGACAAGCAGTACTCCGAGTACGTCAAGGAAGACGTCGCGATCCGTCGGCTGCTGTCCAGCGGTCTGGAGCGCGCGGGAATCGCCGACGTCGAGATCGAGCGCACCCGCGACCGGGTGCGGGTGGACATCCACACCGCTCGGCCCGGCATCGTCATCGGGCGGCGTGGCACCGAGGCCGACCGGATCCGTGCCGATCTGGAGAAGCTGACCAAAAAGCAGGTCCAGCTCAACATCCTCGAAGTCAAAAACCCGGAATCGCAAGCACAATTGGTGGCCCAGGGCGTCGCCGAACAGTTGAGCAACCGGGTGGCGTTCCGCCGCGCGATGCGCAAGGCCATCCAGTCGGCGATGCGTCAGCCCAACGTCAAGGGCATCCGGGTGCAGTGCTCGGGCCGTCTCGGCGGCGCTGAGATGAGTCGGTCGGAGTTCTACCGCGAAGGTCGGGTTCCGTTGCACACGCTGCGCGCCGACATCGACTACGGCCTCTACGAGGCCAAGACCACCTTCGGCCGGATCGGCGTGAAGGTGTGGATTTACAAGGGCGACATCGTCGGTGGCAAGCGCGAATTGGCGGCCGCGGCCCCAGCGGGCGCCGAGCGTCCGCGCCGTGAGCGGCCGTCGGGTACGCGTCCGCGCCGCAGTGGTGCGTCGGGCACCACGGCGACCAGCACCGAAGCCGGACGGGCCGCGGGTGGCGATGAAAGCACTGTAAGCGCTGCGCCCGCTGCCGCTCCTGCCTCAGATGATGGGGCCACGGCGGCCCTCGAACCGCAGAGCACGGAGAGCTGAATCATGTTGATTCCCCGCAAAGTCAAGCATCGCAAGCAACACCATCCACGCCAGCGCGGCATCGCCAGTGGTGGCACGCAGGTGAACTTCGGCGACTACGGTATCCAGGCCCTTGAGCACGCCTACGTCACCAACAGGCAGATCGAGTCGGCTCGTATCGCCATCAACCGCCACATCAAGCGTGGCGGCAAGGTGTGGATCAATGTCTTTCCCGACCGACCGCTGACCAAGAAGCCCGCGGAGACCAGGATGGGGTCGGGCAAGGGCTCGCCGGAATGGTGGGTGGTCAACGTGAAGCCCGGCCGGGTGCTGTTCGAGCTCAGTTACCCCAATGAGCAGATCGCCCGGGCCGCGCTCACCCGCGCGATCCACAAGTTGCCGATCAAGGCACGCATCGTGACCCGAGAGGAGCAGTTCTGATGGCAGTGGGAGTGTCCCCAGGCGAACTGCGTGAGCTCACCGACGAGGAGCTGGCCGAGCGGCTGCGCGAATCCAAGGAGGAGCTGTTCAACCTGCGCTTCCAGATAGCGACTGGCCAGCTGACCAACAACCGCCGGCTCCGCATCGTGCGGCAGGAGATCGCGCGCGTCTACACCGTCCTGCGGGAACGAGAACTGGGCCTGGCGTCCGGTCCCGGCGGCTCCGATGAGAAGGAATCGTGATGGCAGAAGCTACCACCGGCGAGAAAGCCGCCAAGGCGACGAAGGCGGCCCCTAAGAAGGCCGCGTCCAAGGCCGCCGCGCCGAAGGCCGCCGCGACCAAAGACGCTGCGCCGAAAGATAAAGGCCCCAAGAACACTCCGGCCACCCCGAAGCCACGCGGCCGGCGCAAGACGCGCATCGGCTATGTGGTGAGCGACAAGATGCAAAAGACCATCGTGGTCGAGCTGGAAGACCGTATGCGGCACCCGCTGTACGGCAAGATCATCCGGACCACCAAGAAGGTCAAGGCGCACGACGAGAACAGCGTCGCCGGCATCGGCGACCGCGTCTCGCTGATGGAAACACGTCCGCTGTCGGCGACCAAACGCTGGCGGCTCGTCGAGATTCTCGAGAAGGCCAAGTAAGTACCGGCGAACAGTCCCCCGCAAGCGGGAGGTACCCCCACCAAAAGCCCTCGCACGCCAAGCGTGTCGGGGCTTTTGTGACTGTTGGCGTGGGTGTGGCTTCGCCGGTGTAATCTGCACGCGGTGTCCGGGGACGTGAGAGCGGAGTGAGCGATGGCGGGGTTTAACGGCAAGATCGAGCTGGATATTCGTGATTCGGAGCCTGACTGGGGTCCGTACGCGGCGCCGACAGCGCCCGAGAATTCGCCAAACGTCCTTTATTTGGTGTGGGATGACACCGGCATCGCGACGTGGGACTGCTTCGGCGGTCTGGTCGAGATGCCCGCCATGACGAGGATTGCCGATCGTGGTGTGCGGCTGTCGCAATTCCACACGACCGCACTGTGTTCACCGACGCGGGCGTCGCTGCTGACCGGTCGCAACGCGACCACCGTGGGCATGGCCACCATCGAAGAGTTCACCGACGGCTTCCCGAACTGCAACGGCCGCATCCCGGACGACACCGCGCTGCTGTCGGAGGTGCTCAACGAACGTGGTTACAACACCTACTGCGTCGGCAAGTGGCACCTGACGCCGCTGGAAGAGTCGAATCTGGCCTCCACGAAACGGCACTGGCCCACGTCGCGCGGCTTCGAACGGTTCTACGGGTTCATGGGCGGGGAGACCGACCAGTGGTACCCCGACTTGGTGTACGACAACCACCCGATCACACCGCCGGCCACTCCCGAGGACGGCTACCACCTGTCGAAGGACCTCGCCGACAAGACCATCGAATTCATCCGCGACGCCAAGGTGATCGCGCCCGACAAACCGTGGTTCAGCTACGTCTGCCCCGGCGCCGGGCACGCACCGCATCACGTCTTCAAAGAATGGGCGGACAAGTACGCCGGCCGCTTCGACATGGGCTACGAGCGCTACCGCGACATCGTGCTGGAAAAGCAGAAGTCGATGGGAATTGTGCCTCCGGACACCGAGCTGTCGCCCGTCAACCCGTATCTGGACGTCAAAGGCCCGCAAGGCGAGCCGTGGCCACTGCAGGACACCGTGCGGCCCTGGGACTCCCTCAACGATGAGGACAAGAAGCTGTTCAGCCGGATGGCCGAAGTGTTCGCCGGCTTCCTGAGCTACACCGACGCCCAGATCGGCCGAATCCTGGACTATCTCGAAGAATCCGGTCAGCTGGACAACACCATCATCGTGGTGATCTCCGACAACGGGGCCAGCGGCGAGGGCGGGCCCAACGGGTCGGTGAATGAGGGCAAGTTCTTCAACGGATACATCGACACCGTCGAGGAGAGCATGAAGTACTTCGACCGGCTCGGTGGCCCCGAGACCTACAACCACTACCCGATCGGGTGGGCGATGGCCTTCAACACGCCGTACAAGCTGTACAAGCGGTACGCCTCGCACGAGGGCGGTATCGCCGACACGGCAATCGTCTCCTGGCCCAACGGTATTGCGGCGCACGGGGAGGTTCGCGACAACTACGTCAACGTCTGCGACATCACCCCGACCGTCTACGACCTGCTGGGCATCACCCCGCCGGAGACCGTGCAGGGCATCGCGCAGAAGCCGCTGGACGGTGTGAGTTTCAAAGCAGCCCTTGACAATCCGGCCGCCGACACCGGCAAGGACACCCAGTTCTACACCATGCTGGGAACTCGCGGGATCTGGCACCGGGGCTGGTTCGCCAACACCATCCACGCGGCCACACCCGCGGGTTGGTCGCATTTCGATGCCGACCGCTGGGAACTCTTCCACATCGAAGCCGACCGCAGCCAATGCCACGACCTGGCTGCCGAGCAACCCGACAAGCTGGAAGAGCTAAAGGCGCTGTGGTTTTCCGAGGCAGCGAAGTACAACGGCCTACCGCTGGCGGATCTGAACATCTTCGAAACGTTGACGCGGTTCCGGCCCTACCTGGGCGCCGACCGGCAGTCTTTCACCTACTATCCCGATGCCGCCGAGGTCGGCACCGGCGCCGCCGTCGAACCCCGCGGTCAGTCCTACGCTGTGGTGGCCGACGTGACCATTGATACCACCGGCGCCGAAGGCGTGCTCTTCAAACACGGCTGCGCGCACGGCGGGCACGTCCTGTTCATCCAGGACGGTCGGCTGCACTACGTGTACAACTTCCTCGGTGAGCGCGAGCAACTGATCTCGTCGCCCGGCGCGGTGCCGCTGGGCAGGCACCTCTTCGGCGTTCGGTTTTCGCGGACCGGAACCGTGGAGAACAGCCACACGCCGCTGGGTGAGGGCACGCTGTTCATCGACGAGGCCGCGGTCGCGTCGCTGCCGGATATGACGACGCAACCGGGAACGTTCGCGTTGGCCGGTGCCAGCGTCATGGTGGGGCGCAACACCGGCTCGGAAGTTTCCCGACGCTACAAAGCGCCCTTCCGATTCACCGGCGGCACCATCGCGCAGGTCACCGTCGACATCTCCGGCAAGCCGTATGAAGACCTGGAAAGAGAACTCGCGCTTGCCTTTTCGCGCGACTGAATCACCCGCGAGAGGCTTCTGCGCCGTCCTCGGATGGACGTGCCTGGTGGTTGGTGTGGTGGTGGGCTGCGAGAAGACCACGGGCGGGAGCGCTACGCCGTCCAGCCCGACGGCCTCGTCGACGACACCGGCGTCGGTATCGGCGTCGGTGTCAGGGGCACCGCAACCATCCTCCGACCCGGCGGAGCCGGTGCCCGGTGTCGTGACGACGTTGCCCGATCACAGCCCACCCAACGCGCTCGCGTGCTTCCCGTCGCCCACGGGTAGCGGTCGCTTGACCGTGGCCGGGGTGCCCGACCGGGCGGCGCCCAGGCTCACGGTGAAGCCTGCCGGACGGCTGGAGCTCGGTTGCGGGCACCGGTGATCGGGCACTGACACTGACCGGTCCCGACGGCATATCCGGCGCCGTGATCATCGCTGCGACCGACCTCAAGCCCGGTGGGGCATTCTTGAAATATGCCTTGGACATGCGAGATTCGCGGCCGGGCGTCAAATTCACGGTCGCGGCGGCTCAGTTCTGCGGTTACAGTAGCCAGCAGCTGACCGGCACATTCTTCCAAGGCCCTTCGGGCACTTTCGACTTCGCCGACCGCCTGACCCACATCTGGACCAACACCAAAAAGTATCTGGTCGCGATCCAACTGCAGGGGCCGGCGGGTGCGGCGGGATTCGATGCCGCGAAATCCACGTTGATGCAGGAATTCGCCGTCGTCATACCGTGAAAAGCCCCAGCCTGAGTGCCACCGACTGCTAGCCTGACCCCGTGCTGTTACTCCCGGTGGTGCGGTGGTCCGATGGCCTTTGGCCTCCAAGGGTTCACGGTGGCGACCGATGACGGCGGGGACTCCTGCGCCGCCACCGCCAGCGCCGGCGCCTCCGCCGGAACCGGCGACCGCGCCGGTGAAAACCGAGTCGCAAGGACGGCGTATCGCAGTCGGTCTCGGCATTCTGCTGGCCGTCGTTGCTGTCTATGTCCTATCGCTGGTTGGGGTCCATCTGCTGGCCAAATCCGGGCCCAAGCTCCCCGCCGTGGACGTGAGCCAGTACCAGAAAGAGGACAGCATTGTTCAGTTGCGCGTCGAGAAGCTGGAGACTGTCGCGAATCGACTGTCGGTGAACGTGCTTGTCACCCCGCAGGACTCCTTGGTCGACCAAAGCTCGAGCGTGTTGACCGCCGATGCCGCCGTACGCCTGTATCCCGAGACTGACCTCGGAGACCTGCAGTACCCCAAGGGAAAAGCGCCCGCGCAGGTGGCCACCACGATCGTGGCGCACGGCGATGCGGGTAACTGGCCATTCGACACCTACACCACCGATGAGATCTCGGGTCTGGTCTTCACCGGGGGTTACCAGAACAAGGTATGGGCCCGTATCGAAGTCACCGGATCGTTGGACGGCTGGGACGTGAACGTCCGTCGCGTCCACGACGCCGAGGACACCGAGAACCCGAACAGCCTCGACAACGTGATCATCACATTGCACAGGTCCAAGGGGCCGCTGATCTTCGACCTGGGAATCTGCCTGATACTTGTCACCTTGCCCGTTTTGGCATTGTGGCTGGCCATTCCGATGGTGTTGGGCAGGACGACGTTCTTGCCACCGTTCGGCACGTGGTATGCGGCGATGCTGTTCGCCGTCATGCCGCTGCGCAACTTCTTGCCGGGTAATCCGCCACCTGGTTCGTGGATCGACCAAGCCGTAGTGCTGTGGGTGTTGATAGGTCTGGTCGTCGCCATGACGCTGTTCATCCTCGCTTGGTGGCGGCAACGGGATCGAAAGCAGCCGAAAGCGAACCGATAGCGCGGCAAGTCGGCTCAGGTGATGGCGTCGACGGCGCTCGAGACTCGTGCTTGAAAGTCGGGCGACAGCGGGATGTAGCCGGCTTTGTTGAGATCGATCTGGCCGGGACCGATCGCCGTCTGCAGGAATGACTTGATCGCCTGGGTGTCCTCGGGGTTGGGGTACTTGGAGCAGACGATCTCGTAGGTGGCCAAGACGATCGGGTACACATCGGGTTGGGCAGGGTTGTAGAACGACGAAAGGTCGAGCACGAGGTTGTTGCCCTGGCCGGTGATTTTGGCGCCCTTGATGGTCTTGCCGACGGTGTCGGTGCCGATCCGTACTGGGCGTAGCGACCTGCGACTTGCCGGGGTCTTGATCTCGGCGGCGTACAGCCCTTGCTCGAGCGCGAATGACAATTCGTTGTAGCTGATCGCGCCCTCGGTGGTTTTCACCAGCGCCGAGGTGCCTTTGTTGCCTTGGGCGCTGGTGCCGACGCCGCCGTTGAACGTCTTGGCTACGCCCTGAGTCCACGCTCCGCCGGATGCGGCCTGCAGGTAGGACTGGAAGTTGTAGGTGGTGCCGGATGCGTCGCTGCGGTAAATGACTTTGATGTCCTCTGCCGGCATGGATGCGTTGAGCGAGGTGAGGGCCGGGTCGTCCCAGCGCGTGATGGTGCCGTTGAAGATCTTGGCCAGTGTGGGCGCGTCGAGCACCAAAGAGTCGACGGCGGCAATGTTGTAGGTGATGGCCATCGGCCCGAACACCACGGGCAGGTTCCAGGCGTCGGCGCCGCCGCATCGCTGTTTGGCGGCGGGGTATTGGTCCCCGGACAGGGGTGTGTCCGATCCGCCGAAATCGGTTTTGCCAGCGAGGAATTCGCTGATCCCGTTGCCCGAGCCGTTGGCGGTGTAGTTGAGCGACTGCCCGGGGCACACCTTCTTGTAGGCGTCGATGAACCGGGTCATCGCGTTGGCCTGCGCGGTGGAGCCGCTGGCGGCCAGGGTCTGTTTGCCGCCGCAGTCCACCTTGACCCCACTGGTATAGGACAGGGTCGCGTGGTCTTGGTTGCATGCCGAAAGCGCCAGCGCACCCGCGGCCAGCAAGCTCATCGCGACACGTGGGCGTGAGTGCTGCACGTCGATTGCCTCCTTGAGAGCAACAACGGTGAGACGGGCCCGTCTCGTCGACCACGGTGGCGCCCGGCGTAGGCGGCGAGCTCGGTGTCGGGGCACACGCCCACGTCACCCCTATTTCGACACACGTCGACATTTACAGCTATCGGACCAACCCGCAAACAAACATCAGGTGAACGGGTTATGGCCTCAGCCGGCCCGCGGGCGTCATACCCTGAAGTGGTGCTCACCGAGCTAATTGACCTGCCAGGCGGATCATTCCGCATGGGCTCGACGAGCTTCTACCCCGAAGAGGCGCCGATCCACACGGCGACCGTGGGTTCCTTCGCGGTGGAGCGGCACCCGGTGACCAACGCGCAGTTCGCCGAATTCGTCGCTGCCACAAGCTATGTGACGGTCGCCGAGCAGCCGATCGACCCGGCGCTTTACCCGGGGGCAGACGCAGGCGACCTGTGCCCGGGCGCCATGGTTTTCCGCCCCACCGCCGGCCCGGTCGACCTGCGCGACTGGCGGCAGTGGTGGGACTGGGTACCGGGTGCGAATTGGCGCCACCCGTTCGGGCCGGACAGCCCGGATAGCACCGGCGCGGACAGAGCCGATCACCCGGTCGTGCAGGTGGCGTATCCCGACGCCGCGGCCTACGCGCGGTGGGCCGGGCGGCGGCTGCCGACCGAGGCCGAGTGGGAGTATGCGGCCCGCGGCCCAGGCGCGGGGGACACGTGGACCTATTCGTGGGGCGACGAGGCGAAACCCGACGGTCAGTTGATGGCCAACACCTGGCAGGGCAGGTTCCCGTACCGCAACGACGGTGCGCTCGGCTGGGTGGGAACGTCGCCGGTTGGGACGTTTCCGCCCAACGGTTTCGGCTTGGTCGACATGATCGGCAACGTCTGGGAGTGGACCGCCACCGAGTTTTCCGCACACCACCGGCTCGATCATCCGCCGAAAGCCTGTTGCGCACCGTCTGGACCCGCAGACCCCAGCGTCAGCCAAACGTTGAAAGGCGGTTCGCACTTGTGCGCGGCGGAGTACTGCCACCGCTACCGTCCGGCGGCGCGGTCGCCGCAATCGCAGGACACCGCGACCACTCACATCGGCTTTCGCTGCGTAGCTAATCCGGTTTCCGGCCAATAGGTTAACGCTTGGTGGCCAGCGGGTGACGGAACGCCAGCTCGCGCAAGGACAGTGACGATTTCGCCGCGCGGTCGGCGGGCGCATTAGCTAACATCTCACCCCGTGGTGCCTTCCGTCCGCGCCGGCGGCGACCAATGAGCGCTGAAGCGCCAACGACCGCTGAAGCGCCAACGACCGCTGAGGCGCCAACGACCGCTGAGGCTCCGCCAACTAAGACCTCCGAGGCTCCGCCGCCGCCGGCGGAGGAATCGCCGCCAACGTCCCCTCCGGCGCCGCCGAAGAAGCGGAGCAGACCGCGCATCGTTATCGGCGTGATCATTCTGATGGCCGTCATCACCGTGTATGTCCTGTCGCTGCTGGGCGTCCACCAGCTGCAAGAAGCAGAGGCCCCGCTTCCTCCACTGGACCTGAGCCAGGGCGGCGGCGATGCGACCATCGTGCAGCTGCGCCTCGAGGAGCTGAAACCCACCGCCAATCGCCTCACGGTGAATGTGCTTGTCTACCCAGGGATTTCGGCCTACGACAACCGCTTCGACGTGCTGGCGACCGACGTAGCCGTGCGCCTGTATCCAACGAGCGACCTGGGGGATCTGCATTACCCGAAAGGAAAGGCACCGGCGCAACTCAGCACCACCGTCGAGGCGCACGGCGACGTCGGTAACTGGCCCTTCGACACGTACAGCACGGAGCCGATCTCGGCCGATGCGTTCGTCGGGTCCGGCGACAACATCAAGAAGGTACCTGCCCGCGTCGAAGTAACCGGAGATTTGGACGGGTGGGACGTCAGCGTCAACCGGGTTCATGACCCCGCCGCGCTCCCAACCCAACGAGGTTCGGACAACGGGAACGTGGTCATCACTCTGAGGAGGGCCAAGGGCCCGCTGATCTTCGACCTGGGCATCTGCCTGGTCCTCATCGCCCTGCCCACCTTGGCGCTGTTGGTGGCCATTCCGATGGTGCTGGGCAGGAGGAAATTCTTGCCGCCGTTCGCGACGTGGTACGCCGCGAATCTGTTTGCCATCGTCCCGCTGCGCAACATCCTTCCCGGCGCCCCACCGCCCGGCTCGTGGATCGACCAAGCCATTGTGCAGTGGGTGCTGATCGGGCTGGTGACGGCGATGAGCCTGTACATCCTCGCCTGGGTCCGGCAAGGCGATTGATTTCGCCGCCGCTCGTATCGGCGCTGTTAAAAGCTTGTAAGGGTACTGTTCTTCACGGAGCCAGCAAACACGCTCGTTGATAGCGTCTTGCTTCGTGTCAATCATCAGCGGCTCAGCTGCGGCTGCGGGTGATCGCCCCGCTGAGGTGAGGCCGGAGCTGCACCTGGCCGGGACCGTGGCTGTGCCTGCCGCGCCGGCGCCGCAGCCCCCGGCGCCCGAGCAGCCCGAGCGGCCGGCGCGCAAACCCAGACGACGACATTTCCTGCTCGATGTCTCCATCATCGCCGGCGTCGTCGTTGTCTACGTCCTGTCGCTGCTCGGCTACCACTGGCTGGCCACCGCCGGGTCCGCTCCCCGAGCCGGTCCTCAACACCACCGACGGCACGGTGGTTCTGGTGCGCTTCGAGCAGCTGCACAGCGTGGCAAATCGCCTCGATGTGAAGGTGCTGGTGATGCCCGACGATTCGATGATCGACAAACACTTCAACGTGCTGAACACCGACACCTCCGCGCGGTTCTTCCCGCAGAACGACCTGGGAGATTTGCAGTACCCGGTGGGGAAGTTGCCGGCGCAGGTAGCCACCACCATTGAGGCCCACGGTGACCCGGGCGACTGGCCGTTCGACTCGTACAAGACCGACACCATCCAGGCGGATGTCCTCGTGGGGACAGGCGAAAATCGCCAGTACAAGCCCGGCCGGGTCGAGGTGACGGGATCGCTGGAAGGCTGGGACATCGCCGTCACGCGGGTTGCGCGCAATAAGGACGACCCCGATCGCCCGGACAACGTCATCATCACCCTGCATCGGGCCAAGGGGCCGCTGGTCTTCGACCTGGGGATCTGTCTGGTCCTCATCACCCTGCCGACGCTGGCACTGTTCGTGGCCATTCAGATGCTGACCGGCCGGAGACAATTCTTGCCGCCGTTTTCCACCTGGTACGCCGCGATGCTGTTCGCCGTGGTGCCGCTGCGAAATATCCTGCCCGGCAGCCCTCCGGCGGGTTCGTGGATCGATCAAGCCGTCGTGATTTGGGTACTGATCGCGCTGGCCACAGCGCTGGTCCTGTATGTCGCCGCGTGGTACCGGCATTCCAGCTAAGGGAAACCGGCTCAGCTCGGTAGAAATTTGGCGCTGAGCAGCTCTTCCCCTAGACTCCAGGGGTTGCCTTGAGCAGACCTCGGCTGATGCGTGCAAACGTTATTGGCCCCGCGTGCTCTTCGGTAACAAAGACCGCGCACGTCAGGTGCTCACTGAGCTGTTTTCTCCTGCCGTGCACACGTGAACCAGGTCAGGAGATCGAGTGATTCAGCAGGAATCGCGGCTGAAGGTCGCCGACAACACCGGCGCCAGGGAGATCTTGTGCATCCGGGTGCTCGGCGGCTCATCGCGACGTTACGCCGGCATCGGTGACGTGATCGTCGCCACCGTCAAGGAGGCCATTCCCGGCGGCAACGTCAAGCGTGGTGAGATCGTCAAGGCCGTGGTGGTGCGCACCGTCAAGGAGCGCAGGCGTGCCGATGGCAGCTACATCAAGTTCGACGAGAACGCCGCGGTGATCATCAAGCCCGACAACGACCCCCGCGGGACCCGTATCTTCGGTCCGGTCGGCCGCGAATTGCGTGAGAAGCGATTCATGAAGATCATCTCGTTGGCCCCGGAGGTGTTGTAGATGAAGGTCCACAAGGGCGACACCGTCTTGGTTATCGCCGGCAAAGATAAAGGGGCCAAGGGCAAAGTCTTGCAGGCCTACCCGACCCGTAATCGGGTGCTGGTCGAGGGCGTCAACCGGATCAAGAAGCACACCGCCGTTTCGACCACCCAGCGCGGAGCCCGCTCGGGCGGCATCGTCACCCAGGAAGCCCCGATCCACGTCTCCAACGTGATGGTCGTCGACTCGGACGGCAAGCCCACCCGAATCGGCTACCGGGTGGACGAGGAGACCGGCAAGCGGGTCCGTATCTCCAAGCGCAACGGCAAGGACATCTGATGACTACTGCAGAGAAGGTTCAGCCGCGCCTGAAGGAGCGCTACCGCAACGAGATTCGCGACGCGCTGCACAAGCAGTTCGGTTACGGCAACGTCATGCAGATCCCAGCCGTCACCAAGGTTGTCGTCAACATGGGCGTCGGCGAAGCGGCCCGAGACGCCAAGCTGGTCAACGGCGCGGTCAACGACCTGGCGCTGATCACCGGGCAACGGCCGGAAATCCGTAAGGCGCGCGTATCGATTGCGCAGTTCAAATTGCGCGAGGGCATGCCGATCGGTGTCCGGGTTACCTTGCGCGGGGACCGGATGTGGGAGTTCCTGGACCGGCTCACGTCGATTGCGCTGCCACGTATTCGTGACTTCCGCGGGCTTTCGCCCAAGCAGTTCGACGGTGTCGGCAACTACACCTTCGGGCTGGCCGAGCAGTCGGTGTTCCACGAGATCGACGTGGACAAGATCGACCGGGTCCGCGGCATGGACATCAACGTCGTCACCTCGGCGACGACCGACGACGAAGGGCGAGCGCTGTTGCGGGCCCTCGGCTTTCCGTTCAAGGAAGAACCTCAAAGGGGAGCATGAGCAATGGCGAAGAAGGCACTGGTTAACAAGGCCGCACGCAAACCGAAGTTCGCGGTGCGCGGCTACACCCGCTGCAACAGGTGCGGCCGCCCACGTGCGGTGTTCCGCAAGTTCGGGCTGTGCAGGATCTGCCTGCGCGAGATGGCCCACGCGGGTGAATTGCCCGGTGTGCAGAAGAGCAGCTGGTAACGGGACAACAGGACTAAACACTATGACGATGACGGACCCGATCGCGGACTTCTTGACGCGTCTGCGCAACGCCAATTCGGCGTATCACGACGAGGTGAGCCTGCCGCACTCCAAGCTCAAGGCCAATATCGCCCAGATCCTCAAGGCCGAGGGCTACATCACCGACTACCACACCGAAGACGCCCGGGTCGGCAAGTCTCTGGTCGTCCAGCTCAAGTACGGGCCCAGCAGGGAGCGCAGCATCGCCGGTCTGCGCCGCGTGTCCAAGCCGGGTTTGCGGGTGTACGCGAAATCCAACAACTTGCCGCGGGTGCTCGGCGGCCTGGGCGTGGCGATCATCTCGACCTCCTCGGGCCTGCTCACCGACCGTCAGGCAGCCAGACATGGCGTGGGCGGCGAAGTCCTCGCGTACGTCTGGTAACGGGAGAGGCAGCGTAGATATGTCGCGCATTGGTAAGCAGCCGGTTCCGGTTCCCGCCGGAGTCGACGTAACGATCGAGGGTCAGAACGTCTCGGTGAAGGGACCCAAGGGCACCCTGAGTTTGACGGTCGCCGAGCCGATCATGGTGGCGCGCAACGACGATGGCGCGATCGTGGTCACCCGTCCCGACGATGAGCGGCACAACCGCTCACTGCACGGGCTGTCGCGCACGCTGGTGTCCAACCTCGTCACCGGTGTGACGCAGGGTTACACCACCAACATGGAAATCTTCGGCGTCGGTTACCGCGTGCAGCTCAAGGGTTCCAACCTGGAGTTCGCACTGGGCTACAGCCACCCCGTGGTCGTCGAGGCCCCATACGGCATCACGTTTTCCGTTCAGTCACCGACGAAGTTCACCATCACCGGGATCGACAAGCAGAAGGTCGGTCAGATCTCGGCGAACATCCGCCGTCTGCGCCGTCCCGACCCGTACAAGGGCAAGGGCGTGCGTTACGAAGGTGAGCAGGTCCGCCGCAAGGTCGGAAAGACAGGTAAGTAGTCATGGCGCAATCAAAAGCTGACAACGCGGCGCGAAAGCCTGTGGGGCAGAGCGTATCCGCGACTCGACGCGTCTCCCGGCTGCGCAGGCACGCACGGCTGCGTAAAAAGGTCGCGGGCACCACGCAGCGCCCACGGCTGGTGGTGAACCGGTCCGCGCGGCACATCCACGTGCAACTGGTCAACGACGAAAATGGCACCACGTTGGCCGCCGCGTCGTCGATTGAGGCCGACGTGCGCGGCGTCGACGGCGACAAGAAAGCCCGCAGCGTGCGAGTCGGCCAATTGATCGCCGAGCGTGCCAAGGCGGCCGGCGTCGACACGGTGGTATTCGACCGTGGCGGCTACAGCTACGGGGGACGGATCGCGGCGCTGGCCGATGCCGCCCGCGAGAACGGATTGAAGTTCTGATGACACGCAATACTGGAAGGACCGCATAATGTCGGAGCAGCCGGGCGGGCCGCAGGTCGACACCCGCGGTGACAGCCGTGACGGGCGCGGTGACAGCCGTGACAGCCGCGATAGCCGTGGCCGCCGCGACAGCGGCCGCAGCCGCGACCGCGACGGTGAGAAGAGCAACTACCTGGAACGGGTCGTCGCGATCAACCGGGTCTCCAAGGTGGTCAAGGGTGGCCGGCGATTCAGCTTCACCGCGTTGGTCATCGTCGGTGACGGCAACGGCATGGTTGGTGTGGGCTACGGCAAGGCCAAGGAAGTCCCGGCCGCGATCGCCAAGGGCGTCGAGGAGGCGCGCAAGGGCTTCTTCCGGGTGCCGCTGATCGGCGGGACCATCACGCACCCGGTGCAGGGTGAGAAAGCCGCCGGCGTCGTGCTGTTGCGTCCGGCCAGCCCGGGTACCGGTGTGATCGCCGGCGGCGCGGCGCGCGCGGTGCTGGAATGCGCTGGGGTACACGACATCCTGTCCAAATCGTTGGGCAGCGACAACGCGATCAACGTGGTGCACGCCACCGTGGCCGCCCTCAAGCTGCTGCAGCGTCCCGAAGAGGTGGCCGCCCGCCGGGGACTGCCGATCGAGGACGTGGCACCGGCCGGGATGCTGAAGGCGCGACGGGAAAGCGAAGCGCTGGCTGCCAGTGCTGCGCGGGAGGGAACGGTACAGCCATGACCCAACTCAAGATCACCCAGGTGCGTAGCACGATTGGCGCACGCTTCAAGCAGCGCGAGAGCCTGCGCACCCTGGGCCTGCGGCGGATTCGCCATTCGGTGATCCGCGATGACAGCCCACAGACCCGCGGACTCATTGCGGTGGTGCGTCACCTCGTCGAGGTGGAGGAGGCCAAGTGACCATCAAGCTGCACGACCTGAAGCCGGCGCCGGGGTCGAAAACTGCTCGCACCCGGGTCGGTCGTGGTGAGGGTTCCAAGGGCAAGACCGCGGGCCGTGGCACCAAGGGCACCGGGGCACGCAAGAACGTGCCGGTGCGGTTCGAGGGCGGGCAGATGCCGATCCACATGCGGCTGCCCAAGCTCAAGGGCTTCCGCAACCGGTTCCGCACCGAATACGAGATCGTCAATGTCGGTGACATCAGCCGGCTGTTCCCCAAGGGCGGCGCCATCGGCGTGGACGATCTGGTGGCCAAGGGAGCCGTTCGCAAGAACTCTCTGGTCAAGGTCCTCGGCAACGGCGAGCTGAGCGTCAAGGTCGACCTGACCGCGCACAAGTTCAGCGGCAGCGCGCGCGAAAAGATCACCGCAGCGGGCGGCTCGGCCACGGAACTTTAGTACCGCTCGCCGCGGCTAACCCAGCTGCGGAATCACCTCTGCAGCAAGGCGTTCCATCTGTTCTCGGTTCTCCGGAACGTCGGCGCCGACAGGATTGAGTAGCAGCATCTCGGCGCCGGCGTCGATCACCTCACGCAGCCCGCGGGCGACGTCGTCGGGTGTGCCGGACACCGGGACCGCATCGATGCCGGGCATCTGTCCGTAGATGCGCTGCAGCCCGGCGAGCACCCGGTCGCGGGCTTTCGCGGCATCGTCGTCAAGCATCAGATAGACCCGCTTGCCGATGGTGAAGTGCGTGGAGTCCTTGCCCTGTTCGGCGAGCTCGCTGCGGACTATCTTGACGGCCCCGGCAAAGGCCTCGGTGGTCGACGAGCCCGCGCCCAAAAACGAGTCACCGTGGCGCACCGCCCTGGCCAGGGCCTTGGGAGCAAGCCCGCCGAACCAGATCGGCGGGTGCGGTCGCTGCACCGGCTTCGGCTGGACGGGAAGGTCATCGACGTCGCGGAACCGGCCGTGGAACGTCACCCTGGGTTCGTCCGACCAGGCCGCCTTCATCAGCTGTAGGCCCTCGGTGAAATAGCTGATGAACGTGTCCTTGTCCACGCCGAAGGCGGCGAACTGGCGGGCCCCGCCGCCCGGTGCGACGCCGACGTCCAGCCGGCCGTGACTGAGCCGGTCGACGGCCGTGATGGCCGAGGCCAACTGCAGCGGCTCATGCAACGACGACACCAGGACGGCGACACCCAGGCGCAGTCGCTCGGTGCAGGCGGCGCAATACGCGAGCAGCTCCAGCGGTGCCAGCAGCGGTGCCTGGCCGATGGTCTGCTCGAGCACCCAACCGCCCTCGAAACCAAGCTCCTCGGCACGCGCAAGATACGCGCGCAGCCCGGCGGCATCGAAGCTATCGGAATCGAATTGGGGGATAGCGATGGAAAACCTCACCCCAGCACCGTACGGCGGCGGATCGGTAGGCTTGCGGACATGTTCGGTTTTCTGCCTTCTGTTCCCGGCGTCTTGAACTTGGGTGAGGACGTGCGCGCCCTGGTCAACCGGGTCGACACCGCCCGCCACCACGGCATACCCAGTGGCTGCGTGCTCGAATTCAACCTGCAATCGGTGCCGCCGGAGACGACGGGCTTTGACCCCCTGGCGTTCGTCACCGGGGGTGGCCGGGCGATGGCCCTGCGCGACGCCGTCGCCGCGATCCACCGTGCCGCCGAGGATCCACGCGTTGCCGGGCTGATTGCCCGCGTGCAGCTTGCGGCGTCGCCGGTGGGCGCGGTTCAAGAACTGCGCGAAGCCATCGCGGCTTTCAGCGCCGTCAAGCCGTCACTGGCCTGGGCAGAAACCTATCCGGGGACGCTGTCCTACTACCTGGCTTCGGCATTCGGTGAAGTCTGGATGCAGCCGTCGGGAAGCGTCGGGCTCATCGGCTTCGCCAGCAGTGCCACCTTCCTGCGCGACGCGCTCGACAAGGCGGGGATCGAAGCCCAGTTCACCGCGCGTGGCGAATACAAGTCGGCGGCAAACCTTTTCACTCAAGCGCGCTTCACCGAGGCCCACCGCGAGGCCGTCACCCGGATGCTGGAAAGCCTGCAGGACCAGGTGTGGCAGGCGGTCGCCGAATCACGCAACATCGACGCGGGTGCGCTCGATGCGCTGGCCGACCGGGCACCGTTATTGCGCAGTGACGCCGTGGAATCCGGTCTGGTGGACCGGATCGGATTCCGTGACGAAGCCTATGCCCGCATTGCGGAACTGGTTGACGTGGAGGATGTTTCCGACCAAGAGGCCGCACCGCGGCTCTACCTGTCGCGCTACGCGGGTGCCGCCCGGTCGCGGCTTGCGCCGCCCGCGCCGTCGATTCCCGGTCGCCGGTCCAAGCCGGCGATCGCCGTGGTCACTCTGGAGGGCGCGATCGTCAACGGGCGTGGCGGGCGGCAATTCCTGCCGCTCGGCTCCTCGAACGCCGGTGCTGACACCATCGCGGCGGCACTGCGGGAGGTTGCCGCCGACGATTCGGTGTCCGCGATCGTACTGCGGGTGGACAGCCCTGGCGGATCGGTCACCGCATCGGAGACCATCTGGCGTGAGGTGAAAAGGGCCCGCGAACGGGGCAAGCCGGTGGTGGCGTCGATGGGTGCGATGGCGGCCTCTGGCGGCTACTACGTCTCGATGGACGCCGACGCGATCGTGGCCAACCCGGGCACGATCACCGGTTCGATCGGCGTGATGAGCGGCAAGCTGGTGGTTCGCGACCTCAAGGAGCGGCTGGGAGTCGGGTCAGATACCGTGCGCACCAACGCCAATGCCGATGTCTGGTCGGTTGACGAGCTGTTCACGCCGGAGCAGCAGGCGGACAGGGAAGCCGAGGCGGACCTGTTCTATGCCGATTTCGTGGAACGCGTCGCCGCAGGCCGCAACCTGAGCGCCGAAGCCGTGGATGCTGTTGCGCGCGGCCGGATCTGGACCGGGGCCGACGCTCTGGAGCGCGGTTTGGTCGACGAGCTCGGTGGATTTCGGACGGCGGTGCGGCGAGCCAAAGTGCTGGCCGGCCTGGACGAGGATGCCGACGTCCGGCTCGTGAGCTACCCGGGCTCGTCGTTGCTGGACCTGGTGCGGCCCCGTGCATCGTCGCAGCCGGCCGCCGCGTCGCTGCCGGATGCGGTGGGCGCGGTGCTGGGCCGCACGGTGTCCGGGATGCTCCGACAGGTTGAGCAGACGCTGAGCGGTGCCAGCGTGCTGTGGCTGGGGCAGTCACAGTTTTAGCCGGCTGTCAGCCGGCAAGTGCGCCGCTGATGAAGATGATTTCGCCCAGTGGGTCGTCGATGTCGGGGGCCGGCACCTCGATGCCGTTGCGTTGGAACAGTTCTGCGCGCGTCACGCCCTCGACGTCCCAGCCCTTGGACCGCAGATAGTCGACGACGTGGTTGCGCTCGCCGGGATAGACCAGCGACGCCATGTCGACGTCCACGCCGTGGTCGCGGAAGGTACCCGCCATCTTTTCGCGCACCTGGTCGGGATCGAAATCGATTATCCCGGGCACGAATTCGGTGGCGATCGTGCTGCCCGGCGCGCTCAGCGCGGTGATGTTGTCGAACAACCGATCCTGGGCGTCCGGGGGCAGGTAGATCAGCAGGCCCTCGGCCAGCCACGCGGTCGGTGCCGTCAGGTCCAGTCCGGCTGCCTTGAGCGCCGCGGGCCAGTCTTGGCGCAGATCGATGGGGATGGTGCGCCGAGTGGTGACCGGTTCGGCGCCGATGCCGGCCAAAGTGGTTGTCTTGAAGTCGATCACCTGCGGTTGATCGAGCTCATAGACCACCGTCCCGGCTGGCCAGGGCAGTCGGTAAGCCCTCGCGTCCAACCCGGACGCGAGGATCACGGCTTGCCGCACGCCGTTGTTGGTGGCGTCGATGAAGTAGTCGTCGAAGTACTTGGTGCGCACCGCCATTCCGTCGGTAATCGCCTGCATCCGTGCAGACGCGTTCTCGATCGTCGAGATGTCGAGCTCACCGTCCATCATCTTGGTGAAGAAATCCAACCCGACCGCGCGCACCAAGGGCTCGGCGAACGGGTCGTTGATCAAACCGCGGGGATCCTTCGTTGCCATCGCGCGCCCGGAGGCGACGAAGGTCGCGGTGGCGCCGACGCTGGACGCCAGATCCCAATCGTCGTCGTCAGTGCGTGGCATGACGCAACCCTAGCCAGGCCCTTATCAGGGGCTATTTGAGGGTCGCTTCGACGTAGCTCATTTCGCCGAACACGCCCGCCATCTCGTCCTCGGGAAATTCGAACCCATTGTGGGCGTACAACTCCCTGGCGGGATGGGGTGTCACCTGCCAGCCGTGGGTGGTCAGGTAGTCGAGGACGATGTTGCGCTCGCCGCGGTAGAACAGGTCGGCCGCGTTGAGGTCGAATCCGAAGCGCTGCCACCGCTCGGAGATGCGCTGGACGCGCTCATCGGAGAATGCGTTCGGGTCGGGGACGTGCTCGGTGGCCAGCCGGCTGCCCGGCGCGCTGAGCGCGGTGATGTTGTCGAACAGTCGGTCTTGCGCCTCGGGCGGCAGGTAGGGCAGCAGGCCTTCGGCGCTCCACGCGGTCGGCTGCGTGACGTCAAAACCGCCGTCGGCCAGTGCCGCGGGCCAGTCGTCGCGCAGGTCGATGCTGATCGTGCGCCGCTCGCAGGTCGGGGCGGCGCCGAGGTCGGCCAGCGTGTTGGTTTTGAACGCGACCACCTGCGGCTGGTCGATCTCGTAGACCACCGTGCCGGCCGGCCACCGCAATCGGTAGGCCCTGGTGTCCAGGCCGGAAGCCAGGATCACCGCCTGCCGCACACCGTCTCTGGTTGCGCCGGTGAAGAAGTCGTCGAAGAACCTGGTGCGCACCGCCATCTGCTCGGTCCTGGCTTTGCGGTTGAATACCGGGTCGTCCTCGAAATCGATCTCGCCGTCGATGATGCGGATGAAAGGATCCAGCCCCACGGCGCGGACCAGCGGATCGGCCAGCGGATCGTCAAGTAGCGCATTGGGTCCCTGCGACGCCACGGCGCGTGATGCCGCGACCATGGTGGCCGTCGCTCCCACGCTGGACGCGGGTCCCCAGGTGTCACCGTCGGTACGTCCCGAATTGGTCGTCATTGGAATGGCTCCTAGTCGTTGTTCTTGTCGAGCGTGCCGCTGACGTAGAGCAGGTCGCCCATGCGGACATCGTCGTCGTCGAAGGGCGGAAGTCCGTTGGCCGCGAAGAGATCCCGCACGCTGCTGGTGGTCAGCTGCCAACCGTGGTCGGCCAGGTAGGGCGCCGCCTCGTTGCGGTCGCCGAAGTAGACCAGGCCGGTCATGTCGAGGTCGAAACCGTGGGCACGCCAGCGCTCGGCGATTCGCTGCATGCGTTCCTTCATCTTCTCCTCGTCGCCGGGTTCGATGTTGCGCGCACTCTCGGTGGCGAACCGGCTGCCCGGCGCGCTGAGCTCGGTGATGGTGTCCAGCAGGCGGTCCTGCGCCTCCGGGGGCAGGTAGCCGAGCAGGCCCTCGGCGCTCCACGCGGTCGGCTGCTCGGGGTCGAATTCGGCGGCGCGCAGCGCGGCCGGCCAGTCGTCGCGCAGATCGATGGCTACCACGCGCCGGTCGGCGGTGGGTGCGGCGCCCAACTTGGCAAGGGTTTGGGTTTTGAATTCGATGACCTGCGGTTGGTCGATCTCGTAGACGACGGTCCCCGCGGGCCAGGTCAGCCGGTAAGCGCGGGAGTCCAGCCCGGACGCCAGGATGACGGCCTGCTTGATGCCCGCCTTGGTCGCGTCCAGGAAGAACTCGTCGAAGAACTTGGTGCGCACTGCCATGTTGTCGGCCATGCGGGACATGGCGCCGGCGGACGCCGCCGCGCCGTCCGGTACGTCCTGAACGTCGTTCGCGTCGTTCAATTCGCTTGGGTCCAATTCCCCGCTGGCCAGCCGGGCGAGCAGGTCCACACCGACCGCGCGCACCAGCGGTTCCGCGAACGGGTCGTTGATCAGCGGTTTGTCGGTGCGGGTAGCCATCGCGCGGGCCGCCGCGACCATGGTCGCGGTCACCCCGACGCTGGACGCCAGGTCCCAGGTGTCTCCCTCGTAGCGAGAGGTGGTGGAAGTCATGCGTTCCCCCTATCAGGCACAGTTACTTAGGCTATTACTTAGATAGTATAACGAGCTTTCGGCCCAAAGGGTTCCCACGGAGCCACACGCAGGGCAATCTAGAGCGATGGCGTACGTGGCGGCCGGGAAACGAATGCTCATCACCGGTGCTTCGTCCGGGTTGGGCGCGGCCCTGGCCAGGCAGCTGGCCAGCCAGGGAGCGGTGGTGGGTCTGATCGCTCGCCGACGCGATCGCCTGGATGAGGTGCTGGCCGACTGCCGGCGGACCTCGCCGGCCTCGGCGATGTGGGCCGCCGACCTGGCCGACACCGCGGCCGTCGGCGAATTGGCGCTGCAAGCCTGGGACGGGCTCGGCGGCGTCGACGTGCTGATCAACAACGCCGCGATCCCGAAACGCCGGGCCGTCACCGAGTTGGTGCCTGACGAGGTCGAGGACGTCATGCGGGTCAACTTTTTCGCCCCGATGCGGCTCACGCTGGCCCTGCTGCCGCGGATGCTCGACCGCGGCTCCGGCATGATCGTCAATGTGTCCAGCGTCGGCGGCCGGCTCGGGATCATCCACGAAACCGCTTACTGCGCAAGCAAGTTCGCGTTGTGCGGCTGGAGCGAGGCGATGGCGGTCGACCTGCACGGCACCGGAGTCACGGTGAAGCTGATCGAACCGGGTCCGGTCGACACCGAGATCTGGGACCAGCCCGGCAGCGAGGAGCCCCTCTACCAGGGGCCCAAGGTGGCGGCCGAGGAAGTGGCCGACGGCATCATCGCGGCCCTGGGCACCGACCGCTTCGAGCACTACGTCCCGGACATGATGGGCCTAAATAAAATAGTTGACGTGAAAAATGCAGACATCGACACGTTCATCGCCGGTGTCGCCGCCCTCAAAACAAGCGAGGCGCCGCGATGAAGGCGCTCGTCTACGGCGTACCGCCGGAGCCCTTCGACGTTCCCCATAACGCGAACCTGCTGACCGAGAATTTGACCCGCACCCCGACGGCGCTGCGCGAGGTGCCCGATCCGCAGCTGTTGCACCAGGATTGGGTGATCACCCGGCCGCGGTTGACCGGCATCTGCGGGTCGGACTCCAAACAGATCCTGATGGACTTCGGCGAGGGCGACGTCGACAACGCGATGGCCGCGTTCTGTTCGTTCCCGCAAGTCATGGGCCACGAGGTGGTGGCCGACGTGGTGGCGGTGGGGCCGAAGGCACGCGGGGTGGAGGTCGGGCAGCGGGTGGTGCTCAACCCGTGGCTGTCGTGCGGGCCGCGCGGCATCGAACCGCCGTGTCCCGCCTGCCAGAAGGGCGACTACAGCCTGTGCTGGAGCTTCGCCGACGGCGACATCAAACCCGGCATCCACACCGGGGTGTCGGCCGACGTGACCGGCGGATACGCCGAGTTGATGCCGGCCCACGACAGCATGCTGTTTGCGGTGCCGGACTCGATTCCCGACGAGATGGCCGTGTTCGCCGACCCGTTCTCGGTGTCCCTGCACGCGATCACCCGCCACCCGCCGCCCCGATCGAGCCGGGTTCTGGTGTACGGGGCCGGCTCGCTGGGGTTGTGCGCGGTCGCGATCCTGCGGGCGCTCTACCCGGACGTGGCCGTGGCCGTCGTGGCGCGCTTCGAGGCCCAGGCGGAGCTGGCCCGCCGATTCGGGGCCACCAAAGTGCTCGCGCACGAACCGCGCCTGGACGTCATCGAAGAGCTGGTCGCCTGGGGCGGCGGCAGGCTGCGCCAGCCGCTGCAGGGGCTGCCGATGGCCTATCCCGGACCGATCGACGTCGTCTACGACACGGTCGGCAAGCCGGAGACGTTCGAGGTCGGGGTGCGGGTCCTCACGTCGCGGGGGACGTTGGTGAAGGCCGGTGTGCACGCGCCCGGCCGGTGGGAGTGGAGCCCGCTGTACTTCAAGGAGATCAGCTGGGTGGGCTCCAACGCGTTCGGGTTCGAGGAGATCGACGGGCAGCGCAAACACGCCATCGCCCACTACCTCGACCTGGTGGCCGACGGCCGGGTGGACCTGCGTCCCATGCTGACTCACACCTTCCCGTTGGACCGGTGGCGCGATGCCTTCCTCGCGATTGCCAACCAGGGCGAGAGCGGGGCCGTGAAGGTTGCCTTAGACCAGCGCTAAGCACTCGTCGGCATGTTGCGCACTCCGTGCATTGCAATACCGATGGCGCGTTCGACTGCGGCGCGCAGTTGTTCGGCGGTGTCGGCGTCTTGCAGGCAAACGAGTGCCGCGGCAATCGCTGCCCCCATGACTGAGCCGATGACGGCGGCAGCGGCCGCCGGGTCGAGCGTGTCCTGGTAGGCGCGCTGCAGCGCCTGGGCAAGTTGAGTTTCGGCCAGAAAGTAGCGGTGCAGGGTGGCCGCTTGGACGGCGGGCACGGACACGATCATGGGCAGCCGCACCGACGCCAGGCCACCGTCGACTTCCTCGGCGAGGGCGTCGGCGAGCATGTGCTGCATCGCTGCCACAAGGACATCGGCCATCTGATCATCGGGCCCGCGCTGCTCGATAATGGCCACCGCGGCGTCGATCCGGTGGGACAGGTGAGGGAAAAGGACCTCATCCTTGCTCGCGAAGTAGTTGAAGAACGTCTTAGTGGAAACCCCTGCGGCGGAGGCGATCTCGGCGACCGTGGTCTGCTCGTAGCCCCTCTCGTCGAAGAGCCGCATGGCAGCGCTGATCAGTTCCTGCCTGGTCTGCTGTCGCTTGCGTTCTCGCAGACCCATCTCGCTGGCCGCTGTTGTCTCCTTCCGCGTCAATTACATCTAATATAATATTACAACGACTGTAAGTAAATCATGGCAGCTTGTCGGAAAGGGCCCGTTATGCAGCGGTTCGAGGACGCGGTGGCGATTGTCACGGGCGGCGGAATGGGTCTGGGCGAGGCGTTGTGTGAGGAGCTCGGACGACGGGGCTCGACGGTCGTGGTCGCCGACATCGACGGCGACGCCGCGCGTCGGGTAGCCGGGCACCTGGAGCAAAGCGGCGGCTCGGCACTTGCGGTGCGTGTCGATGTGGCCAACGAAGCCGAGGTGGCGCAGCTGATTGAGAGCGCGGTGGCCGAATACGGACGCGTCGACTACATGATCAACAACGCAGGCATCGCGATTGGCGGGGACTCTCGTGACCTCTCGATGCAGCAGTGGCGTCGCGTGCTCGATGTCGACCTGCTGGGCGTCGTACATGGGACGGTGCACGCCTACCAGGTCATGGCACGCCAGGGCCATGGGCACATCGTCAACATTTCCTCGCTCAGCGGGCTGGTTCCCCAGCCGGGCAATATCCCCTACTGCACGAGCAAGCACGGGATCGTGGGGCTTTCGCTTTCGCTGCGGGCAGAGGGAGCGGACCTTGGGGTGAAGGTAAGCGCGGCATGTCCGGGCGATATGAAAACGAAGATCTACGACAACATGGTCGTGGTCAATATGCCGCGCGAGCAGGTGGCTACACTAAGTCGGCGCACCCACTATCTAATGCCGCAGATGAGCGCCCAGTCCGCGGCCCGCGCGATCCTGCACGGCGTCGGTCGCAATCGGCCGCTGATCGTTTTTCCCGCTGCGGTGCAAATCATTTGGCATCTGTATCGCTGGTTTCCGAGCCTGTTTTATCGGATCAACATCCATCGCATGAGACTGTTCCGCGGCCTTCGATCCGTACCTGGTTGATTGGGGACGCTTAGGCGGGCGCGCTAGGCCGGCGGGTGGCGCGATAGTAGGTGAGTCTCCAACGCAGCGGTGCCGCTCGGTGGCGACCTCGGCGCAGTCGAAACCCGCCGTACGCAGGACTCGGGGGATCCCGTCGCCGCGGTTGCCGGCCGCGTGCGAGCGCTGCAGGACGAGGCGCGCCGACAGGCCGTCGCGGGCGGTCATGTCGCCGCCCATGTCGACCAGATGCAGCCTGCCGCCGGGTCGCAGGACACGGAAAATCTCTGCCGCGGCAGCGGTTTCGCATCGACGTCCAGGTGGTGAAACATCATCGACGACAGCACCCGGTCGAATTCGCCGTCGGCGTAGGGGAGCCGCTGTGCGTAGCCGCGCTCGAAGCGAATCCCAGGACCGGGCCAGTAGGAACCGCGAAATTCAGACCGCCAGGGCGCCATGGGATCCGGTGATAGGCAAGTCAATCGGAGTGATGACGCCCGGCCGCGCGTCGCAGACGAATGGTATGGAGTTGACCGCAGCGACAGCGGTGCTGGCCATCAACACGGTCATCACGTCCTGTCCGGGTTCGCCGAACCGGATCGTCGCGTCGACGCGGGGTTCGCCTTCAATCACCACACTGAAACCCTCGGGGTCGGTCCACTGCGGGTCGAGCGCGTCGTTGCTCATGGTCCAGCAGATGGCCAGCTCGACCACAGGGCGGCCGTTGCGATAGCCGCGATAGGTGCGGCGCTGGCCCCCGACGGCGCCGGTGGCGTAGTCCACCCAGCCCAGATTCAGATCCCGGGTCAGCACCGCGGGCTCGACGAATGCCTCTTTGGAGTCGAGTTCGGCACCCAGCATGGCGGCGATCATGTCCAGCGTCTCGAAGTAGCCGAGGCCGTATCGTTGCGTCTCCGGATCGATTTGCGTCACCCGCGCACGGGGTGGTTTGCCGAATCCGAGCACCGTCCATACTTCCCGTACGGGGTAGGTGGTGCAGTCCAACGTTTCGACAAGCTTGACGCTGCGGACCCGTGCGCATGCGCCGGTGAGGAAGCCGGCGACGACGTTGATGAAACCCGGCTCGAATCCTGTGCCCAGGAAGGTCGCGCGTCCCTGTCGCGCCGCCTCCTCGAGCGCCGGGAGTTCGGCCGGGTGATGGGTGCCGGTCAGGAAGTCTCCCGTGGTGACCACGTTGATGCCGGAGCGCAGCATCCTGGTCACCAGTTCGTAGTCGATGACGCGCGGCATGTAGTTCACGCAATCCGGTCGAAGCTCGATCAACCCGTCAGCATCACCGGTTGCGGCCACACCGACCGGGGGTCGGTCGGCCAGCACACCCGCGTCGCGGCCCACCTTGTCCGAGCCGAAGGCATGGACGCCCACCACGTCGAAGTCGTCGCGGTCTAGCAGGATGCCGAGCGCTCGCTTGCCGATGTTGCCGGTCGACCACTGGACTACTCGGTACCTCGCCATGCCCAACCGTAACCGTTGACGGCCGGCTTCCGGTCAGCCTGAATCACGCTCCCAGTGCGAACTGAGCGACGCCAGGCGCGGCGCGTCGCGTCGCGAAGTTCGCCGTCGGCACGCGAGTGCTCAGAGTGGCTCGATGTCCAACCAGTGATCGATCTCGAACTGGTCCTCGACGGCGCGGAGAGTTGCACCGCCGCTCCCCGGATAGTGCGCGGGTATCACGGGGGCCTTTGCCTGTGCGGCCTCGGTGAGTACCCGGCGCCGGGTGACTGCGGCAGCGGTGGCATCGATGTCGAAGGCGCACGGGTCGTCGGGTAGACGCAGTTGCAGCGGGCTGTGGGTGAGATCGCCGACGAAGACCGCCGGCTGACCCGCGTCCAGCCACAGCACCGAAGAGCCGGGGGTGTGCCCGGGGGCGGGCCGCAGTCGCAGCGACTGGCTGAGCTGGTAGTCGTCGGACCATTGGACGAGCTGACCGGCTTCGTCGATGGGTAACACGCTGTCCGCGAACACCAACTGGTTACCGCGCTGCTGGGCGGCTTCCTCTTCGGTGCGCGGTGATTGCCGTGCCGCGGGTCCGTCGGGTGCAAAGTGGTGGTAGTCGGCCGCGGGCACCACATATCGGGCGTTGGGAAACGTCGGCACCCAGGCGTCTTTGTCCAGCATGGTGTTCCAGCCGACGTGATCCGAGTGGATGTGGGTATTGATCACGACATCCACCGCGCTCCGGTCGATGCCCGCCGACTGCAGCGCGGCCAGGAACGCGGTGTTCAGGTGGTCTAGGGGTGGCATGTGGGGGCGTTGGCGGTCGTTTCCGACGCCGGTGTCCACGACGACGGTCAGCCCGTCGACCTCGAGGGCCCAGCTTTGAACCGCGATGCGCCACCGATCGGTGTCGGGGTCAAAGAAGTCCGGCACCAGCAGGTCGGCATTGTCGCGCCACCCCGATGGCGGCGTTCGGGGGAAAAACCTGGTCGCTAACTCGAACTGAAACTCCACGATGCGTGCCACGCTGGCGCGACCCAGCCGGACCCGGTTCATCACATGGGGTTGGAGCGCAGGTAGTTGTAGACCATGCCGAAGTTGCGGTTCACTTCCTCGGGAATGGGCACCGGGCCGCCGAGAGCCCTTGCACCCCAAACGATTTGGGCGGTGCGTTCCACCAGCGCGGTGATGTGCATGACCTTGTCGGGGCGGGGCCCGACGGCGACCAGGCCGTGGTTGGCGATCAGGGCGGCGCCGCGGCCTTCCAGGGCCTTGACCGCGTTGGCCCCGACGTCGGGTGTGCCGGACGCCGCGTAGTCGGCGCACCGCACGTCCCCGCCGCAGTAGACCGCGAACTCGTCGATGCACGCCGGAATTGGCTCATGCGCGATCGCGAACATGGTCGCCCACACGGGGTGGCTGTGGATGACGCTGCCGATGTCGTCGAACGCCTGATAGCACGCCAGGTGCAACTTCATTTCCGACGACGGAGAGCGACCGTCCTTGGCTTGCAGCACAACGCCTTCTGGATCGACCAGCACGAGATCGTCGAGCTCCATGTCGGCGTAGTCGACCGACGATGGCGTGATGACGATATTGCCATCGGAGCGCCGCGCCGAGATGTTGCCGGCCGTTCCTTCGACCAGGCCGCGCCGCAGCATGTCCTTGGCCGCCGCCAGCACCGCGGCCTCGGCGTTGTCAACGGATTTCACGGATGTCATGAGGCCAGCACCTCCGGGTTGACGATATGGGCGGGCGTGTTGCCGCTCAGCAGCGCTTCCAGATCGTCGGCGACCATCTGTGCCTGCCGAGCCTCAGTGTTCCACGTGGCCCCGCCGATGTGGGGCGTCAGGACGACATTGGGCATGCCCACCAGCGGGTGATCGGTCGGCAGCCATTCGCCGGCGAAGTGGTCCAGGCCGGCGGCGGCCACCTTGCCGGCGCGCAGCGCATCGACGAGCGCGTCGGTGTCGTGCAGCTGGGCCCGGGCGGTGTTGAGGAAGACGACGCCGTCTCGCATGCCCGAGAACTGCTCGGCGCCGATCATCCCGACGGTGTCGTCGGTGACCGGTGCGTGCAGTGAAACGATGTCAGCCTCGCCCAGCAGCTCGTCGAGGCTGTGCAGGGCTTCGTCGTTGTACGGGTCGTAAGCGATGACCCGCAGGCCCAGCCCGGACAGCCGCCACCGCAACGCCCGGCCGACGGCGCCGAGGCCCACCAGCCCCGCCGTGCGCCCGGCGATCTCCCAGCCACGGAACCGCTGATACGGAATGATGCCGTCGCGGAAGATGTCGCCGCTGCGGACATCCGCGTCCGAGGTCACCAGGTGACGGGTGGCAGCCAGCAGCAGGGCGACCGCCATCTCGGCGACCGCGTCGGCATTGCGCGCCGGTGTGTTCAGCACCGGGATGCCGGCGGCGGTGGCCGCCGCGATGTCGACGTTGTTGGGGTCTCCGCGGGTGGACGCAATAGCTCTCAGAGCGCGCGCACCCAGCTCGAAGACCGGGCCGGCGACCGAGTCGCTTTCCACCACAACGACATCGGCGGATTCGGCGGCGATCCGCTCGGCCAGCTGCTCGGCGCTGTAGATCCGCAGCGGGGTCTGATCAATCCAAGGGTCGTACACCACATCGGCCAGCTCTTTAAGCTTGTCGAATCCCGGTCCACGCAGCGGGGCGGTCACCAGGGCACGCGGTCTTGACGTCACGAATGCCAATGCTGGCGTACGGTGACGCCCGTGTCACGCTTGAATGTCCCGGACGTCACAATCGGCATCGACATCGGTACCACCGCGGTCAAAGCGGTAGCCGCTGACGAGAACGGTCAGGTGACCGCGCGGGTGCGGATCCCGCACCGGCTGAGGGTGCCGGCGCCCGACCTGCTCGAGCACGACGCCGACGAGGCGTGGCGGCGGGGTCCGCTGGCGGCACTGGACCAGCTCAGCGTTCCGGACGCGCGGGCGGTGGCTGTTGCGGCGATGGTGCCGTCGTTGACCGCGGTCGATGCTGCCGGCCGGCCGATCACCCCGGGATTGCTGTACGGCGACGCCAGGGGCCGCGCGCCGGGCGCCGATAACCAGCTGCTGCCGGCGCTGGGCGAGGCTGCCGAGTTTCTGCGCTGGACGGCCGCCGAAGCGCCCGGCGCGGCCGGATACTGGCCCGCGCCTGCGGTCGCCAACCACGCCCTGGCGGGCGAGGCGGTGATCGACGTCGCGACCGCCGCCACCGCGTTCCCGTTGTTCGACGGGACCGGCTGGAACCCGACGGCCTGCGCCGACTGCGGCGCCACCGCCGAGCAGATGCCGCGGGTGGAGACGATCGGAACGGCGGCCGGGCAGGTGCATGGGGCCGGCCCCGTGTTAGGGATCGGTGCTATCGACGCCATCTGCGAGCAGATCCTGGCCGGCGCCGATCGCGAAGGCGAGGTGCTGGTGATGTGTGGCACCACGCTGATCGTGTGGACCATTGTCGCCGAGGCCCGGCAGGTGCCCGGCCTGTGGACCATCCCGCACACCTCCGCCGGCAAGAGCCAGATCGGCGGCGCCAGCAATGCCGGCGGGCTGTTCCTGGGCTGGGTGGATCGCTTGGTGGCACCCGGTGATGCCGAGAAAGCCGATCCCCGGCGGGTGCCGGTGTGGTCGCCGTATATCCGCGGCGAGCGCACCCCGTTCCACGATCCGGATCGCCGCGCCGTGCTCGATGCTCTCGATCTCACTCAGGACGCCGCCTCGGTGCGGCGGGCCGCCTACGAGGCCTCCGGCTTCGTCGTTCGTCAGCTCATCGAACTGAGCGGAGCGCCGGTGTCGCGCATCGTGGCCACCGGTGGCGGCACCCGGATCCAGCCGTGGATGCAGGCCATCGCCGACGTGACTGGCCGGCCGGTGGAGGTGTCCGCGGTGGCTGAGGGCGCGGCGCTGGGCGCGGCGTTCCTGAGCCGCATGGCGGCCGGTCTGGAATCGTCGATGAGCGATGCCGCGCGCTGGGCCTCCACCGAGCGCATCGTCGATCCCGATCCGGCGTGGGCGGATGCGCTGGAGGACCGGTACCGACGGTTCCTGGAGCTGGGCGCCCGGCCGTCTCGTCTCATCTGACGCGGTGACCGGTGTGTCGTTCTAGTCTTGTCTAATGACCGACCACGACCGCACAGCTGTCCGCCGAGAGATCACCGACGCGCTGCTGAAAGCTCTCGAACGCCGACATGAGGTGGCCGACGCCGTGGTCGAGTCCAAGAACAAAGCGGCGGCGGTCGAGGCGATCGTGACGCTGCTGGACACATCCCACGTTGCCGCCGAAGCGGTGATGGGCATGTCGTTCGACCTTTTCACGATGGACGCGCGCAAGAAGATCCTCGCCGAGCTCGACGACCTGAACAAACAGCTCAGCTTCACCCTCGGAGAGCGCCCGGCGAGTTCGGGTGAGAGCTTGGAGCTTCGGCCCTTCTCCGCCGCCGAGGACCGCGACCTCTTCGCGACGCGCACCGCGGAAATCGGGGAGGCCGGCGATGGATCCCGCAGCCCGGCAGGCAGCATCGACGACGAGATCCGGGCCGCGCTCAAGCGTGTCTATGAGGAAGAGGCCGTGTGGTTCGTCGCCGAGTCGTGCGGCGAGAAGGTCGGAATGGTGTTCGGCGAGCTCGTCGGTGGCGAGGTGAACGTGCGGATCTGGATCCACCCCGAACAACGCAAGAAGGGTTACGGCACCGCCGCGCTGCGCGCGTCGCGGTCGGAGATGGCCGGGTTCTTTCCCGCCGTGCCGATGGTCGTCCGGGCGCCGGGCGCCGAGCCCCCCAAGGGCTAAGCCAGCGCCGCGGACACGTACCTGATATCGCCGAACGCGACCATGGATGGCTGGTCGGGAAACTGGAATCCGTTCTCGGCGTAAAGCTCTGGTGTACTGCGCGCGGTCACGTGCCAACCGCGATCCGACAGGTAGGACACGACGTCGTTGCGCTTGCCGTCGTAGACCAAGTCGGACCAGTTGAGATTCAAGCCGAGGCGCCGCCAGCGCTCGCTGATATCGCGACCCCGTTTCTCCAGACGGTTGCGGATGTCCGGTACATAGCCGGTCCCCAGTCTGCTGCCGGGGGCGCTCAGCGCGGTGATGTTGTCGAACAACCGGTCTTGGGCGTCCGGCGGCAGATACGCCAGTAGCCCTTCGGCGCTCCAGGCCGTCGGTCGGGTCGGGTCAAACCCGTTGTCGCGCAATGCGGCCGGCCAGTCATCGCGCAGGTCGACGCCCACCGCCCTGTGCTCGACGGCCGGGGTTGCGCCCAGCCCGGCCAGGGTGCTGGTCTTGAACTCGATCACCCGGGGTTGGTCTACCTCATAGACCACACTTGCGTCCGGCCACGCCAGGACCGGGTGCGCACCGCCATCCTCGGCCACCTCGATTTCGCCGTTCATAATCCGGATGAAGGCATCGACCCCGACGGCTCTGACTAGTGGCTCGGCGAAGGGATCGTCGATCAGGGGGTTCGGGCCCTTGGAGGCCAGCGCCCGCCGAGCGGCCACCGCGGTGGCGGTGGCCCCCACGCTCGACGCCAAATCCCAAGTGTCGCCGTCAGATCGCTTGGTGTCCCTGTTGGAGGCGTCAGTCATCGTGCCCGATGCCTATGGGCGCGTAGCGGTGAGGCTGACGATGTTGCGGAGCTGGGATGTGTCGTCGTCGGGGAACACGCGGCCGTAATCGGCGAACAAGTCTCGCCGCGGACGGGTGCTCACCTGCCAGCCTCGATCCTTCAGGTATTCGACGACGTTGCTGCGCTCGCCGTCGAAGAAAAGCCCCGAGAGGTCGATGTCACAGCCCAGTTTGGCCCACCGCTGATTGAATTGCGCCGCGCGTTCGCTCATCGTCCGGCCGGAATCGTCGCCGTGGTACTCGGTGGCCAGCCTGCTTCCGGGTGCGGACAGCGCGGTGATGCTTTCGAAGAGCCGGTCCTGCGCATCGGGCGGAAGGTACATCAGCAGGCCCTCTGCGCTCCAGGCGGTTGGTTTCGTGTCGTCAAATCCGCTGCGGCGCAAGGCGGCCGGCCAGTCGTCCCGCAGATCGACGCTGACCGTTCGCCGGTCGGCGGCCGGGGCGGCGCTCAGCGCCGACATCATGGCGCTCTTGAACTCGATGACCTTGGGTTGGTCGACTTCATACACGACACTGCCGCTCGGCCACGACAATCGATACGGCCGAGCGTCGAGGCCGGCGGCCAGAATCACCGCTTGGCGCACACCGTCGCGCGCGGCGTTCAGGAAGAAGTCGTCGAAGAAGCGGGTGCGGACCGCGATCGAATCGGTCTCGAGCTGCAAGTCCCGTTCGGCCTGAACTGCTTGGTCGTGGGTCTGGGACGCTGGTGGGGTTTGGACGTCGCCGTCGACCAGGCGGACGAAGAAGTTGAGGCCGACCGCGCGCACCAACGGCGCCGCGAACGGGTCGTCGATGATCGGGTTGGGCTCCGCGCTGGCCAGGGCGCGCGCCGCGGCGACCATCGTGGCAGTGGCGCCGACGCTCGAGGCCAGGTCCCAGGTGTCCTGCTCAGTGCGTGTCATGGCGCTCCTGTGTGAGCCTTCGAGATGCCGGTTTCGATATTTAGCGAATATAAAGAGTCATCTGAAACTGTACGCCATTTTCGGGGGGCTCCCCGGCGGCCCGCAAAGGACCTGCGCACGCCAGCTGTTAGTCTCGTACACGGTTTGTACGCGCACGGTCTAACAGGGCCGTATTGCTGCCTGCGGGTATTGGGCGCGTGACGCAGGATCGACCCCCGGCTGCGCAGGAGGAACGAGTGCTTTCGGCTTTCATCTCATCGTTGCGGACAGTCGACCTGAGACGGAAGATCCTCTTCACCCTGGGCATCCTCGTCCTCTATCGCGTCGGCGCCGCGCTGCCGTCCCCCGGCGTCAACTACAAGAACGTGCAGCAGTGCATCAAAGAGGCCACCGGCGGCGAAGCCGGACAGATCTACTCGCTGATCAACCTGTTTTCCGGCGGTGCGCTACTGAAGCTGACGGTGTTCGCGGTGGGCGTGATGCCTTACATCACCGCCAGCATCATCGTGCAGCTGCTCACGGTGGTCATTCCGCGCTTTGAGGAACTGCGGAAGGAAGGCCAGGCTGGGCAGGCGAAGATGACGCAGTACACCCGCTATCTGGCGATCGCGCTGGCCATCCTGCAAGCCACCAGCATCGTGGCGCTGGCGGCCAACGGCGGGCTGCTCCAGGGTTGCCAACAAGACATCATCGCCGACCAGAGCATCTTCACCCTGGTCGTCATCGTGTTGGTGATGACGGCCGGCGCGGCGCTGGTGATGTGGATGGGAGAGCTGATCACCGAACGCGGTATCGGCAACGGGATGTCGCTGCTGATCTTCGTCGGTATCGCCGCCCGCATTCCGTCGGAAGGCAAACAGATCCTGGACAGCCGTGGCGGGGTGATCTTCGCCGCCGTGTGCGTGGCCGCGCTGATCATCATCGTCGGCGTGGTGTTCGTCGAGCAGGGCCAGCGCCGCATCCCGGTGCAATACGCCAAGCGCATGGTGGGCCGGCGCATGTACGGCGGAACGTCGACGTATCTGCCGCTGAAGGTCAACCAGGCCGGCGTTATCCCGGTCATCTTCGCGTCCTCGCTGATCTACATTCCGCATTTGATCACCCAGCTGGTCCGCAGCGGAACAGGTGGTGTGGGCAATAGCTGGTGGGACAAATTTGTCGGGACCTACCTGTCCGACCCGAGCGACCCGGTGTACATCAGCATCTACTTCGGGCTCATCATCTTCTTCACCTACTTCTACGTGTCGGTGACCTTCAACCCGGACGAACGTGCCGACGAGATGAAGAAGTTCGGCGGCTTCATTCCGGGCATTCGGCCCGGCAAGCCGACCGCTGACTATCTGCGCTATGTGCTGAGCCGGATTACCCTGCCGGGCTCGATTTATCTGGGCGTGATCGCGGTGCTACCCAATCTGTTCCTTCAGATCGGCGCCTCCGGCGGAGTCCAGAACTTGCCGTTCGGCGGTACAGCGGTTCTGATCATGATTGGCGTCGGTTTGGATACGGTCAAACAAATCGAGAGTCAGCTCATGCAGCGCAACTACGAAGGGTTCCTCAAGTGAAAATTGTTTTGCTTGGACCGCCGGGGGCGGGCAAGGGGACGCAGGCCGAGAAGCTTGCCGAGAAACTTGGGATCCCGCAAATCTCCACCGGAGAGCTGTTCCGCCAGAACATCGGCGACGGCACGAAGCTCGGCCTGGAGGCTAAACGCTATCTGGACGCCGGTGACCTGGTACCGGCCGAGCTGACCAATCAGCTCGTCGACGACCGGCTGGACCATGCCGACGCGGCCAACGGTTTCATCCTGGACGGGTATCCACGCTCGGTCGCGCAGGCCAAGGCGTTGCACGAGATGCTCGAACGTCGGGGAACCGACATCGACGCGGTAGTGGAGTTTCGGGTGTCGGAGGACGAGTTGTTCGAACGCCTTAAAGCGCGTGGCCGCGCCGACGACACCGAAGACGTCATCCGCAACCGGATGAACGTCTACCGGGATGAGACCGCGCCGTTGCTGGAGTACTACAGCGGACAGCTGAAGACGGTCGACGCCGTCGGCAGCGTGGACGAAGTGTTCGCCCGCGCGCTGCACGCGTTGGGGAAATAATCGGCTATGCGCGCTCTGGCACGGCTCCGAGGTCGCAGGGTCGTGCCACAGCGCACTGCAAGTGAACTCGACGCGATGGCCGCGGCCGGCGCCGTGGTCGCTACCGCGCTGCAGGCCGTCTATGCGGCCGCGGGCCCTGGGGTGTCGACCCTGAGCCTCGATGAGATCGCCGAGTCGGTGATCCGGGAAGCCGGCGCTATCCCGTCGTTCCTGGGCTATCACGGCTACCCGGCGTCGATCTGCGCCTCGGTCAACGACAGGGTGGTGCATGGCATCCCGTCCGCCGCGGAGACCCTTTCACCTGGTGACCTGGTGTCCATCGACTGCGGCGCGGTGCTGGATGGCTGGCACGGTGACGCGGCGGTCAGCTTCGGCATCGGGACCCTCGACCCGGCCGACGAAGCGCTCTCGGATGCCACCAGGGAATCGCTGGAAGCCGGAATCGCCGCGATGGTCGTGGGCAACCGGTTGACCGACGTGGCGCACGCGATCGAACGGGGTACCCGCGCGGCCGAGGCCCGCCATGGACGTGCGTTTGGGATCGTGCAGGGATACGGGGGCCACGGCATCGGCCGTCACATGCACATGGACCCCTTCCTGCCCAACGAGGGCGCCCCCGGGCGCGGCCCGCTGCTGGCCCCCGGTTCGGTACTGGCCATTGAACCGATGCTGACGCTCGGCACCGGCAAAACGGTGGTGCTCGACGACGAATGGACGGTCACCACCGCCGACGGGTCACGTGCCGCACACTGGGAACACACCGTCGCGGTGACCGAGGACGGGCCCCGCATCCTGACCGTGGTGTAGGCGTTGAACTAAACGCCTACTCTAACTCGTGTCAGTGGGCGGAGGTGATCGAGTGGCTCGTGTGGCCAGCACTCGTGGGGCGTCCGGGGCTGCTGAAGCCGCTCTGATGAAGGCGCTCTACGACGAGCATGCCGCGGTTTTGTGGCGCTATGCGCTCCGGTTGACGGGCGACGCCAGCCAGGCCGAGGACGTCGTCCAGGAGACGCTGTTGCGGGCCTGGCAGCATCCGGAGGTGATCGGCGACACCGAGCGATCGGCGCGGGCGTGGCTGTTCACCGTCGCTCGCAACATGATCATCGACGACCGGCGCAGCGCACGGCACCGCAATGTCGTTGGTTCCCTCGACGAGGAGGGCGCGCCCGAGCAGTCCACGCCCGACGAGGTGAACGCCGCGCTGGACCGGCTGCTGATCGCGGACGCGATGGCGCAACTGTCCGCCGAGCACCGGGCCGTGATCGAGCGGTCCTACTACCGCGGATGGACCACAGCGCAGATTGCCGCAGACCTACAGATCGCCGAGGGAACAGTGAAGTCGCGACTACACTATGCCGTGCGGGCATTGCGACTCACTCTGCAGGAACTTGGGGTTACCCGATGACAGCGCAGCCCATCCAGCTGGTCATCGGCTCCGAATACTTGAAGGGTGACAGGAGATGAAAGACATGAGGACGCCATTACGGGGATTGGGCCCGCCCGGTGATTACACAGAGGTCCTGACGATGGATGAGAACGACCGCTACGCGACGTGGGACGCCGCGTACGTGTTGGGATCCCTGTCTGCGTCCGACCGCCGGGAATTCGAGGCACACATGGCCACCTGCGCGGGATGCCGGGAGGCCGTCGGCGAACTCAGCGGTGTGCCGGCGCTGCTGTCGCGGCTCGACCGGGAGGATGTCGCCGCGATTGATGGATCCGAGGCCGCTGCGGGGACTGAATCTGCGACGCCCAAGATGTCGCCGGAGTTGTTGCCGTCGTTGCTGGCAACGGTGCGCTGGCGCCGCCGCCGTACCCGCGTGGCGACCTGGGCGGCCTCGGCGGCCGCGGCCGCGGTGCTGGGCGTCGGTGTGTTCGTCGGCGTCGAGAGCCAATCCTCGCCGGCCGCGCAGCAGGTGACCGCGTCCGCGGAGCCTATGTCACAAGTCGGGACGAACCTGCTGACCTCGACGGTGTCGGTGTCCAGCCAGCACTGGGGGACGTTCATCAACCTGAAATGCGTCTGCCTGGCTCCGCTGACTGCGCACCATGACACGTTGGCGATGGTCGTCGTGGGACGCGACGGCAGTCAAACCCGGCTGGCGACCTGGGTGGCCGATCCCGGCCACACCGCGACGCCCGCCGGCAGCATTTCGACTCCGGTCAACCAGATCGCCGCCGTGCAAGTCGTTTCCGCTGACACCGGCCAGATTCTGCTGCAGCGATCGCTGTAAATTCGCGCCGGCGGTGAACCCAAGCCGCTCGCCCGTCGTGTTAACTGCATGCCAAGAAAGCACCGGGTGGTCGACCACATCGTCGAACACCTCGCGGCAATCGGAATCGACCACATCTTCGGAGTGGACGGCGCCAACATCGAGGACCTGTACGACGCGGCCCACTTCCACCCCGGAATCACCGCGGTGCTGGCCAAGCACGAGTTCTCCGCCGCAACGATGGCCGACGGGTACAGCCGCAGCGGTGCGGGATTGGGATCCGGACTAGGAGTCATGGCCGCGACTTCGGGTGGCGGCGCGCTCAATCTCGTCGCCGGCCTGGGGGAAGCGCTGGCCAGCCGTGTTCCGGTGCTGGCTCTGGTCGGCCAAACCCCCACCCCGATGGACGGGTTGGGCAGCTTTCAGGACACCAGCGGCCGCAACGGATCGCTGGATGCCGAGGCGGTGTTTTCCGCGGTGTCGCTGTCCTGCGAGCGGGTGCTCAACCCGGCCGACATAGTAACCGCACTGCCCCGGGCGATCGCTGCGGCGCGCACCGGCGGCCCGGAAGTTCTGTTGCTGCCCAAGGACATTCAGCAGGGCTACGCTGAGATCCCGGATATCCGGGCCCCACGCAAGGGACATCCCGGCGGCGAACTGCGGCCTATCGGCAACCCGCATGCGATCACCGCAGTGCTGCGCAACGCCAACGGTCCGGTCACCATCATCGCGGGCGAGCAGGTGGTCCGGGACAACGCCCGGGCCGAGGCTCGAAGCACTGCGCGGGGTGTTGCGCGCGCGGGTGGCTACCGTCCCGGACGCCAAAGATACTTGGTCAGCGTGGAATGCGCCGCCGACGGAATCCCGCCGTTCGCCCCCTTTCTCACTGGAACGCTGGCCAAACAACTGCCGCACCGCAGATTCCAACCGCAAAGGAGAACCGGACCGATGTCGCTGCCAGCGCTTGAGGATATCCCCAGCCAAATCGACGGGGTGACTCGCATCGAAACCTACCCCCGCGAAAAGGCCACCCCGATCATCATGGAGCAGATGCGGTCGGTCTACCCGCACGACCAGGTCTTCGGGGAGTACTGCACCGTCAACGATTACGTCGACTGCCCACCCGACGAGTTGTTCGAGTACATGGCCGACACCCGCAGCCTCGAGGAGTGGACCTACAGTCTGCGCGGTTTCACGCCGACCGACGAACCGGGCCTGTGGCTGGCCTATGACCGACTCGGTTCGGAGACCGAGATCTACACCCGCACCATCGTCAACGAGCAGGCCCGCACCGTCGACTACCACTGCGCATGGGACCAGGGCAAGCACCTGTGGATGGTCTACCTGATGCGCGTCATCGACGCCCAGGTAGTCCTCGACAAGCCCGGTTCGGTTGTGCTGTGGACCAATTGCCATCACCCGTTCTACGCCAACAACCCGTATCCGGAGACGGCACCGGCCGAGCGCCCCGTGTGGGTCGGCGATTTCTGGGACATGTTCGGGGCCGGCCACATGCTGGAAATGAAGAACCTCAAGGCGATCGCCGAGTACCGCCATCACAATGGCCTGCCGGTGACGCCCGACTGGATGCGCTGAGGGAAAGGCGAGCACATCATGAGCCAACCCACGGTCAGTTTGACCGACGTTTCCACCTACCTGCCCGGCGAGCCGATCGGCGCGGAATACTACGCGCAGTTCGCCGAGTCCGACGAACTGCGCGACAACGTCATGTTCCGCGCGCCGGCGTTCCGTCATCACGTCGCGCCTGAAGAGAGCGCGATCGACATGATCGAGCGGGCGGCGCAAGGTCTGATCGAACGGCACGGCGAAGACGTCATCGCGGGCGCGGACGTGCTGATCACCCACACGCAGGTACCTGACATGGCGTTCTACGGCGAAGGCGGCGGCACCGCCCACCGCCTGGGCATGCGACCCTCCTGGGTGCTCGACCTTAACAACGGTGGCTGCGCCGGGTTTGTGCTGGCGCTCAACGTGGCTCGTCAATTGCTGTCGTCGGGGGCGGGGCGCACCGCGCTGATCGCCATCTCGCAGAATGCCGCCGGGCACGTCTTCGATCAGGCCGGAGTTCGCCGCAAGGCGCAGTCGGCGGTGCCCGGCGACGGCGCGGCGGTGGGCTTGGTCACGTTGAGCGACCAGTCGCCCATTCTCGATATCGAGTGCCGCACCTACGGCGAATTCGCCGGCGAGATGGTGCTGGCCTCGGACCCGCCCCGCAAGTGGTGGGCAGCCGGTCATGGCGAGCTATCCATCGGCTTCACCGAAAGCAAGGTCACCAAGGTGCTGGCCCGCGGCAACCGTCAGGTCCCCGAAGTGGCGCTGGCGGTTTGTGACCGAATCGGCTTGCCCGCCAAGGACATCGATCTGCTGGTCACCAACCAGCCCAACCGGGCGTTTCTGCGCAACTGGCGCGAAGCGCTCGAGTTGCCCAAGGAACGGCACCGGGACACCTTTGACGAGTGTGGCAATCTGTTCGGCGCCGGTATCCCGATCAACCTGGATCACGCGATATCCGACGGCCAGGTCAAGGCCGGCGATGTGGTCATGATGGCGGGCTTCGCGCACGCCGGCGACTTCGCCGGTGCTGCGGCGGTGCGCTGGGGCGGGCGAAACTGATGTCTACCGCTCTGAGCCCTGTCGCCGCCGAGATCGATGGCGCGTTTCCCGCTGCGGTCGACCCGTTTGCTTTGTCGCTCAACGAGAATCCATTCCCACCGCTCCCGGGGGTGCGGTCGGCCTTGATTCGTTCGATCGATGCGGCCAACCGGTATCCGGAGTTTCAGCCCGAGCGGTTGCGGAGCCTGATCGCCGATCGAATCGGACTGCCGTCCGACCGGGTGGTGTTGGGCGCCGGTGCCACCGGCGTGGTGTTGCAGGCCTTACAGGCACTGACCGACCCGGGTGACGCCATCGCCTTCTCATCGCCGACCTTCGACGGATATCCGATCATCGCGCGGATGGCGCGGCTGGATCCGGTGACCGTGCCTCTCGACCAGCACGGCCACAATGATCTCGATGGGCTGGCCGACGCCGCCGCAACCGCGCGCGTGGTGGTGTTGTGCCGTCCGCACAACCCGACCGGCACGCTGGAGCCGACGGCTGAGATCGTGAGCTTTCTTCGGCGGGTGCCGCGCGACACCATCGTGCTGCTCGACGAGGCGTATATCGAATTCGCGGCTCCCGAGCACCGGATCAACGTTTCGTCGCTGATCGAACGCTTTCCCAACGTGGTGCTGGTGCGGACCTTCTCCAAGGCCTACGGGCTGGCGGGCCTGCGTATCGGTTACGGCATGGCATCCGCGCGTCTGGCCGAGGCGCTGTGGACCCAACAGCTGCCGTTCGGCATCGCGATCACCAGCTTGCTTGCGGTCGCGGCCTCCTACGACGCCGAATACCAACTGCTGCAAAGGATCCGCCAGATCACCGCCGAACGCCGCCACCTGCGGATGCGGCTGGGCGCCATGGGGATATACACCACGGACGCACACGCGAACTTCATATTCCTGCCTTCGAGGGGTGGGCAGGATCGGCCGTGGAGTGACGTGTTCGCAGACTCCGGGCTCCACATTCGCCACTACGCCGACGGCGCCGCACGCATCACCGTGGGCAGCCGCGAGTCCAGTCTGGCGGTGTTGGCGGCGTTGTCTGCGTCGGGGACGCCCGCGGCAACGACCGCAAGCTGAAATCCGCCGAGCCACATTCGAGCCCGGCTTCCCCTGCGGAGTGGACAGGGGAAGCCGGGCGCCCACCCGAATCATGTCCGGATTGGCCCGTTTTCTCCGGCAAGTGCGGTAAGAAAGGGCGTGGCCCCGGAGAAGAAGCGCGACCCGATAGCCGCGGCGCGGGCCAACTGGGAGCGTGCCGGGTGGGGCGATGTGTCGCAGGGCATGGTGGCGGTGACATCGGTGATGCGTGCGCACCAGATCCTGCTGGCCCGCGTCGAGACGGCGTTGCGCCCCTACGACCTGAGCTTCTCCCGCTACGAGTTGCTGCGGCTCCTGGCGTTCAGCCGGACCGGCGCGTTGCCGATCACCAAAGCCTCCGACCGCCTACAGGTTCACGTCACCAGCGTGACCCACGCCATCCGGCGGCTGGAGGCCGACGGGCTGGTTCAGCGCGTGCCGCACCCTACCGACGGGCGGACGACGCTGGTGCAGATCACCGATCTCGGCCGCTCCACGGTCGAGGACGCGACGGTGACGCTCAACGAGCAGGTGTTCGGCGACATCGGGATCTCGGCTGACGAGTCACGGTCGCTGGTGTCGTCCATCGAGACGTTGCGCCGCAACGCAGGCGACTTCTGACGGACGGTCAGCCGTTGCGCAGCATCTCGATCACCGCGCTGAAGTCCAAGGCGCCGTGGTCGGCGGCGAACTTGGCGTAGATCTCGGCGGCGTGGCTGCCCAGTGGCGCCGCCGAACCGGTCGCGCCCACCGCATCCATCGCCAAGCCCAAGTCCTTGTTCATCAGCGCGGTCGCGAAGCCGGGCTTGAAGTCGTTGTTGGCCGGCGATGTCGGCACCGGACCCGGCACCGGGCAATTGGTGTGCACCGCCCAGCAATTGCCAGTCGCGCCCGTGATGACGTCGA
This sequence comes from Mycobacterium sp., assembly GCF_052144515.1. Classification (GTDB taxonomy): domain Bacteria; phylum Actinomycetota; class Actinomycetes; order Mycobacteriales; family Mycobacteriaceae; genus Mycobacterium. The sequence goes on along the minus strand of NZ_JBKQQD010000427.1, from coordinate 26,486 downwards.
ACAACGACTGCGCGGACAACCCGAGCTTTTCGGCCAACACGAACGCCTCGCCGACCGCAATCTGCTGGACCGCCAGCACCATGTTGTTGCACACCTTGGCGGCCTGCCCCGCGCCGGCCGCGCCGCAGTGAATGATCTTGCCCGCCATCGGTTCCAGGACCGGCCGCGCGCGCTGGACCGCGGCCTCGTCGCCGCCCACCATGAAGGCCAGCGTTCCGGCCACGGCACCCTTCACCCCGCCGGACACCGGCGCGTCGAGCTGGGGCAGGCCGTGTGAGGCGGCCAACGCGTGGACTTCGCGGGCGTCGTTGACCGAGATCGTGGAACTGTCGATCAACAAGGCACCTTCGCGGGCGGCGGGCAGGATCTCGGCGTAGCAGCGTTTGACGATGTCGCCGTTGGGCAGCATCGTGATGACGACGTCGGCCTCGGCCACCGCTTCGGCGGCGCTGTCGAACACCGCGACGCCGCCGGAAGCCGCGGCGGTAACCGCCGCGGGCACCGGGTCGAAGCCGCGCACGGTCTGGCCGGCGGCGATCAGGTTCGCCGCCATCGGGCCGCCCATGTTGCCGAGCCCCAAGAACGCGATTGCCGACATGCAGTCCCTCTCTTACGCGCTCGCTGTAGGAGCTTTGAACCGCGCGGCCTCGGCGCGACCGATGACCACCCGCATGATTTCGTTCGTCCCTTCCAGGATTCGATGCACCCGAAGATCACGGACGATCTTTTCCAGACCATACTCGCGCAGGTAGCCGTAGCCACCGTGTAGCTGCAGGGCCTTGTCCGCCACTTCGAAGCAGGTGTCGGTGACGTAGCGTTTGGCCATCGCGCACAGCTCGACCTTGTCGGGGTCGTCGTTGTCCAACCCACTCGCGGCGCGCCACAACAACATTCGCGACGTCTCGAGCCCGGTCGCCATGTCGGCCAGGGTGAACCGGATCGTGGGCTCGTCGAGCAGGGGAGACCCGAAGGCCTGCCGCTCGCGAACGTAGGCGCCCGCTTTGTCGAAGGCGGCCTGCGCGCCGCCGAGCGAGCATGCCGCGATGTTCAGGCGGCCACCGTTGAGGCCCTGCATCGCGATGCCGAAGCCGGCGCCCTCACCGTCCGCGCCGCCCAACATCGCGTCCGCGGGTACCCGCACGCCCTCCAGGATCACCTGCGCGGTGGGTTGCGCATGCCAACCCATCTTCTCTTCGAGTGCCCCGAAACTCATTCCCGGAGTGCCCTTTTCGAGGATGAATGCCGATATACCGCGTGGCCCCTCCCCTCCCGTTCGTGCCATCACCACGTAGACGTCGGAGGCTCCCGCGCCGGAGATGAACTGCTTGACCCCGTCGAGCACATAGTCTGCGTTTTTTTCTGGGCCCTGCTTGACGGCGCGGGTGCTCAGCGCACTGGCGTCGGACCCGGCGCCCGGCTCGGTCAGGCAGTAGCTGGCGATGACATCCATTGGCGCCAACCGCGGAATCCAACCCTTGCGTTGCTCATCGGTGCCGAAGCTGTCGATCATCCACGCGCACATGTTGTGGATGGACAGGAACGCGGCGATGGTCGGGCACGCGATGGCCAACTGCTCGAAGATGCGCACCCCGTCGAGGCGGCGTAACCCGCTGCCGCCGACGTCGTCGCGACAATAGATGGCCGCCATGCCCAGTTCGGCGGCCTCGCGCAACACGTCCACCGGAAAATGCTTACTGGCATCCCATTCCAGGGTGTATGGGGCAACCCGTTTGGCGGCGAACGCGGCCGCCGTCTCGGTGATGACCCGCTCGTCGTCGTTCAGATCGAGGAACTGCATGAAGTCGCCGACCCTAATCCATTGTCGGGATGACGAACTCGGCGCCGTCCTTGATCCCGGACGGCCACCGCGACGTGACGGTCTTGACCTTGGTGTAGAACTGGATCGAGGCCGGACCGTGCTGGTTGAGGTCGCCGAAACCGGAACGCTTCCAGCCGCCGAAGGTGTGGTAGGCCACCGGCACCGGGATCGGCACGTTGACGCCGACCATGCCCACCTGCACCCGGGACACGAAGTCACGGGCGGCGTCGCCGTCGCGGGTGAAGACCGCGACCCCGTTGCCGTACTCGTGCTCGGAAGGCAGCTTTAAGGCTTCCTCGTAGTCATGGGCTCGCACGATGCACAGGACGGGTCCGAAGATCTCGTCGGTGTAGATCGACATGTCCGGGGTGACGTGGTCGAACAAGGTCGGCCCGATAAAGAAGCCGCCCTCCAGGTTGGCGTCACCGAAAGTCAGGTCGTCGCTCGTCCGCTCACGGCCGTCGACGACGAGTTCGGCACCGGCTTCCACGCCCTGGCCGATGTAGTCGCGGACCCGCGCCAAGGCGGCATCGGTGACTAGCGGACCGTAGTCGGCCTTGGGGTCCAGGCTGTGGCCGACACGGAGATTGTTGATTCGCTCAACGAGCCTGGCGCGCAACCGGTCCGCGGTCTGCTCGCCGACCGGAACCGCGACGCTGATCGCCATGCAACGTTCGCCCGCGCTGCCGTAGCCGGCGCCGATCAGCGCGTCGACGGCCTGGTCCAGGTCGGCGTCGGGCATCACGACCATGTGGTTCTTGGCGCCGCCGAAGCATTGTGATCGCTTGTCGGTGGCCGCGGCCGTGGAGTAGATGTAGTGGGCGATATCGGAGCTGCCGACGAAACCGACGGCCTTGATGTCGGGGTGGTGCAGGATGGCGTCGACGGCTTCCTTGTCGCCGTGCACGACCTGGAACACGCCCGGCGGCAGGCCCGCTTCGAGAAACAGCTCGGCGAGGCGCACCGGGACCGACGGGTCACGCTCACTTGGCTTGAGTAGGAACGCATTTCCGCACGCAAGGGCAGGCCCGGCCTTCCACAGCGGGATCATCGCCGGGAAGTTGAACGGGGTAATGCCCGCGACCACACCCAGCGGCTGGCGCAGCGAGTAGACGTCGATGCCCGGTCCGGCGCCTTCGCTGTACTCGCCTTTGAGCAGGTGTGGGATCCCGATGCAGAACTCGATGACCTCGATGCCGCGCTGGATGTCGCCCTGCGCGTCGGCCAGTGTCTTGCCGTGCTCGAGGGACAGCAGTTCGGCGAGCTCGGCGTTGTTTTCGTTGACCAGTTCGATGAATCGCATCAGCACCCTTGCGCGGCGCTGCGGGTTCCACGCGGCCCAGCCTTTTTGGGCCTCGGCGGCCGATGCCACCGCGGCGTCGATGTCCGCTTTGCCGGCCATCGGCACTGTCGCCTGGACTTGCCCGGTGCTGGGGTTGAAGACGTCAGCGCTGCGGGTGGACTGGCCGGCGGTGCGCTGCCCGTCGATGAAGTGCGGAATCTGTCTCGTCATGACTATCCCTAGTGAATGTCGATCGTGGAGGTGGTTGCACCCAGATTACTTGCATATCCTAGTAAGTGCTGGCCGGGCTTGGCAAGCGCGTTGAGGGTGATACGCGCAATGAGCGCGCCGGACGATCGACGTCCACCTTCTCAATGCCTTCTCAATGCCTTCCTCAAAGCCGTAGTGGCTGGTAAACGGCAAATCCCGCCGCGTCCTCGACATGCTCCTGGACAGGCAGGCGGACGGATTTCACCGCAACTGGATTGCCCCGACTGAACCGAACGGGGTTCTGGACCGTGTTACTCCTGGGGCCCGAGATCCCCGGCACCGAACCCGACAGGAGATCGCGGATGACTACAAAGACCCCGAGCAGCCCCGACGCCGTTGTCATCGGCGCGGGACCTGCCGGTCTGGCTGTCGCACGCGAACTCGATCATCAGCATGGCATCAAACCGCTCGTCCTCGACCGCGCAGCGGCTCCGGCGATTTCGTGGCGCACGCGCTATGACAATTTTCGGCTCAACACGACCGGCTTCTTGTCGCACCTTCCCGGACAGCGGATTCCCTTGAACGCCGGCCGTTGGCCGACCAAGGAGGACATGGTCCGCTATTTCGATCACTACGTTCAGCGGCAGCACATCGCGCTGAAGCTCGGATGTGAAGTCCACCGCGTCGACCGTGCCGGGGGAGTCTGGCAACTTGACACGTCGTCGGGTGTGATCCGAACCGCGGCAATCGTCCTCGCCACAGGCAACTACAGCGCACCCACCATCCCTGCGTGGCCTGGGCTCAGCCGCTTCAACGGCGAGATCGTTCACTCCGCAGACTTCACCAACGCTTGGCCCTACCGTGGCCGCGACGTCCTGGTCGTTGGCGCAGGCAATTCGGCCGCCGACATCGCTGTCCAACTTGCCAACAACGGCGCGCGAAGGATCTGGCTTGCGGTGCGCACACCCCCGCACCTGGTGCGGCGGGCCATGGGACCGTTTCCATCAGATATCTTCCTTGAGCTGTCCGCGAGAGTTCCCGCACGCATGATCGATCCGCTGATCGCGCGGATGACCCAGCTGATGTGGGGCGACCTGTCGGCCTACGGCTTCCATCAGCCGCCGCTCGGGCTGAAGGCGACGGTGGAGACGCGGGGTCGCATCCCGACGCTGGCCGACGAGCTCGTCGACCTCGTGCGGATTGGGCGCGTCGAGGTCGTCGGCGCCGTCAAGGCGATGGAATCCGACGGCGTCATCCTCGCCGACGGCACGTCCGTGGCGCCGCAGGTGATCATCGCGGCTACCGGATTCGACACGGATCTCGGCGGTTTGGTCGGACATCTCGGCGTTCTCGACGAGCACGGCAACCCGCGCGGCGGTTTCGCCTCGCACGTCGGCGACGGAATGTTCGCGATCGGGTACGGCATTCCGCCCAACGGCCCACTGCGGGCGATCCGCATCAACGCGACGCCATTGGCCCGGGAAGTCGCGGGCTATCTCAAGCGGATTGGTCCATGGCGGCAACTTCGAACGTTAGACGACAATGTCTCCTTGGCGGTACCCGCCGGGACGGCTCGCGTGAAAAGCAAAGGGATATAATGATTTTACTCTCCACCGCAAAGACCTTCTACCGCGGCACAGACGGCTACGAAACGGCCCGTAGGGCAACGGTATGGAATGGCCTTCTGCCGGAACGTTTTCCCGATGTAATCGTGCAGGCGCACGACACCGACGATGTGGTCGCGGCGATCCGTTATGCGCGGGCCAACGGACATCACGTCGGCGTACGTTCGGGCGGACACAGCTGGGCGGCCAGTCACCTGCGCGACGGCGGCTTGCTGCTCGACGTCAGCCGCCTCGATCACTGCGCGGTCGAACCCGATCGGTTGATCGCTGACGTCGGGCCGGGCAAGGTCGCGAGCGTCTTCGCGGCAGAACTGGACGCACAAGGGCTGTTCTTTCCCGCCGGCCACTGCGAAGGCATTTGCCTCGGTGGCTATCTTTTGCAGGGCGGATACGGCTGGAACAGCCCGATGCTCGGCCCGGCGTGCGAGAGCGTGCTTGGACTGGAAGTCGTCACCGCCGACGGTGAGCAGATCTACTGCGACCCCGAGAACCATCCGGACATGTATTGGGCAGCCCGCGGCTCCGGACCGGGTTTCTTCGGTGTGGTCACCTCCTTCAAACTGCGGGTTCACCCACGTCCCCCGGTTTGGGGCACCTGCCTGTATATGTATCCGATCGAGGTTGCCGACGAGGTGTTCACCTGGGGACGCTCGATCGCTTCCGAGATCGACGACCGGGTCGAACTGCAGATCCACACCGCGCGCAGCTTTCCAGGGGCCGGGCTCAACCAACCCGGCATCACGATCGCCTCACCGGTATTCGCCAACTCGGAGGAAGAGGCGGCCAAAGCCCTTGCCCCGCTGGGTACTTGCCCAGTCATCGACAAAGCGATCGTCAACCTGCCTTATGCGCCAACAACCTTGGCCAATTGGTATACCGCCGTGATGAACAGCTACCCGAAGGGGCATCGCTACATCGCCGACAACATGTTCACGTCGGCTTCCGCCGAAGAACTCCTGCCGGGCATCCGCAACATCATTGAAACCATGCCACCGCACCCCTCGCACTTCATTTTCACGGGCTGGAAGACGTCCCCGGAGCGGGCGGACATGGTGTACGGCCTGGAAGACGAGATCTACCTGGCGCTCTACACCATCTGGCAGGATCCGGCCGACGACGAAAGATATCGTAACTGGGCCGCGTCCAGCATGGCGGCGATGTCCCACTTGTCGACGGGCATCTCGCTCGCCGACGAGAATCTGTGCCGCCGTCCGGCGCGATTCATCGCCGAATCGAACATGGCACGCCTCGATAAGGTGCGCTCGGCTTACGACCCGGATGGTCGATTCCACAGCTGGATGGGCGGCGCCTGACCGCAGGCGGGCTGCCTCTGAGCTAACCGTGGCCAGTGTGCCACATGTGAACCAAACAGCCGCTTCTCTCGTTTCAATAGCAAGGGCTCTTCAAAGTCGCCGCAACAGTTCGCTGGACAGCGCACCTGAACAGGCCGGTCCGGACGACATCGCCGAAGGCACCTTGCCTTGCGGGCCGCCGGCGACGAAATATAAAACGTACCAAGGGGAGATGGGGTTTACACGATGATGCCGCTATGGCGGCCCGGGACGCCGCACGGCGGTGACCTATCCGGGCATGACGAGCACGCGATGTGGGATGCCGCATATGTGCTGGGATCACTGTCGTCCGCCGAACGGCGGGAATTCGAAGCACACATGACCGGCTGCCCCTTGTGTCGCAGCGCCGTTGGCGAGCTCAACGGCATGCCGGCCCTCCTGTCGCAGCTGGATCGCGGCGAGTTGGCGGCAATCGACGAGGCCGACCGCAGTGGCGTAGATCGGTTGCTGCCTGACGAGTTGCTGCCGTCGCTGCTGGCCAAGGTGAGCTGGCGACGGCGCCGGTCCCGCATCGTGACTTGGACGGCTGGGGCCGCCGCAGCCGCGGTGCTGGCGATCGGTGTGCTTATCGGCGTTGCAGGCCATTACCCGACATCCGTGCCCACGCCGCCGCAGGCGAGCGTGTCGGTGCAGCCGATGGCGCAGGTCGGGACCAACAGGCTGGCCTCGACTGTCTCGCTCAGCCGCCAGCAGTGGGGAACGTTCATCTCGATGAACTGCGTCTGCCTGGCCCCGCTGAACGCCCATCACGACACGCTGGCGATGGTTGTGGTAGGTCGCGACGGTAGCCACACCCGGATGGCAACCTGGGTGGCGAATCCGGGCCATACCGCGACGCCCGCAGGCAGCATTTCGACTCCTGTCGATCAAATCTCCTCGGTGCAGGTGATTTCCGCCGACGACGGCCAGATCCTGCTTGAGCGTTCGCTGTGATTTCGCCCGGGTGTGAACGAAAGTCACCCGCAGGTCGTGTTACTGACATCAACACAAGTTAGGTGAGCAGATGCCCAGGACACAGAGGGTGGTCGACCATATCGTCGAGCACCTCGCGAGAATCGACAACGATTACATATTCGGTGTCGACGGCGCCAACATCGAAGATCTCTACGATGCAGCACATTTCCGTTCGGACATCACCGCGGTGTTGGCCAAGCACGAGTTTTCGGCGGCCACGATGGCCGACGGGTACAGCCGCAGTGGCGCCGGTTTGGGGGTAGTGGCGGCGACCTCTGGCGGGGGCGCGCTCAATCTTATTCCGGGCCTTGGGGAATCATTGGCGAGCCGAGTGCCAGTGTTGGCATTGGTCGGTCAGCCTGCGACCACGATGGACGGTCGAGGCAGCTTTCAAGACACCAGTGGCCGCAACGGTTCATTGAATGCCGAGGCGTTATTTTCTGCAGTGTCGGTCTTCTGCCAGCGGGTGTTGACGCCCGCCGACATCGTTTCGGCGCTGCCCAACGCTATAGCGGCGGCCCGCACCGGTGGCCCGGCAGTGTTGTTGCTGCCCAAGGATATTCAGCAGGCGAATGTCGGCATCAACGGCTACGGCGGTGATGGCCAGCATGGCTTCGAGCGCCCGGGAGCGTCCATCGGTGATCCGCATGCGATCGTCCGCGCTCTGCGCCGAGCGACCGGACCCATCACAATCATCGCCGGCGAGCAGGTGGCTCGCGATGACGCCCGGTCCGAACTCGAGGAGCTGCGGGCCCTGCTGCGCGCGCAGATTGCATGTGTTCCCGACGCCAAAGATGTAGCCGGTACACCAGGTTCCGGTTCGTCGTCAGCGCTCGGTGTGACCGGTGTGATGGGCCATCCCGGAGTGGCCGACGCGGTGGCAGCGAGCGCCGTGTGCCTGGTGGTCGGCACCCGACTGTCGGTGACCGCCCGCGCCGGCCTTGACGACGCGCTCGCGGCCGCACGGATGCTCTCAATCGGCTCGGTACCCCCATACCTGCCGTGCACACACGTGCACACCGAAGATCTGCGAGCATCGCTGACGATGCTAACCCGTGCGTTGTCCGGGCGGGGACGGGCAAGGGGACTGCGCGTGCCTGATTTCGTGGCAGACGCCGAACTCAGTCCTCCCTCTTTCGCCGGTACGGGTGTGCGCTACCGCGATGCCATGGTCGTGCTCGATCGCTTGTTGCCCGACGGAACCGACATCGTCGTCGACGCCGGCAACACCGGCGCAGCGGCAATCCATCACCTCCCAGTTCGCCGGGACGGTCGGTTCGCCGTCGCACTCGGCATGGGCGGTATGGGCTACAGCTTCGGTGCCGGTATCGGGATGGCCTTCGGCCGTGTCCACAGCGGACGCCCCGGCGGTCGCACCGTGGTGATCGCCGGGGACGGCGCATTTTTCATGCACGGCATGGAGGTGCACACCGCAGTGCAGTACCGGCTTCCGATGACTTTCGTACTGTTCAACAACAACGCCCACGCCATGTGCGTGACCCGCGAGCAACTGTTCTACGACGACCTGTACAGCTACAACCGGTTTGCTCCCAGCCAGCTGGGGGCAGGTCTGGCGGGCATGTTCCCCGGACTGTGTTCGGTCGACGTGGCCGACATCGACGCACTACCCGCAGCACTGGAACAAGCAATGGCCGTCGACGGTCCGTCCGTGGTCACCGTCGAGTGCTCCGCAGACGAAATCCCGCCGTTCGCGGCGTTCCTGAGCAGACAACCTGCCAATCAGGCTGTCGAACAACAGATTACAACGATAAAGGAGAACCGATTCCATGTCTCTAGCAGCGCTTGAGGATATCGCCGTCCACAGCGGCACCACCGAGCCGATCGATGGAGTGGTCCGTATCGAGACCACACCACTGGAGGAGACCGCCCCGATGTTCATGGAGAAATTGCGGTCGGTGTACCCGCACGACGAGGTCTTCGGGAAGTACTGCACGGTCAACGACTACGTCGACTGCCCGCCCGACGAGCTGTTCGAATACTTGTCCCACACCCGCAGCCTCGAGGAGTGGACCTACACCCTGCGTGACTTCACCCCCACTGAGGAGTCCGGGCTCTGGCTGGCCTACGACCGGTTGCTTCCGGACACCGAGATCTACACCCGCACAGTGGCCAACGCCGAGGCCCGTACCGTCGACTACCACTGCGCCTGGGACCAGGGCCAGCACCTGTGGATGATCTACCTGATGCGGGTCCTCGACGCGCAGGTCGTGCTCGGCAAGCCCGGTTCCGTTGTGCTGTGGACCAATTGCCGGCACCCGTTCTACGACGACAACCCGTATCCCGAGGCCGCCCCACCACAGCGCACGGGATGGGTCGGCGACTTCTGGGACTTATTCGGTGCCGGTCATGGGCTGGAACTGAACAACCTCAAGTCAATCGCCGAATACCGCCACCGCAACGGACTGCCGATCACGCCGGAATGGATGAGTACATCATGAACCAACCCACCGTCAGCCTGACCGACGTCTCCACCTATCTGCCTGGCGAACCCGTCGGCGCCGACTACTACGCGCAGTTCGCCGGCACGGACGACCTGGCGGCCAACCTGATGTTCCGCGCGCCCAAGTTCCGCCATCACGTCGGGCCGGACGAAACCGCGATCGACATGGTCGAGCGAGCCGCACAGGGCCTGATCGAGCGGCACGGGCGGGACGGCATTGCCAACGTCGACGTGCTGATCACGCATACCCAGGTGCCGGACATGGCGTTCTACGGCGAAGGCGGCGGCATCGCCCACCGCCTGGGCTTGCGGCCCTCCTGGGTGCTCGACCTGAACAACGGCGGGTGCGCTGCGTTTGTTTTGGCGCTCAACGTGGCCCGTCAATTGCTCGCGTCCGGACAAGGGCGCACAGCGCTGATCGCCATCGCGCAAAATGCCGCGGGGCGCGTCTTCGATCAGGCCGGAGTTCGCCGCAAGGCGCAGTCCGCAGTGCCCGGCGACGGCGCGGCGGTCGGCCTGGTCACCCTTTCCGATCAGTCGCCCATTCTCGATATCGAGTGCCGCACCTACGGCGAATACGCCGGCGAGATGGTGCTGGCCTCGGACCCGCCCCGCAAGTGGTGGGCAGCCGGTAACAGTGAGCTCTCCATCGGGTTCACCGAAACCAAGATCGCCAAGGTGCTTGCTCGCGGCAACCAGCAAGTCCCCGAAGTGGCGCTTGCCGTCTGTGATCGAATCGGCCTGCCGTCCAACGATATCGACCTGCTGGTCACCAATCAGCCAAACCGGGTGTTCCTGCGCAACTGGCGCGAAGCGCTCGAGGTGCCGCGCGAACGTCATCGCGACACGTTTGACGAGTGCGGCAACCTGTTCGGTGCCGGCATCCCGATCAACCTGGACCATGCGATATCCGACGGTCAGCTCAAGGCCGGCGACGTCGTGATGATGGCAGCCTTCGCGCACGCCGGCGATTTCGCGGGTGCGGCGGCGGTCCGCTGGGGCGGGCGAAGCTGATGCTACCCCTGCGAGAGTCGAGCACTGCCACCGCGGAGATTCTCGATGCGTTGCCGCTCGCGACCGATCCATTCGCATTGTCGCTGAACGAGAACCCGTTTCCGCCGCTGCCGGCGGTGCGCTCGGCACTGATTCGCTCGATCGATGTCGCCAACCGGTATCCGGAGTTCCTGCCCGAGCGGCTGCGCCGCTTGATCGCCGGTCACATCGGGGTCTGCGACGAGCAGGTCGTGCTGGGAGCGGGTGCGAGCGGGGTGGTGAAGCAGGTCCTGCACGCGGTGACGCGGCCCGGTGATCGGATTGTGTTCAGCGAGCCAACTTTCGACGGGTATCCGATCTTCACCCAGATGGCCCGCCTGACACCTGTCACTATTCCGCTCGACAAGCGTGGCCGCCACGACCTGGAGGCAATGGCCGAAGTGGCGGCGGACGCCCGCGTCGTCGTCGTGTGTCGCCCGCACAACCCGACCGGCACCCTGGAACCCGTCACGGATGTGCTGCGATTCCTGCGGCAGGTGCCGGACGACACGATCGTGCTGCTCGACGAGGCCTACATCGAATTTGTCGCCCCCCAGCACCGCATCGACGGGCCGGACCTGATCCGGCGCTTTCCGAATGTCGTGGTTTTGCGGACCTTCTCGAAGGCCTACGGATTGGCCGGGCTTCGTATCGGCTACGGTTTCGCATCACCAGAACTCGCCAGAACCCTGTGGGCGATGCAATTGCCGTTCGGCATGGGCATCACCGGCTTGGCCGCTGTGGCGGCGTCCTACGACGCTGAAGACCAGTTGCGGCAACGCATTCTGCGCATCACCGGTGAGCGGGATTACCTGTGCCGGCGCCTTCGGGCAATGGGTGTGTATGCCACCGACGGGCACGCCAACTTTGTTTACCTGCCGGCCGTCGGACGACCCTGGCGAGACGTGTTCGACGCCGGGCTGAAGGCCCGCTACTACCCGGACGGCGCTGCTCGGATCACCGTCGGAAGCCGCGCGTCCACCCAAGCGGTACTTGCCGCAGTGGCGAAATGGCGGGCTGACTAAATCGCGTTGCGAGCCGGGATGTCCGCGCACGGGTGAACTTCTCGTCGAAGTCCTACGTGGTACTAGTAGGAGGTTTGAGATGAATCCGCTGCTGATGGTCTACTTTTCAACCGGCGCGACGTTCGTTGGACTTGGCCTGGTGAAGTTGCAAGCGCGACTTGAGCGATGGGCTTACGAACGCCACGCGGAGGACTGAAGTGACCCGTCAATTTAGGCGTTCCTCGAAGGAGATGCCAATGCCGAATGGTCGGTCGACTCGGCCGCTTCGGATCCTCGTCGTCGGCGCCGGTGTGGGCGGCATTTCCGTTGCTCGGGGATTATTGCGCGACGGACATGACGTCACCGTCTTCGACCGGCGGCCGGATGTGAAGGCAGGTGGGGGCGCCGTAACTATCTGGTCCAACGGCGCCACGGTTCTAGAGCAGCTGGGGGTCGATATGGATGGGGCCGGGCAGCTGCTGTCCACCCTGCGGGTCATCACATCCACGGGTCGCCCGGTTGCCACTGTGGACCTGACTGCGATCGTGAATCGGCTGGGCGCACCGGTTCGGATGGTCCCACGTCGAGTCCTGCTGGAACGCCTGCTGGAAGGCTTTCCGGCCGAACGCATCTGGTGCAATGCCCGTGCGGTCGGGGTGGTCAGTACGCAAGACGGAGTTCGGCTCGAGTTCGAAGACGGCAGCTGGACCGAAGGAGATTTGTTGATCGGTGCGGATGGCCTGCACTCAATGGTTCGAGACATCGTCGGCGCGCAATCCGCGGAGCCGACCGGTTGGTGCAGCTGGCAGGGACTGGTCACCCTTCCAAACGTCGTCGAAAAGCACGTCGCACAAATGATTATCGGCGCGCACGGAAATGTTGGGCTGTGGCCCGCTGGAGGTTCCGATGTGCAGTGGTGGTTCGACTTGCCATGGTCGCGCGAGTTCGTCAGACCGCGACGTCCGATCGAGATGATCCGGTTCAATTTCAAAGGATGGTCCGACTCGGTCGATCGAGTACTCGCGACGTTGACCGACGAGGATCTGGCCCCTTCGCCGTTCCCGCATTTTCGGCATCCGATCCCACGCTCGGGTCAAGGTGCGATGACGTTGCTTGGCGACGCTGCGCACACGATGCCGCCCACCCTTGCGCAAGGGACCAACCAGGCGCTGCTCGACACGATGGTGTTGCGCGAGGCGCTGTCGGATTTCGCAAGGGGCGGCAAAGATGTGCACACCAGCAACCGTGATCTCTCGAGCGCGCTGCGCTGGTACGAGGACACCAGGCGACGCAAGGTCAAGGCCGTGTCCTGGGTGACCACGCTGCAAGTGTCCCGCAGTGAGTCCGTGCTGAGACCGGCGGCGATGATCTCGGACCGGTTCATGACCTGGGCACTGACAACGTTTCTGCGTTCGGTGAGTCATCGCCGGATATCCGCGGATATCAGTCGAGACCTCGGGGCGGCGACGACCACCGATCTTGTCGGTGCTACTGGATGCCCCTGGATGCCACTGGATGCCACTGAATGCGAGTGAATGCGAGTGAATGCGAGTGAATAAATTGAACAAGTCGCCCCGCACGAGCCCCGAAGGTGAGGCGGTGTCTTCCACCGCCAAGATCACCAAGGTGCCACCCGCCAAGTTGGCGCGCGTTGTGGAGTGGATTCGCCACTATCTGTATCGGCTCCATCAACGGCTGACACCCGCGCCGGCAGCAATGATGGAGATGATCATTGCCGCCTGGACGTCGCAGGGAATCACTGTGGCGGCCCAACTCGGTGTCGCCGATGCCCTCAGCAACGGTCCGCTGCCGATCGAGGAGCTGGCCGCCCGGGTGGGCGCGGACGCGGACGCGCTACGCCGGCTGCTGCGGGCCTTGATCAGCAAGGGCATCTTCGTTCATCGCCGCGACGGACGCTATGAGCTGAATTCCCTTGCCGGCACTCTGCGTTCGGACGCGCCGATCTCGATGACTTGGGCGGCGCAGTTCTACGGGTCGGCCGAGCAGCGCGAACGCTGGACCCTGATGGTGGATTCGATCCGAACCGGGAGTACGGTCGTGCCGGCATTGCGCGGCAGGGAGAGTTTCGACTATTTCGCCGTGCAGCCCGAGATTGCCGCGCTTTTCAACCAGACGATGACGAGTGTTTCGGAGCTGACGGACGGGCCGGTGGTCGCCGGTTACGATTTCAGCGCCTACCCCACGATAGTCGACGTGGGCGGTGGGCATGGCCCACTGCTGGCCGCCATCCTGGCGGGGGCGCCGGCTTCGCGGGGCGTACTGTACGACCTGCCGCGGGTTGTTGCGAACGCTCCAAGCCTGTTGCGCGAGCACAAAGTCGCCGACCGGGTGCGTATCGCGGAGGGGTCGTTTTTTGACAGCGTACCGGCCGGTGGTGACGCCTACATCCTCAAGAACATCATGCACGACTGGCCCGACGAAAAGGCGGTGCAGATCCTGCGTAACGTTCGCAAGGCAGCCGGCCCCGGAGCCACGGTGTTGCTGGTCGAATTGGTCATCCCCAAACACAACCGTGACTTCCCGGGAAAATGGGTGGATTTGGAGATGCTGCTGAATTTGGGGGCCCGCGAACGCACTGCCGCGGAGTACCGAGATCTGCTTAGGCAAGCCGGATTCCAGGTGACGCGGGTGGTGCAGACCGCTTCGCCCCTCAGTGTGGTCGAGGCCCGAGCGGCGTAACTGCACCCACCGGCAAGTCGGGTTAGTCTTTGCCGGTGTGGTGGGCACTTCAGAACGCTGGCCGGCACCGATTGCAGTGCATGTGTAACCCGAGCTGATATAGATCGGTGAAGGAGGCACGTGACAGCACGAAACGAACCCGTCGGTCCGCGGCAGCTGCGCGCGGTGCCCGACCCAGGACACCAGGCCTACGCGGACTGGGAAGCGGTGTATCAGGACAACGCGACCTGGGTGTACCGCACCCTGTTCGCTCGGGTCGGCAACCGGGCGGACGCCGAGGACCTCACCGCCGAGGTGTTCCTCGCCGCGCTGCGACCGCTACGCCTCACCGCGAGCGTGGGGGAGGTGCGCGCCTACCTGAGGGCCACCGCACGCACGGTGCTCGCCGCGCACTGGCGCGAGACGCTGGGACGCGAGATCACCTCGATCGAGGACATCGAGCAGCCGCCCGAGAGCGAGGAAGCGATCAGCGTCGCTCCTCAACGTGTCGCCCAGGTTCTCGACACGTTGCCGGACAACTACCGGCGGATTCTGGAACTACGTTTCCTGGAAAGTAATTCGATCAAGGAGTCAGCCGCGGAACTCGGGATCAGCGTCGCCAACGCCAAGGTGCTGCAACATCGCGCGCTGAGACTCGCAGCGCAGGTGAACGATGGGGGACAGCCATGAACGCGCGAGGATTGCGCAAGTACATCGACGATCTGCTCCGCGGTCGGCGCCCCAAGGCATTCCAGCCCGACGACTTCGAGGCGGCGCAGATCCGAACGGCGATCGAACTGCGCGCGGCCCGGCCGGGTGACGACGCCCCGCGCCAGGAATTCTTCAACGATCTGCACGCCCGTCTCGCCGAGCAAATGGCCGGCACGCCCCCGGAAGTGGCGCCGATGTCGAAGTGGAACACGACGCGCCGCCAGGTTGTCGTCGGGACATCGGCCGCCGCGGCCGCCGCGGTCACGGCGGTATCGGTCGACCGACTCGTCCTCGGCGGGCGAGCCGAAGCCCCCGCCGCGTCCGGGCAGCTCACGCCCAACGACGGACGCTGGATGCGCGTCGCGGCCAGTTCGGAAGTGCCCGACGGAGTCATGCATCCTTTCGATCTCGGCTCGGTCAATGGATTCGTGCGGCGGGTCAACGGCGAGCCCGAAGCCGTATCCGGCGTGTGCACCCATCAGGGGTGTCGATTGTGGTTCGACGCATCCGACGACCAGCTGCATTGCCCATGCCACACGACCTCGTTCGCGCCCAGCGGACAGGTGCTCACCCACCAATTACCGATCGCTCCAAAGCCGTTGCCGAAGTTGATGGTTCGCGAGGTCAACGGAGCGATCGAAGTTTTCGCCCCGGCTGGCCCGATTGCGCCGGCGTAGGTCGCTGGCGTCAATCGGGTTCGTCGTCGTCCGGGTTGCCGAGGAGTCTTTCAGGATGATGAAAGCTATTGGTGCGGGGTCGGCCATGGTCCAGGTGCGGCGGCGGGATCCATTCGGTGTCGCCCTGGGCGTTGGTGCGGGTGGTCCAGCCTTTCTCGACGAGCCGATTATCCGGACCGCACGCCAGGGTCGGTTCGTTGATGTCGGTGCGGCGGGTCTTAGTCCATCCTTGGACGTGGTGGACCTGGCTGTGGTAGGCGGGGGCGTCACAGCCGGGCTTCGTGCATCCACGGTCCTTGGCGTACAACATGATTCGCTGCGCGGGAGAGGCCAGACGTTTCGTGTGATGCAGGGCCAGGGCCTTGCCGTGATCGAAAATGGCCAAGTAATGATGAGCGTGGCTGGCCCAGCGGATGACATCCGACATCGGCACCAGGGTGCCCCCGCCGGTCAGGGCCTTGCCGGTGGCGGCCTCCAGGTCCTGCAGCGTCGTGGTCACCACGATCGACACGGGTAGGCCGTTGTGCTGGCCCAACTGTCCCGAGGCCAACAGGCCGCGCAATCCGGCCAGGAACCCGTCATGGTTGCGCTGGGCTTCCGAACGGTGATCGCGGCGCACCGCATCCTCATCGGGTGCCGTATCGACCACGGGGGTCTGATCCTCGGGGTTGCATGCTCCGGGGGCGGCCAGTTTAGCGAGCATGGCCTCGATGGCGGCCCTCAGCTCGGGGTGACCAGTCCGCTCAGGCGTGACATCCCGTCGAATTCCTGCTTGCCCAGGATGATGGCGCGCTTGCGGGCGCGCTCCGCGTCGCTGAATTCCCCATCGGGATGCAGCCAGTCCATGATCCGCTTGGCGTATTGGGCCAACTCATCGGGGCGATACCCGCCGGCCTTGCCAGCCAGGTCGGCCTCGGCGGCCTCGCGGGTACCCAGGTCCACCTCGGCAGGCAGGTGGGCGAAAAAGCTGCGGATCACCTCGACATGCTTATCCCCGATGACACCGTCGCGTTGGGCGGCCGCGGTCGCGGACAACCGCGGCGCCAGCGGCTCACCGGTCAACGCCCGGCGCTCACCGAGATCTTCGGCGTCGGCGATACGCCGGCCGGCTTCAGCCTTGGTGATCCGCAACCGGTCAGCCAAAGCCGAGCGCAGCGTGCCGCCCAACTCTTCCTCGCCGGCCTGTGCGCCGATCTGGTTAATGATGCTGTGCTGGGGTGCGCGCGGGCGGCGGGCGACGCGTTCCAGGCGCTCGAGGGCCCGCAGCAGTTCTGGAGTCGTCAACACGTCAAAAGACAACTCACACAAGCGGTCCAGGGCGCCGTCGAGCGCGTCGAAGACCTCGACGATCTCTTCGCGACTGCTGCAACCCATGCCTCAAATTTTACGAAGGCCCACCGACACAAACGCCTTCCCTGTGACTAGTGAAGCTCAAGTGGCACAAGGGATTACAGAGATCGCCTGAGGAGCGGCCTAACGGGTGTAACCCGCCGCCCTATTACTTGGCATGACTGCTGCCATGCTTCGAAAACGTACCTTTGCCGCGTTAGCGGTGAGCGTGCTATCGCTGGCCGGATGTTCGGGATCGCGGCCTCCCGTCGGTACAGGCACGCCCTCCATGTCGATGCCCTCAATGCCGGTCACCGTACCGGCGGCCCCGGTCAGCGGCGACCAGGTCAATATCGACAACTTCGCGTTTGCCCCCGCTACGCTGACCGTCCGCGCGGGCAGCACTGTCACTTGGACCAACCACGACGAGGAACCCCACACGGTGGCCGCGAGCGACGGTTCGTTTCACTCGCCCGGGATGGGGACGGGTGCCACTTTCTCGCATACCTTCTCCGCGGCAGGAACTTTCGATTACGTCTGCTCCATTCACCCGATGATGCACGGCACCGTGGTGGTGACCCCATGACGCGTGATCCGAACACGATGAGTCGCCGCCAGCTCATCCGGCACACCGCGTGGTTCGGAGCCGCGGTCGGTTTAGCCGTGGCCGGCGGCGAGGTCATCTCGCACGTCGCCGGTGTCGCTGCGGCCGAGCACGCTCATGCCCAGGTCCGGCCCGCCCTGCGCTTCGCCCAAGTCAGCGACAGTCACCTCGGATTCTCCGGACCGGCCAATCCCAACGTTGCCGACACCTTCGGCCACGCGATCGATCGCATCAATAACCTCGGCTACACACCGGATTTCGTCATTCACACCGGCGACATCACGCATTTGGCCAGCCCGGACCAATTCGACCAGGCCAAGCAGATGATGAGCGGCCTGAAAGCACCACACGTTTTCACCGTGCCCGGCGAGCATGACTCGGTCGACGATGCGGGTCAGAAGTACCGCAGCGTCTTCGGCGCGGGAAGCACCGGCGACGGGTGGTACAGCTTTGACATCGCCGGCGTGCACGTGATCGCGTTGGTCAACACGCTGAACCTGAAGAAGCTTGGGCATCTGGGTGTCGAGCAGTTGGAGTTCGTCGAAAAAGATGTCACGCGGTTGTCGAGTGACACGCCCATCATCGTCATCAGCCATATACCGCTGTTCGCGATGTACCCGGACTGGGGCTGGGGCACCGACGATGCCACCCAGGCGCTGAGTTACCTGCGCCGGTTCGCCTCGGTCACCTGCCTCAACGGTCATGTTCACCAACTGTTTTCCAAGACGGAAGGCAACGTGACCTTCTACAGCGGGACGACTACCGCCTACCCGCTGCCCCATCCCGGCGATGGCCCGGCGCCGAAGCCGGTCACCCTGCCCGCCGGCAAGCTCGCCGACGCGCTGGGCATCCGCGAGGTGAGCTACACCCGCGGCGACCAAGCCCTCGCGTTGAAAGAACGGACATTGCAATGACTTTGCTACTCCGGCTGGGCCTGGCCGCGTCCTTGGCAGTCAGCGCCGCCAGCCACGCCTACCTCTATGTCCATGGCTACCAGCACATCCCGACGATCGGTACTGCATTTTTGATCCAGGCCAGCGTCTTGTTCGCGCTGGCTGTGCTGATCCTTGCCGGTGGTCCGGGCTGGCTGCGCTGGGCCGCGGCCGCTGTGGCCGGCGGCTCTGTGGTCGCGTTCATTTTGTCGAGGACCGTCGGCATCTTCGGCTTTGTCGAGCGGGGTTGGGAGCCCTCGCCCCACGCGGCGATCAGCGTCGGCGCCGAAGTGGTGACCGTGCTGCTGTGGGCCAGCGGATTGGTCGGGTGGCGGCTGGCCGGCCGGGTCGGAGGGCTCGCCACTCGGGAAACTGGGTAGCCCCGTTCGCACAAATTTTTGCACACGTCTTGGTCTAGACGGGAAGCCGGCTCGGGCTAGCGCGCTAAGCGGCCGGGCAGGTGACGTCGACCGTGAAGTCCTTATTGATCTGCTGTCCCGAATTGTCCACGCCGCTGGCTGTGCCGGTGATCTTGTAGTTCTTACCGGTCTTGACGGCGGTGGCGCTATTGCCCGGGCGCCCTCCGTGAAGCTCATGACCACGCCGTTGACGGTTCCGAACCCGGCATTGTGGACCGCCGACCCGTCCTGCTCTAAACCGACGATCACGCCGGTGACCGTGTCGCCGATGGCGATGGAGAACTTGCCGTTTGTCATCGAGCACACCACCGGGCCACCGACGTTCTGGGGCTGACCGCCGATGGTGACCTGCGGTTGCCCGGACGCAGCGGGAGTAGCGGATGCAGTGGGCGCGGAGCCAAAGCTCGCTGCTGTGCTGGACGACACCGCCGCACTCGACGACGGGCCGGAGGCTCGGTTGTTGCTGGAACAGCCCGCCATGCCCGCAACGATGGTCGCGGCGCCGACGACGATCAACAGCTCACGCTTCACCGAGTTCTCCTTTATCGGTGTCGCCTGCGCTACCGGCTGATCTTGTTTCGCATACCCGCGATAAACGCCTGCGTCTCTTCCCAGGTCGGCAGGACGCCGGACGTGCGCACTTCGTCGAGGCTCGGGGCCGCCGCATCGCGGTCGGACAACGAAAGAGCGACGCCGTCGATCACGGGCCAGTCGATTGCCAGCTCGGGATCAGTGGCGCAGATGGTGTGCTCGCGCTGGGGGTTGTATTCCGACGAGCACAGGTACATCACGGTCGAATTGTCTTCCAGCGCAACGAAACCGTGCGCCAGCCCTTCGGAGATGTAGATCGTCCTGCGGTCGGTGTCGTTGAGCAGAACGGAGTCCCAGCGGCCGAAGGTCGGTGAGCCCAGACGGACGTCGACGACGACATCGAACACGGACCCGGACGCACAGGTCACATACTTGGCCTGGCTCGGTGGCACCTGTGCGAAGTGCAGGCCACGCAGCACACCGGCCGACGACACCGAGCAGTTGGCTTGCCGGACGTCCAGGCGGTGACCGGCGAAGCCGCTGAACCCGCGGTCGGTGAACCATTCGAAGAAATAGCCGCGGGAATCGCCGTGAATGGTGGGAGTGATTTCCCAGGCGCCCGGGATCGCGAGCTCTCGAACCTTCATCTCACTTACCGCGTTCTTCGTAACGGGCCTCGGTGGCGTCCTTCAATGGACGCCACCACCATTCGTTGTCTCGGTACCAGTCAATGGTGGCCTGCAGGCCCTCGCTGAAGTCGGTATGCTTTGGGGCCCAGCATAATTCGTCATACAGGGCCGACGGGTCGATGGCGTACCGCAAGTCGTGGCCGACGCGGTCGGGGACGTGGTCGAAATCGTCGGGGTCGCGACCCATCATCTTCAGCAGCGTGCGCAGCACACTCAGGTTGTCGCGCTCACCTTCGGCGCCGATGAGGTAGGTCCGGCCGATCTGCCCTTTTTCGAGGATCCGCCGCACCGCGTTGTTGTGGTCGTCGACGTGGATCCAGTCGCGGACGTTGGCGCCGCTGCCGTACAGCTTGGGACGCCGGCCGGTGAGCACATTGGTGATCTGGCGTGGGATGAATTTTTCGACGTGTTGATACGGCCCGTAGTTGTTGGAGCAGTTGGAGATCGTCGCCTGCACGCCGTAGGAACGCACCCAGGCCCGGACCAGCACGTCGCTGGCGGCTTTGGTGGCCGAGTACGGGCTCGACGGGTTGTAGGGCGTCGATTCCGTGAACCGCGTGGGCTCGTCGAGTTCGAGGTCACCGTAGACCTCGTCGGTGGAGACGTGGTGCAGCCGCACGCCGTGTCGTCGTACCGCCTCCAGGACGGCGAACGTCCCGATCACGTTGGTGCGCAGGGTCAGCTCCGGGTCGTCCAGCGAGTTGTCCACGTGGGTTTCGGCGGCGAAATGTACGACCGCGTCGGACTCGGCGACCAGCCGAGAAACCAGCTCGACGTCGGCGACGTCGCCCTCCACCAGCCTGATGGAGTCGGCGACATCGGCGAGCGACTCGCGCCGGCCGGCGTAGGTCATGGCGTCGAGCACCGTGACCGCGTCGTCGGGGTGCTCGCGTACCGCGCTGTGCACGAAGTTAGCGCCGATGAACCCGGCGCCACCGGTCACCAGCAGCCGCATGGTCAAAGACCATAGCGGAGCTTCTAACCCAGTGGTCGCCCGGCTAGTTCACTCAGTACCTGCAGGAGCTTGTCCTCCGGCCAGCCGTCCAGCACCTGGACCCCAACGTGGTCGGCACCGGCTTCCAGGTGCTCGTTGAGACGCTGCGCAATGGCGTCAGGCGTGCCGTAGGCCACCAGTGCGTCGACCAGCTTGTCGGTGCCGGGCTTGCGTACGTCGTCTTCGGTGAACCCCAGCCGCAGCCAGTTGTTCACATAGTTGCTCAGGCCCAGGTAGTGCTCGAGGTATCGGCGGCCGATCGCCCGAGCTTCGTCGCGGTCCGTGGTGAGCACCACCTTGTGTTCCGGCGCCAGGAACACCGAGCTCCCCACCAGCTCGCGCGCCTTGGCCGTGTGCTCGGGTGTGGTCAGATACGGATGGGCGCCTGCGCTGCGTTCCGCCGACAGCCGCAACACCCGGGGACCGAGCGCCGCCAGTACCCGACGGCTGGTCGGCACCATGGCGGCGTCGAGTTCGTCGAGGTAGCTGACCAGTGCGTCGTAGGGCTTGGCGTAGTCCTGGGTGTGCTCGCGGTGCCCTGCACCGATGCCCAGCAGGAACCTTCCCGGGTGGGCGCTTTCGATCCGCTGAAAGGACTCGGCGACAGCCGGAGCCGGTGCCGTCCAGATGTTGACGATCCCGGTGGCCAGTTGCACGGAGGCCGTCCCGGCCAGGGCAGCGTCGACCCAGGCCAGATCGGCGTCCGGTGACCCACCGATCCAGATCGCGCGGTAACCGAGCGATTCGATCTGAGCGGCCAGCTCTGGGGTGATGGAGCGAGTGGGCAGCCAGGCGCCGAACCGGCCCAGGTCGGGTTTCAGTGAAACTTTGCCGGTCATCCAGGTCCCCTCCGCGTTGAGCTCAGGTGCGATTCACTTCAAGCGGCCCCGCCAATTCGGCCAGCGCCGAAACCAGGTTTTCATCTTTGGTAAGGATCTGCACAGGCACGTGGTCAGCGCCCGCGTCGAGGTGCTCGGTGAGCCGGGCCGCGATCGCCTCGGGCGTGCCGTAGGCCACCACCGCATCGACCAGGCGGTCGCTGCCCGGCCGGGTGACTTCGTCCTCGGTGAAGCCCAGCCGCTTCCAGCTGTTGCGGTAATTGGCCAGGTTGAAATACACGTCGAGCGCTTTGCGACCTATCGCGCGCGCCTTCTCGGCGTCCGTGGTCAGCACCACCTTGTGTTCGGGCGCCAAAAACGCCGACGGACCGATGAGCTCGCGGGCCCGGGCGGTGTGCTCGGGAGTGGTGAGGTAGGGGTGCGCTCCCGCGCTGCGCTGTGCGGAAAGCTCGAGGACCCGCGGGCCCAGTGCCGCCACGACGCGCCGGTTAGCGGGCACGCCGTAGTCGTCGAGCTGGTTCAGGTACTCCACCAGCGCGTCGTAGGGTTTGCGGTATTCGCTGATCGCCTCGCGATGGCCGACGCCGACGCCCAGCAGGAAGCGGCCTGGGTAGGCCTTGTCGATTCGGTGGAACGACTCGGCCACCGGCTTGGCGGCCGCCGTCCAGATGTTGACGATGCCCGTGGCGACCTGCAACCTGGTCGTCGCCTCGAGAATGGGCTCCACCCAGGCCAACTCGGCCGGCGGTGAACCCCCCACCCAGACGGCGCCGTAGCCCAGTGACTCGATTTCTTTGGCTTGCTGGGGCGTTACGCCGCGTCCGAACGATCCGAACCGGCCGAGATTGGGTTTGTCAGCAGCGGAACTGGCATGAGAATCGGTCATGGTGGCTGCAACCGGCGGTGTGGAGGCGCTATTCCTCCGGCGCTACATCATCCACCCTATCCACGATGGGGGCCGCCTCCAGCGGCAGTAGCACGATGAACCGCGTATCACCGGGCACGGATTCCACGCGCAGATCGCCGCGATGGTTCTTGACAACGATGTTGAATGCCAGGTCCAGCCCAAGGCCGGTGCCTTCCCCGAACGGTTTAGTGGTGAAGAACGGCTCGAAGATGTGCTGGCGAACGTCCTCGGGGACGCCGGGCCCGGTGTCGCAGATCTCGACCCGGGCCATCTTCTCTCCCTCGCGGCAGGTCCGGATGGTCAGCGTGCCGCCCTCATCGCGCATCGCGGCGATCGCGTTGTCGATAATATTGGTCCACACCTGATTGAGATCGCCTGGATAGCAAGGGATTTCGGGTAGCGATTTGTCGAAATCCTTGATCACGTTGATAACTGGGTTCTGCCCGGCGTGCTTGCTTGCGTCTTTACCCAACCGGTCGGCAAACATCGTCAGCGTGCTGCGCAGCAGCTCATGCACATCGACCACCTGGAACGGGGCCCGGTCCATCTGCGAGTACTGTTTGGCGTCGGCGACCAATGCCGAAATGCGCTTGCTCGCTTCCGAAATCTGGTTCATCAGAAGTTCGCTTTCGATGGTGTAGGTGATCCACCGGATCGCCTCATCCAACGAAGTCGACGCCTCCAATTCCTCGGCGGCCGCGGAAATCCGCTCCAGCCAATCGGTGTCGATGCCGCCTTCGACGAATGTCGGTGCGATGTCCCATCCGCCCTCGATGCCGTGCTCGTCCAGCCAGTCGCCGACGGCGTCCTCGCGGTCGGCGGTCTCGATGGCGCTCAGGTGCTGCCCCGAACGACCATAAGCTGACTTGGCGACTTGCTCGGCGATCGCCTCCTGCAGTCGCACCAGTCCGTTCAGCGTCTGGGGGGTGACGGTGCCGTCGGCCAGCATTGCCAGTTTTGACCGCATGCGGGCAATGCGGCCGCGAAGCTCGTCTGCGGCTCGTGCGATGGCGGCCGCGGGATTGTTCAGCTGGTGGGTCAGCCCGGCCGATAACCGGCCCAAAGCCAGCAGCTTTTCCCGATTGTCGATGATCCGGCGGGTCCGGTCGGTGCCGACGGCGATGCCGTCGAGCAGGTGGACCGCCATCGGGAACTGGTCCCTCATGAACTGGGCGAACACCGGCGCGTCCATCACGAAGAACCGCGACGGCTTGGTCACGTGCACCGAGGCGTCGTAGCTCTTCTGTTTTCCGCCGGTGAACGCCCGCCAGGCCCCGCAGTACACGCCGCGCTGCGATGTCCGGTTGGTTTCGATGTCCTGACCACCGGAGAGCTTCGACATCGTCAGCTCACCCTCGATGAGGACGTAGAAGCAGGTCGCCGGTTCGCCCTCGACGCAGATGGGGCCGGGTTGGTAGTTCTCGATATGTCCGTTGCTGCACAACACCGCGAGTTGCTCGTCGGTGAGCGCCTCGAACAGGAACAGGCTGCGCAGCTCGTCGGGCTCGCACGGCATCTCCGCGGTCATGCCGTCATGACTCCGATAGGTAGCGGTGCACCAGCATCACGGCCATTGATCCTTCGCCGACCGCGGCCGCGACCCGCTTGGCGGACTCGGAGCGCACATCGCCGGCGACGAAGACGCCCGGCACGCTGGTTTCCAGGTGGTGGGGCGGGCGGTCCAGCGTCCAGCCGCACACGTTGCGTAGATCCGGGCCGGTGAGGATGAAGCCGTGGTCGTCGCGGGCGAGGACCCCGTCGAGCCAGTCGGTGCGCGGTGCCGCGCCGATGAAGATGAACATCCGCCCGCAGCCGACCTCCTCGGTGTCGCCGGTGCGGTTGTCGACCAGGGTGAGTTTCTCCAGGTGGTCGGTGCCGGTGGCGCATTGGACTTCGGTGCAGGTGCGGACGGTGATCTTGGGGTTCTGTTCGATCTGCTGGATCAGGTAGTAGGACATCGAGGCCTCCAGCGACGGGGCGCGCACCAGAATGGTCACCGAATTGGCCTCGCGGGAAAGGTGCATCGCGGCCTGGCCGGCCGAGTTTGCTCCGCCTATGACGTAGACGTCCTCGCCTTTGCACTCCGAGGCGATGGATGTGGCCGCTCCGTAGTAGACGCCACGGCCGACCAGCTCCTCGCACCCGGTGGCGGCCAGCTGGCGATAGGCGACGCCAGTGGCCACGATGACAGCGTGCGCGTCGATGGAGCCGCCGTCGGCGAACCGCACGGTGCGTGCGCACCCGTTGATTTCCAGCGCGGTGGCCGTGCGGGCGGTGATCAGTTCGGCGCCGAACTTCTCCGCCTGCTTGCGCGCCCGCTGGGCCAGCTGGCTGCCCGACACCCCGTCGGGAAAGCCCAGGTAGTTCTCGATCCGTGAGCTCTGCCCGGCCTGGCCGCCGGTGGCGGTGCGTTCGATGAGCACCGTGCGCAGTCCCTCGGAGGCGCCGTAGACGGCAGCGGCGAGGCCCGCGGGCCCGCCACCGATAACGACCAGGTCGTAGAACTCCTGCGACGGTTTGGTGGTCAG
The DNA here is from genome assembly GCF_052144515.1 of Mycobacterium sp. Lineage (GTDB taxonomy): Bacteria > Actinomycetota > Actinomycetes > Mycobacteriales > Mycobacteriaceae > Mycobacterium. The sequence continues at coordinate 908 of NZ_JBKQQD010000427.1, read as the reverse complement.
GCCCAGCGTGTCGGCCAGTTGGGCATCGGTGGGCTCGACCAGAGGGTGACCGCGTTCGGTGATGACGACCGGTAGCCGCAGGCCGTCCTCGCCGGCGGCTTGCAGTAGCCGCTCGCCTTCTGGCTCGTCGGCCATGAACCAGTTGTAGTAGAGCCCGTTGCGGGCCAGGAAGTCGCGGACCTGCCAAGACCGCGCCGACCAGCGGTGCCCGACCACCTTCGTGTGCGGAATGGGGTGGTCCGGCGCCCGCTTCCAGGCGTCCAACAGCGCGTCTATGACGGGATAAAGCTTCTCCTCGGGAGGATCCCACGGCTTGAGCAGGTAATGGTCTAGGTCGACGACGTTGATCGCATCGATGGCGGCGTGGCTGTCGGCGTAGGCGGTCAGCAGCACCCGCCGCGCCGCCGGGTACAAGTCCATCGCCTGTTCGAGGAACTCGATGCCCGTCATTTGCGGCATCCGGTAGTCGGCAATGAGGGTTGCGACCGTTTCGCCACGCAGTTTGAGTTGCTTGAGGGTGTCCAGGGCATCCTGGCCGGACTCCGCGCGCACGATCCGGTGGTCCTCGCCGTATTTGCGCCGCAGGTCCCGAGCCACCGCACGGGAGACCGCGGGATCGTCGTCGACGGTCAGCATCACGGGTTTGCGCGCCTGCGCAGCGCCATCCAGGGGTCTTGTCATCGGCGTTAAGTATGCGCTTGTCAGAAGCCCTATGGTGGGTCGAGGCGGCGGCCTTGATTCCTCTGTCAGCGATTTTGGCCAGGCCCGTAAACCAGGTATGGTGGACCAACGGTGCGTCATCCGCGCCGGCTTTTGCGTGCCCTGTCCCTAGGAATTTCCTGTCACCGGCTCACGTTTCAAGGTCGGTGTGAATGCTGTGCCGATCTGGGCGCAGTTGAGAACGAAAC